>NZ_CP102578.1:2564038-2882115 GCF_042230915.1 Archangium gephyra | reverse complement strand
CCGCGATTCCGCTCATCACCGCGTCGTACGGGCCTCCTGCCTCCGCCGCCGGAACGGCCGCCCAGCGCAGGTAGGCGTGGACCCAGTCGCGGCGCGGCCAGATGATGAAGGGAATACCGCGCAGGACGAAGTCCATGTTGAAGCGCAGGAAGGTGGCCCCGGGGGCGAGCAGCACCAGCTTCGACACCCGCTCCGGAGCCCGCGCGGCGTACTGCGCGGCGAGCCACCCTCCGAACGACATCCCGCCCAGGTTCGCCCGCGGCAGCCCCAGCGCCGTGAGGAGCTCGTCCAGCCAGCCAAGGAGATCCTCCACCCGCAGCAGCGGACGGTGCGGCACGCTGAAGCCGTGGTCTCCCGGAGTATCCGCGGCGTAGACCCGGAAGGACTTCCCGAGCTCCAGCGCGTTCGCGGCCCACATGCCGGAAGTCACTTTGAACCCGTGGAGCAGCACCAGCGGCGGTGCCCCTTCCCGCCCCCACACCTGCACCCGCGTGCGTGCGCTCGGCGTCTCGACATCCCGGGACTCGGGCGCCGTGGTCCACAAGGAAATCAGGTCATCGTACGCCCGCCGGAAGGCCGCTTCGGTCCGGGGATTCATCGCGCCTCCGAGGCGGCCCAACCGACCTGCTGCTCGCTCCAGGACCACAGCCGCTCGGCGAGCTCCGGGTCATTGGCCCTCTTCGACACCGGTGCGCGCTTCTTCTTGTAGAAGTACTCGCCCGAGACGGAAGTGACCTCGTCGCTCGTCGCCAGGTACACGGACGTCTCCGCGCCCTGCTCCGGGGTCAGGAAGAAGAGCCCGAGGAACGCCATGATGGGCCTGCCGAACCCCGTCTGCCGATCCACGCCGAAGTTGGTCCCGACCGCCCCCGGGTGCAGGCTGTTGGCGGTGACGGCCGTGCCCCGCAGCCGCTCCGCGAGCGCCTTCGTGAACAGGATGTTGGCGAGCTTGGACTGCGAATAGGCCTTCCACACGCCAAAGCTCCGCGTCAGGTGCGGATCCTCCCAGTGGATGGCCCCGGTCTTGTGCGCGCCCGAGGAGACATTGATGACCCGCCCCTGGGGCGCCCGCCGCAACTGCTCCAGCAGCAGGTTCGTCAGCAGGAAGTGGCCGAGGTGATTGACCCCCAGCTGGGACTCGAACCCGTCCCGCGTCGTCTCCCGCTTCGTGGTGATGACGCCCGCGTTGTTGATCAACACATCCAGCTTCGGGTGCCGGGTCTGGAGCTCGCGAGCGAAGCTCCGGATGCTCTCCAGCGAGCCGAGATCACACAGCATGAGCTCGAGCTTGTCCGAGCCGCTCCGCTGGCGGGCCTCCTTCAGCGCCTGCTCGCCCCGCGCGGCACTGCGGCAGGCCATGACGACGGTGGCGCCCCCGCGGGCCAGCTCCGTCGCGGTGGCGAGCCCCACGCCTGAATTCGCTCCGGTCACGACCACGGTCTTCTCGTTCATCTGGCGGCCCCGCCTCCCAGGCCCGCTCACCAGTGGGCTTCATCCACCGGCTCGGTGGGGCGAGTCTCGGAGGGAAAGCGTGGCAGGCGCAACTCGAAGGTGGAGCCCTCCCCCGGCCGGCTCCGCACCGTGAGCGTCCCCCCCAGCCCCAGGGCAATCCGCCGGGAGATCCACAACCCCAGGCCGAGCCCTCCATAGTGGCGCTCGGACACCGCGCGCTCGAACCGCTCGAAGACGCGCTGCTGGTCCTCGGGGGCGATGCCAATGCCCCGGTCCCGCACCCGGAGGAGGTACTCGCCCTCGTCGCCCTCGATGGAGACGTCGATGGGCTTGCCCTGGCCGTACTTCGCCGCGTTGGAGAGCAGGTTGGTGAGGATCTGCTCCAGCCGCATCGGGTCCACCCGGGCCGCGTACGCACCGCGCAACTGCACCCGCAGCTCGGAGCCACCGCGCCGGAGGAGGTCCCTCTGCCGCTCCAGCAGCTCGCGCACCAGGCGGGCCACGTCCACGGTCTCGAAGCGGAACTCCATCCGCCCCGAGTTGAGCCGGGAGATGTCGAGCAGATCATTGACCAGCGTGACCAGGCGCTGCACCTGGTACTCGGCGAGCGCGAGCTTCTTCGTGGCGCGCTCCGGGGTGAAGGCGCCGCCCCCTTTGTTGGCCAGCACGCGCAACATCTGCAGGTGGAGCTGGAGCGTGGTGAGGGGCGTCTTCAGCTCGTGCGAGGCCACCGACAGGAACTCGTCGCGCAGGCGGATGGCGCCCTGCGCCTCACGGTAGAGGCGGCTCCGCTCGTCCTCGGCGCGCCGCCGGCGGGTGATGTCCGCCATGGCGCCGATCATCCGCACGGGACGGCCGTCCTCGCGCAACACGTAGCCGTGATCCCTCACCCAGGCCTGGCTCCCATCCGCGCGCAGGAAGCGGTACTCGGCGGACCACCGCTCCTCCTCGTGCTCGAGGACGCGCACCAGCGAGGACAGCACCTCCTCGCGATCCTCCGGGTGGATGCGCGTCTCCCACCAGCCCGGGTGGCTGTCCACCTCTTGCGGTGAATAGCCGAAGCACTCCAGCGCCTGCTCCCCCCACTCCACCCGGTTCCCGACGAGGTCCCAGTCCCAGATGGACTCCCCCGTGGCGCGGCTCACCAGGCGGTAGCGCGCCTCGCTGCGCTGCAATTCCCTCTGGGCCTCGTGGCGCTCGGTGACGTCCCGGCTCACCACCGAGAAGCCCCGCAGCCCGCCGTCCTCCGCCCACAGCGGGAAGATCGTGTCCTCGGAGAGGAAGCGCGAGCCGTCCTTGCGCAAGCACCAGCTCTCCACCTGGATGCGGCCCTCGCGCGCGGCCTTCTCGAGCGCCTCGCGCACCATGCCGGGGTGCGAGAGCTCCCCCTCGTGGAGGAAGGCCACCTCGCGGCCGATGAGCTCCTCCGCCTTGTAGCCCTTGAGCCGCTCCGCGCCACGGCTCCAGCCCGTCACCCGCCCCCGCGGATCCAACCCGATGAGGCCCTGATCCTCGAGCCCATCCACCATCTGGCGCAGCTCCGCCTCGCGGCGCCGCAACTCGCGCTCGGTCCGCTTCAGGGTGGAGACGTCGAGCGCCACGAGTCCGGTGGCGTAGGGTTTCCCGCCCGGCTCCCGGAGGGGGAAGCGCCAGGCCAGGAAGAGCAGCCGCCCCTCGGGCAGCGCGAGCTCCTCCTCGAACTCGCACGGCTCGCCCGAGGCGCGCACGCTGTCGTCATGGGCGTGCATCCTCCGGGCGGTGTCCTCGGGAAAGAGCTCCTCGTCGGCATGTCCGAGCACCTCCTCGACGGGCTTGCGCAGGTACGTGGCGAACCGGCGGTTCACGTAGCCGTAGCATCCGTCCGGGCCCTTCAAGCCGATGAGGAGGGGGGCGCCCTCGAGGAGGGCCTGGAGCCGGTCCACCTCCGCGCGTTGCGTCCGCGTCTGGCGCTCGCGGGTGATGGCCGCGCCCAGGAGGTGGGCGGCCGCCTGAAGGAAGCCGAGGGCGTCCGCGTCGCATCGCCGCTCCGGCAGCACCCCGAGCGCGAGCACGGCCACGGCCTCTCCGGAGGGACCGGGCAGCCGCACCAGCAGTCCCCGGGAGCCCGGAGCGAGCGGCGTGAGGGGAACGGGCTCCTCCTCTCCAAACACCTTCGCGGCCAGGGAGGGCGTCGCAAGGAGCGCCTGCCACTCACCGGCCTGCGCGGGCTCCACGAGCTGCCCGGGCGACAGGGAGGTCCCGAAGCTGGCGGCACACCGGAAGCGGCCCTCGTCGAGCAGCTCCAACAGCGCGCCCTGGGACAGTTCCAGCGCCTCGAGGAGCTGAGCGAGCGCCTCCCGGGCGAACGACGGGAAGGAGAGGTCTCGGAGGGCGAGCTGGCCCAGACTCGCCAGCACCCCGTACCGCCGAAGCTGGGCCTGCTGTGCCGCCTGCTGCAGGTGGGCCACCCCCTCGGGGGCACGCCCCTCCTCCGCTCCAGGATGCGCTGGCGAGCCCATGTGGACCCTCCCAAGGAGGAGAAGATGCACACTGTCGCGCGGGGGTGCGCCATGCCGCCCGCTCGGCGGCCCCCTGCTAGGGTAGGACCCCATGGACGAGCTCGTCATCTCCAACGGCCTCTTCTTCGACGGACGCGGCAGTCCGCCCCGCGTGCGGCACCTGGGTATTCGCGACGGACGGGTGACGGCCATCAGCGAGTCGCCCCTGCCGGCGGGGCCGGACACGCGAGTCATCGACGCCACGGGCCGCTGGGTGATGCCCGGGTTCATCGACCTGCACACCCACTATGACGCCGAGGTGGAGCTGGCCCCCTCGCTCTCCGAGTCCGTGCGCCACGGCGTCACCTCGGTGATGGTGGGCAGCTGCTCGCTGAGCCTCGCCGTGGGCACGCCCGAGGACCTCGCCGACCAGTTCTGCCGGGTCGAGGCCATCCCCTACGGCACGGTGCGCTCGCTGCTCGAGCGCAAGAAGGACTGGGAGACGCTCGGCGAGTACCTCACGCACCTGGACGGGCTGCCGCTGGGCCCCAACGTGGGCTCCTTCGTGGGCCACTCGGCCATCCGGGCCCATGTGATGGGGCTGGAGCGCAGCCTGGACAAGGGGGTGAAGCCCTCGTCCGGGGAGCTGGCCCGGATGGAGGCCCTGCTGCGCGAGGGGCTCGACGAGGGCTACGCCGGCCTCTCCATCATGACGCTGCCGTGGGACAAGATTGGCGGCAGCCGGAGCATCCGCAGCCGTCCCCTGCCCTCCACCTTCGCGAGCTGGTCCGAGTACCGCCGCTTCACGCGCATCCTCCGCGAGCGGGGCCGTGTCTTCCAGGGCGTGCCCAACATCACCACCAAGGTGAATGTCTTCCTCTTCTTGTGGGAGAGCGTGGGGCTCTTGCGCCAGCCGTTGAAGACGACGGTCATCTCCATGATGGACACGCGCGCCACGCGGGGGTTGCACCGGCAGATCGGCCTGCTGTCGCGCTTCTTCAACCGGGTGCTGAAGGCGGACTTCCGCTGGCAGGCGCTGCCGGAGATCTTCGACCTGTGGTCGGACGGAATCGACCTGGTGGTGTTCGAGGAGTTCGGCGCGGGAGCGGCGGCGCTGCACCTGCAGGACGCGGTGGAGCGCAGGCGGCTGCTGGAGGACGCGCGGTACCGGACGTGGTTCAAGCGGCAGTGGAAGAGCCGGCTGCTGCCCAAGGTGTTCCACCGGGACTTCAACCAGTCGCGGGTGCTGAAGGCGCCGGACGCGTCGCTGGTGGGCCGCTCGTTCGCGGAGCTCGCGCGGGAGCGGGGGCAGGACGTGGTGGACACCTTCCTGGACCTGGTGGCGCGCCACGGCCCGGAGCTGCGCTGGTACACGGTGATGGCCAACGACCGGCCGCGCGAGCTGGAGGCCATCGTGAGCCACCCGGATGTGCTCATCGGCTTCTCTGACGCGGGGGCGCACCTGCGCAACATGGCGCACTACAACTTCCCGTTGCGGATGCTGCGGCTGGTGCGCGAGGCGGAGAAGCGCGGCGAGCCGGTGATGCCCATGGAGCACGCGGTGCGGCGGCTCACGGGGGAGATCGCCGAGTGGCTGGGATTGGAGGCCGGGACGCTCGCGCCGGGCAAGCGGGCCGACGTGGTGGTGCTGGACCCGGAGCGGCTCGGTGAGGAGTTGGACGTGCCGCGGGAGTCCTCGATGGAGGGCTTCGACGGTTTCATACGGCTGGTGAACCAGAACGGGGGCGCCGTGGAGACAGTGCTCATCAACGGCCGGCTCGCGGTGGACGCGGGAGCGGCCACGCCCGCCCTGGGCAAGGAGCGGGGATTCGGGCGCGTGCTGCGCGTGGGGAGCGGTGCCTCAAAGGCAACCCCGTGAGACGAAGAACCGCTTACGCATCACGTCAAACGCTTGCGTCGATCGCGAGTGACGGCTCCGCGGGTCCACACCCGGAGTGAAACCTTATCCTTGCGTTGATGGATGGCCAATGCCAACGTCCACGCCAGCGTCGCCACACAACGCCGCGACGTGGTGCTCACCGCGCCGCTCCATTCCTGCTCAAGAGGATCGGGTCATGAACAACGACAAGAAGGTTTTCGCGTTCAAGCTGGCCGAGAAGAACGAGAAGAAGGAGAAGGCCGCGCCCACCAAGTGGAAGGCCCGTGAAGGGGTCTCGCTGGCTGGGTGCACGGACCCCGTCGGCGACGGCAGCTACCGCATGGACGACGAGTTCTGGGGCTATGAGGCAGGCTATTGGTGCTAGTTGGCGCCTTCGCCACGGCCTCCGAGCACTCGGGGGCCGTTGCGACGTGGCTCCCCTGCCCCTGACGGACGGCTCTCCCAACCGGATGCCCAAACGCGTTCTGATCGTCACGAAACGAGCCGACCTCCATGCCGATATCGTCTCGGCGAAGCTCGCGGCCGCCGGCGGTAATCCCTTCCGGCTGAATCTCGACGAATTCCCCAAGCACTTCGCCCTGAACCTGGAGTTCGCCCGCGGCCGCTGGGAGGGAGAGCTCGTCCACCTCCCCACCGGCGAGGCCCTGTCTGTCTCCGACATCGGCGCCGTCTGGATGCGCAAGAAGGCGAGCTTCAACTTCCTCTCCGCGGACCTGTCGCCGCAGGAACGGGCCTACGCCGAGGGCGAGATGGAGCACATGCTGTTCAGCCTGCTCTACTCCCTCGACTGCTATTGGATGAGCCACCCGGCCGCCCTGCGCGGAGCGAGCTGGAAGGGAGAGCAACTGCTGCGCGCCGCCCGCCTGGGCTTCCACGTGCCGCCGTCCCTGGTCACCAACCGCCGCGGCGGCGTCGACGCCTTCCGCGCGAAGATGGACGGAGACATCGTCTTCAAGTCGCTCTCCACGCCGACACTGGCCGCCGAACAAGTCGCCCTCGAGGAGCGCATCGCCGGAACCCTTCCCACCACCCGCATCACCGACGAGCACGAGGAGGCGCTCGATGCGGTCGTGGAGCTGCCCTCCTTCTTCCAGCAGCACGTGCCCAAGCGCTACGAGCTGCGCGTGACCGTGATCGGCGACCGGGTGTTCGCCGCACGCATCGACTCCCAGGAGGACCCGCGCACCGAGACGGACTTCCGCGACTTCTCGGCGGAGATCCGCTACGCGGCCGAGCGCCTGCCGCCGGACATCGAGCGCCGCTGCCTGGAGCTGGTGCACAGCTACGGCCTGAACTACGGGGCCATCGATCTCATCGTCACCCCAGGGGGCGAGTACGTCTTCCTGGAGAACAATCCGGTCGGGCAGTTCCTGTTCATCGAGCAGCTGGTGCCCGAGCTGGACATGACGGGCGCCATGGCGGCGTGCCTGACGGAAGGGGCGCGGGCGAGGGAGCGGGCCCCGTGAACATCCGCCGCCACATCGAGGAGCTCGAAGCGAGGCGGGGCAGCAAGGTGCTGGTCTTCGCGGCCTCCCACCTCGAGCTGGAGCTGCTGCCCGAGCTTTACGACACCCTGCGCGGCCTCGGGCGCCCGGCGAGGCTGGACGTGGTGTTCTACTGCAAGGGGGGCGTGGTGAACGCGGCCCGGCGCATCGCCTTGCTGCTGCACTCGTTCACCGACCACCTCACCTTCATCGTGCCGCACCGCTGCGAGTCCGCCGGGACCATCACGGCGCTGGCCGCTCGGGAGCTTGTCGCCGGGCCCGTCGCGGTCTTCTCGCCCATCGATCCCCTGCTGCAGACCGCCCCCTCCGCCCAGGGCTCGGGGCCGCTCGCCGCCTCCTCGGAGGACGTGCGGCTGTTCAGTCAGATGGCCAAGGACTGGTTCGGGCTCGAGGAGGGCGAGGCGAAGCGGCAGGCCATGTCGGTGCTGTGCGAGAACATCTTCCCGACGACCCTGACGTCCTTCTACCGCTCCATTCTCGAGGCCCGGCTCATCTGCGCGGAGCTGCTCGCCCTGCACATGGCCCATGAGCCGGAGGCGCGAAGGGCCCGCATCGCCGACCAGCTCCTCTTCGGCCACCACTCCCACACCTACGCCCTCACCCGCGACGACATGGCGTCCCTCGGGCTGCCGATCCGCCGCGACGAGCCGGCCGAGGACCTCGCCTGGGAGATCGCCCGCGCGCTGCGCAGTGCCCTTGGTGGCGGCGTGCGGCGCAGCCGGGAGGACGACTGGTTCGACACGATCTTCGTCACCCGCGAGGGAGCGCGGCGCCGCCGTCGCGGCCAGGGCGGACTGGCGCCGAGCTGGGAGGACGGCGAGCTCGGATGACGGCCACCTACGTCTCCGAGGCCTGCCGCCTCTACATCCTCGTCGTGCTCTTCGCCGCGGCGCTTGGCAAGGCGCGCGCGCTCGGCAGCTTCGCCGGGACTCTCGAGGCGCTGGTCCACCTCCCCGCCCGCTGGAGCCGAAGCGCCGCCGCCGCCATCGCGGCTCTGGAGTTCCTCGTCGCGCTGGCCCTCGCCGCTGGAGGCGCGGCCGCCCATCACGGCATGGCCGCGGCCCTGGCGCTCTTCCTGGCGTTCACGGCCGTGCTGCTCGTCGCGCTCATGCAGAGACAAACGGTGAGCTGCAACTGCTTCGGCGCCGGTGACCATCCGCTCTCGGCCTGGGACCTCGTCCGCAATCTGCTGCTGATCGCCGCCTGTGCGGCCTGGTTCCTCCTGGGGCCACCGGAGGCCGCCCTCTCCCCGGGCGCATGGCTTCCGCTGTCAGGCGCCGCCGTGATGGCCTTCCTGCTCTCGACGAACCTGCACAGGCTCGCGCGCCTGGTGCGACGCTCGGGGTCCGCGGAGCCGCCCCCACCTCTCCCGATCGGGCAGGTGGTCCCGGCGTTCGAGGGACGGGCGCGGGTGGACGGCCGGCGCATCACCTCCGCCGAGCTCGCAGGGCAGGCCGCCGTCCTGCTGTTCCTGTCCAGCGGCTGCCCGAAATGCCGCGGGACCGTCCCCGAGCTGCTGCGGATGCTCCCGGCGATCCGAGGCGCGGGCGTCAGCCTGTGGATCGTCCCCGCGGACTCCACGCACGACATCGCGCCCCTGCTGGAGGGCTCGGCGCTGCTGGAGCATGTGCTCGTCCTGGAGCCCGCCGTGCGTGAACGGCTCAACCCCCGGCGCGCCGCGCCCTTCTACCTCTTCATCGACCACCAGCTGGTCGCCGTCGCGAGCGGGCCGATCGGCGACGACGACTGGAAGAGCTTCGTCGAGCAGATGAAGGAGAGCGCGCCCGGCGCGGACACGGCGGTGTGAGCCCGCCCGCCGTGGACCTTCCCCTCAGTAGCCGAAGACCTGCTTCTCCTTGCCCTTGGCGAGCAGCGCCTCCTCCTGGCGCTGCTTCTCCTGAACCCAGGCCTGCCCCTTGGCCCACTCCGCGTCGAGCTCGGCGCCGACCTTGTCCCATTCCGAGTGCCTGCCGGAGTAAGCCTTGATGGTGCGCAGCAGCTCCCCGGCATGCTCACGCGCCAGGGGATGGCCGAGCAGCTCGGCGCGGCGCATCGCGCGGAGGGCGAGGTGCTTGTGGCCACTCCACGCCAGCGACATGCCCAGGCTGAACCACACGTGCTGGCTCTTCTCGCCGCTGCCGAAGCGGATGATGCCCACCAGGCCTTCCAGGACGTCCTTGGGAAGCTCGGGCACCTCCTTCCGCAGAACGGTCTTCTTCGGATTCATGACGAAGAGGTAGCGGTCCGGCTCGAGCGGGAGCCCGAGGAACTCCTCCTTCCGGACGAGCTCGGGAGTCGTAGCCAGACGCTGCAGGTACTCGATGGCCTTCACCTGGTACTTCTCGCGGCCGAAGTGGGCGTCCGGGTTGAGGGCCAGGGCGCGGCGCAGCTCCTCGAGTGCACGCGGGTAGTCGCCCGCGTGGGCATAGAAGGTGCCGAGGTTGGCCGCCGTCGTGTACTGGCCCGGGAAGCGCTTCTCCTTGGCCTCCATCGTCGCTATGGCCTCCTGGGTACGGCCGAGCTTCTCGTACGCCACGGCGAGATCGTCGTACCGCTCGGGCTTCACGTCCGCCTGCTCCAGCAGGGGCAGCGTGTAGGCCACCTTGCGCTCATAGAAGGTCGCCGAGTGCTTGAGGAGCTTCCCCCGGAGCACGTTGGCCACCTCGTCGAGGCCAATGGACTCCTCCTGGAGGGTGTCACTGTCCCACAGGCACGCGAGGGCAGGAGGGACGGCCAGCAGGACGGCGGCGAAGAGGAGCGCACGCAGCGGTTTCATGGCGCCCACCTTAAATCCGGACCGGAAAGAAAATCCCCCCCGCAACCGCGGGCGCCCTTCCCGGTACTCCCTGGCAACGGGGGGCGAGTGCCCTCCCTCGAAAGGAAGGGCTGTCATGGGAACGACACGGAGGGTGGTGCTGGCCGGGGGCAGCGGGTTTCTCGGACGCTCGCTCGCGCAGGTGCTGGAGGCCAGGGGCTACCAGGTCGTCATCCTCACCCGCTCCCCGTCGCCGGGCGACGCACGCGAGGTGGCGTGGGACGGCCGGACTCCGGGCGCCTGGTGCGCACAGCTCGAGGGCGCGGTGGCGGTGGTCAACCTCGCCGGCCGGAGCGTGGACTGCCGCTACACGCCGGAGCACCGGCGGGAGATCCTCTCCTCGCGGCTGGACTCGGTACGGGTGCTGGGCGAGGCCATCCGCCGGTGCGCCACGCCGCCCGAGGTCTGGGTGCAGGCCGCCTCGCTGGCCATCCTGGGCGACTCGGGGGACGCGGTACGGGACGAGCGCTCGCCCCCGGGCGAGGGCTTCTCCGTGGACGTGTGCCGCCAGTGGGAACAGGCCTTCGCCGGGCAGCGCTCGCCGGGCACGCGTCAGGTGCTGCTGCGCATCGGCTTCGCCCTGGGCCGGGACGGGGGCGCGCTGGACAAGCTCGCGCGGCTGACGCGCTGGGGACTCGGCGGCGCGGTGGGCAGCGGCCAGCAGTACGTGAGCTGGCTGCACATCGATGACCTCAATGCCCTCTTCCTCCGGGCCATCGAGAACCCGGCCATGGAGGGCGTGTACAACGCGACCGGGCCTTCTCCGGTGACGAACGCGGAGCTCATGCGCACGCTGCGCCGCGTGCTGCGGCGGCCCTGGAGCCCACCCGTCCCGGCGTGGGCGGTGCGCCTGGGCGCGCGGCTGCTCGGCACGGAGGCGGAGCTGGCCCTGAGCGGGCGGCGCGGCATCCCCCAGCGGCTGCTGGCCGAGGGCTTCACGTTCCGCTACGTGAACCTGGAGGAGGCCCTGCGCGACATCCTCGGCTCCCGGCGCGCCCAGCCGGCCCGGGCGGGGACACTCGCCTCCTCGCGCTAATCCCTTTGAGGTAGGTCGGCGAAAGAGTGCCGCTGGGAACATGCGCTGACCCGCGGCCATTTCCCCTCGCCCTCCGGGAGAGGGACGGGGTGAGGGTAGCGGGTGAACCCAGGTTCAACCCCCTGTCCCCGCTTCGGACCACGGGTTGAAGAACGGGCCCGGGCACCCTCACCCCGACCCTCTCCCGAGGGGAGAGGGGACAGTCCTCTCCTTCGCTCACTTCCCTGAAGGCGCTCAGGTCTTCCGCAGGCGGACGCGGCGCACCTTGTGGTCCGCGCCCTTCATGAGGATGAGCCGCGCGCGCGAGCGGGTGGGCGCGATGTTCTGCGCCAGGTTGGGGCCGTTGATCTCCCCCCACACGGACTCGGCGCGGGCGATGGCCTGCTCCTCGGTGAGCTCGGCGAAGCGCCGGAAGAAGGAGCGCTCGTCGCGGAACGCCGTCTGCCACAGGCTCAGGAAGCGGTCCACGTACCAGCGGCGGATGTCCTGCTCGCTCGCGTCCACGTAGATGGAGAAGTCGAAGAAGTCCGATAGGAAGGTGTGCGGCAGCTTCCCGCCCTCCACCGGCCCCGTCTGCAGCACGTTGAGCCCCTCGAGGATGACGATGTCCGGCCGGCGCAGCCGCACCGACTCGCCGGGGACGATGTCGTAGACGAGGTGCGAGTAGACGGGCGCGAACACCTCGGCGCGTCCGGACTTCAGCTCGGCGAGGAAGCGCACCAGGGCGCGCCGGTCGTAGCTCTCCGGGAAGCCCTTGCGGTGCATGAGGTTGCGCTCGGTGAGCACGCGGTTGGGGAACAGGAAGCCGTCCGTGGTGACGAGCTCCACGTGCGGATGATCCGGCCACCGCGAGAGCAGCGCCTGGAGGATGCGCGCCGTGGTGCTCTTGCCCACCGCGACGCTGCCCGCGATGCCGATGATGAAGGGCACCTTCTGGGTGAAGCCGCCGAGGAACGCCTGCTGCGCCGCCCAGAGGCTCTGCGTCGCGGCCACGTGCAGGTTGAGCAGCCGGGAGAGCGGCAGGTAGACGTCCGCCACCTCCTCGAGGTCCAGGTGCTCGCCGAGTCCGCGCAGGCCCTCGACCTCCTCCGCGCTGAGGGGCAGCGGTGTCGCGGCGCGCAGGGCCCGCCAGGCCTCGCGCTCGAAGTCGACGAACATGGACGCGGGCTGGGGCTTGCTGGGTGCGGACATGGGGCCGTCCTCCCTGACGGCGTCCCCATCCTAGCCAAGTGTCCGGCGACGGACGGCATCCTCGTGAATTGTCCGCCGCTCCACGCCCGCTCCATCCAGGACCAACGGTTGGGCGGTTCAGTGACGAAGAGGCCTTACATGAATTGCTCGAATGGCGGCATTTAGTCCTGGGGGCCAGTTTCCGAAATCACCCGGCCGCCACAGGGGGGATGTGTATGGAGACCACCGCGACCCGGAGGACCGGCGTCATCCATCGAGGCACCTCGGTGCTGCTGCTGCTCGCCGCCATGGCCTGTAGCCCGGTGGACGAAGTCACCGAGCGGCAGGAGGAGCCCGGCCGCCAGCGGCAGGAGCTCGAGGCCAGCAACGGGGAGACGCTCAACGGACTGGCCTTCAATGGCCTCGCCTTCAACGGGCTGGCCTTCAATGGCCTCGCCTTCAACGGGCTGAGCAGCCCCGAGTTCTCCTCGTGGTTCGACCAGAACGACACGCTGGCCGAGACGGTCATGCGGTACGTCGTCGCCTGTGCCGTGCGGGGCGGAGAGACGCGCTCGTACACGGACGGCAAGGGGAGGACCTACGTCTGGGAGGGTTCGCTGGGACTGGCACCGGACTGGGCCAGCGGGCAACCGGCGAGCGTGACCGAGCAGCAGCTCGTCTCGGCGTGCCTGGCCGCGCACGTCAACAAGTTCGGGCGCAAGGTCGCCATCTCCGTCCAGGGCAGGAACGCACGTGGGGAGCCCATCGCCACCACGTCGGCGGAGCTCCAGGAGTTCTCGCGGCGGGAGGGCTGTTTCTTCGGCAACCTCTTCACGGGCGAGGGCGTCTTCGCCGGCAACGACGACAGGCCGCTGGGCAGCAACGAGAGCAGCGTGCGGGTGTGTGCGCTGGGCAAGCCCGGAGCCTGCGCGCCCATCGTCCAGGCGGGAAGCTGTGCCGCGAGTTGCACGCGCGACCCCACGAACACGTACTACACGCAGTGCACGCGCAACGGCATCAGCTACGCCCCCATCACCACCCGCCTCCACCCCCAGGACATCTACACGTGTGGTGATCTCAAGTGCCAGTTCACCGAGTCCTGCGGCCTCGGGCTGCTCACCGTGCAGTGCACCCTGGACTGCGGCATCTGTCTGTTCTGAGCCAGCGCCACCTCGCCGCGCACCTGTGGCACAGTCGCGCACGTGAACCGCTCGACGATCCTCCTGTGGCTGCTCCTGTCCTGCGCCGTGGCCTGCTCGCGCAAGACGGAGCTCAACGCGCTCGGACTCCAGTACGAGCCCCCCTCGGGCATGGCCCTGCGCGCCGAGGAGCCGGGCCCACCGGCCGTGGCGCGCTTCGAAGGAGGGCTGGAGGTGCGCTCGGTGCAGGGCACGCCGCCCAAGGTCGATGCGCCACCGGAGGAGGTGCTGGGTGCCGCGGGGGTGCCGGTGCCGGACAAGCGGCTGAACGCCACGAACGGGACACTCCCCGCGGGACCGGTAGCGCGCTACGAGTTCCAGCAAGGCACGTCGCGGACCCTCGTGTACTTCCTGCCGCTCGCGGACCGGTCCGTGCTCGTCCTCTACACCGCGCCGGAGCGCGACTACGGACCCGGCTCGGCCCGGGTGGAGCGCTCGCTCTCCACGCTGAAGCCCACGCGCTGAACGGATATCGCGCTCAAGCCGATGGCGCGCTGTTGTGCCAGCGTGCCGCGAACATGCGCGTCCTCTTCACGGAGGGTGTCAGAAACGCCCTCGGTGCTTCCCTCTCCGTCCCCCCTCCTGGGAGGATGCGCCCGTCATGCTCCTCCCGCGATTCCTCCTGCTGCTGTCCGCCCTCGCCACGCTGCCCGCCCGCGCCGAGGAGGCCCGTGTCCCGGTGACCGATCCTCCCTCCTGGGTGGAGCCCACCCGGGTGGACGCCGAGCGCCCGCTGCGTGAGCAGGACGCCGTCTCGGGCCTCCACGTGCTGCTGTCCGAGGAGCAGGTCCGCGTCTCGCCGGAGCTGACCGAGCGCTTCGTCCGCCAGGTGCGGCGCGTGGTCAGCAGCCGCGGCGTGGAGACGGGCTCCCAGCTGGAGGTGAAGTTCTCCAACACCCATGAGCGCCTGCGCCTGCACGGCGTCTGGCGCATCCGCGACGGCGTGCGCACCCAGTTGCTGCGTGCCGAGGACGTAAAGGTGATTCAGCAGGAAGAGCGGCTGGACATGGGCATCTACAGCGACGAGCGCACCGCCCTCGTCTTCCTCCAGGACGTGCGCGCGGGGGACCTGCTCGACGAGTCCTGGACGGTGGAGGAGCTCCACCCGCTCTTCCGGGGACACCACCTGGATGCGATCTCCCTGGCGGACGAGACGCCCGTGGCCCACTTCGTCCACCGGCTGCTCGTCCCGGTGGACCTGAAGCTTCACTTCAAGACCCACGGCGCGGCGGCGGCGGAGCCCGTGGTGCGCGAGGTGGGTGGCCTGCGCGAGTACCGGTGGGAGCGCAAGGACGTGCCCACCTTCACCGGGGAGGACGGCGTCCCCGACGACCTGGCCGTCTGGCCCCACGTCCAGGTGAGCAGCTTCCAGAGCTGGGAAGAGGTGGCCACCTGGGGGCTCGCACTGCAGGACGGACTGGAAGGCTCGCCCGAGCTGACGGCGCTGGCCGACTCCTGGCGCTCGCTTCCCACCGAGGAGGCGCGCTTCCTCGCCGCGGTGCGCTTCGTCCAGGACGAGGTGCGCTACCTGGGCATCGAGCTCGGCCCCAACACCCACCAGCCCCATGCACCGGGCCAGGTGCTCTCCCAGCGCTTCGGTGACTGCAAGGACAAGGCGCTGCTGCTGGCCACCCTGCTGCGCCCCCTGGGCATCCCCGCGCACGTGGCCCTGGTGAACTCGCGCCGGCGGGGCGGCGTGGCCTCCGAGCTTCCCTCGCCCTACGCCTTCAATCACGCCATCGTGCGCGCCCAGGTGGCCGGGCGTACCGAATGGGTGGATGCCACCATGACCCATCAGCGGGGCCGGCTCGGCGCGCGCGGCCCGCTGCCCTACGCCCAGGCGCTCGTGCTCGCTCCCGGTACCACCGCCCTGGAGCCCATTCCCCTGACTCCCCCCGAGGGGCCGGAGCTGGACGCCCACTACGTGCTCTCCGTGAAGGATGATGGCACCGGGACGCTCGCCGTCACCCAACGCTACACCCGCACGCAGGCCGACAGGGCGCGCTCGTGGCTGGCGAACCTGTCCGCGGAGCAGCTCACCACCCGCTCCCGCGACCGGCGCCGCGCCCTCTTCCCCAAGCTCGAGCCCGATGGCACGCCGCGCGTGCAGGACGACGCGGACACCAACACGGTGACGCTGGAGGAGCACTACACGCTCACGGACGCCTGGGCCAGCGGGGCGCTGGCCGTCGCCGTCACCCAGCTGAGCGAAGAGCTCGTCCTTCCCCGCCGTACCGAGGGCCGTGTATTGCCCGTGGAGGTCCCCTACCCCACGCACGTCCGCGTGCGCTGGGAGGTCCACGCCGATTCCCTGTTGAACGTGGCCCCCGAGGAGAAGACGGTGGAGGGCCCCGCCTCACGGATGGAGCTGTCCGTGGTCCCCGGGTTCGGCGGCTTCACCTACCAGGTGGAGTACCGGAGCCTCGCGGACCGGGTGGCTCCGGACGCACTGGCCCGGCACGTCGAGGCGGTGAAGGAGATGAGCTCACATCTCGGCATCTCCTTCCGCGCGCCAGCGGGCGTCGTGTCCTCTGCTTCCACGTCGGATGATCCTCGGCTCTCGCGCAACACCAGCCTCGCCATCAGTGGCGTGTTCCTGGTGGTGGTGGGGGCCCTGGTGCTGGGCATCCCCCGGCGGCTCCGCCAGTTCATGCACGAGCGCAAGGCCCGGCGCGCCGCACCGCTCCGTCCCGTGCGCCACCTGCGCGAGCGCGAGCAGGGCGCGGCCGTGATGATCGTGGAGAGCCTGGACCAGGCCGATCAGCGCATCCGCGCCGAGCGTTGCTCCTGCGGTGGCACCTTCGAGCGCGTGCCGGACGCCCTGCAGTTGCGGCACACGGGGAGTGACGGCCGGTCCATCACCGTCCTGCGCGTGCGCTGCACGTCCTGCAGCGCGCCCCAGTTCCTCTCCTTCGACGTGCGGCCCAACTGAGCCGGAGCTCCGACCATGCGCACCCATCAAGCCAGTCGGACAGCGGTGAAGGTGGGCCGGTTCATGGCGGTGCTCGCCCGCCAGCCCCGGCTCGCGCCCCTGTTGCCCAAGGGAGCCGCGGAGTCCATGGAGCGGCTCATGCTGCACACGGGGCTGCTGAAGCCCTGGATGCTCCGGCTCTACGGCGCTCCCTGGTACGGCCGGCTCATCACCGCCATCGAGCAGCGGACCGTCCCGGGCCAGGTGCTGTGCGTCGGGCTGCGCAAGCGCTTCATGGACGACGAGACGCGCGCCGCCCTGGCCGAGGGAAAGCGGCAGGTGCTCGTCGTCGGGGCGGGACTCGACACGCTGTGCTGGAGGCTGGCCCCCGAGTACCCGGAGGTCACCTTCATCGAGCTGGACCATCCCGCCTCCCAGGCGATGAAGCGCGAGGCGCTGGAGGGCCTGGGGCCCCTGCCGCCCAACCTGCACCTGGTGGGCGTGGACCTGGCCCGCACGCCCCTGGAGCAAGGGCTGTCCCAGCTCGCGGTGTGGCGGAAGGACGTCCCGAGCGTCGTCATCGCCGAGGCCGTGCTGATGTACCTGGAGCAGGCCCAGGTCTCGGCCTTCCTCGAGGCGCTGCACCGCTGCACCGGGCCTGGGAGCCGGCTGCTGTGCACCTGCTTCCGCTGGGAGATGAATGGGCGGCCCACCGCGGGGACGGGCACGCGGCGGTTGATCGAGACCGGGCTCCGGCTCGCGGGCGAGCCGCTGCTGTGGCTCGTCCAGGACGGAGAGCTGGGCCCGTTCCTCGCGCGGCATGGCTTCCGGCAGGACGCCTCGCCGGAGCGCGTGGAGCTCCATCGCCGCTACCTGCTCCCCGCGGGCCTCCCCGAAGTGCCGGTGTCCGAGTTCGAGTTCCCCGTCGTCGCCGACAAGGAGTGAAGCCCTTCGCACGCGGAGCAGCGGCAAGCACTCGCCCGTCCCCCAGCACCACTGGACGAATCGCCTCACTCTCCCCACCCTCCCGTACCAACGGAGACATGGGAGGTTGGGGATGCGTGTGTGGCGTAGCGTCGTATTGCTCTGCTCGCTGGCGGTGGGGTGTGGCGGGTCGCTCCCGGAAGAAGCCATCCAAGAGGACGAGCGGCCGCAAGCCGGCTCACCCGGAGAGGAAGCAGCCGGAGCACCGGAAGCGCAGTGGGGCCGCGTGGAGTTGGGAACCGCGAGCCTCGTCGAGGACATCTTCCCGCCGGTGGGCGATGTGCCGCCGTGGTTCGCTCCCAGCCCGTCGAGCCTGGTGGAGTTCCGCGGGAAGCTCTACTTCGCCGCCAACTTCGAGGACGGCCGCAGGGGCTTGTGGCGGAGCGATGGGAGCGCGGCGGGCACCTCGCCGGTGAAGGAGTTCCCCGCGCCGCCGAGCCCCGCCTCCGCGGTGCCCGTGTCGGAGCTGACGCGCGTGGACACCCGGCTCTTCTTCGTCGCGGGTGACGAAGCGCACGGCGGCGAGCTGTGGGTCAGCGATGGCAGCTCCGGGGGCACGCGGCTCGTGAAGGACATCACCCCGGGACGGGGAGACTCGCTCGCGTACAACCTCACGGCGGTGGGGAAGACGCTGGTCTTCTTCCGCTTCGTCCCCGGGACGGGGGATGCGCCCGGGAGCACGGAGCTGTGGCGGAGCGATGGCACCGCGGCCGGCACGGTGCGCGTGAGGGACATGGGGCCCGACTCGTCGCTGATCTACTCGCAGGTGCTCGTGGGCGGCTCGCTCTTCTTCGTCTTCACGGACCCCGAGCACGGCAGCGAGCTGTGGAAGACGGATGGAACCGAGGCCGGCACGGCGCTCGTCAGGGACCTGCGGCCGGGCCCCGACAGCTCGAATCCGTTCTACCTGCGCGCCGTAGGCCGCTACGTCTTCTTCATCACCCAGGCCTCCGATGGGCTGAGCCAGCTGTGGAGGACCGATGGCAGCGGGAGCGGCACGGTGCTCGTCGAGGCATTCCCTCCAGGCCTGGACACCTCCAATCCGCGGCTGCTCGGGGTGGTGGGAGGACGCTGCCTGTACCTCACCCTCACCAACTTCGCCGACCACCGGCTCTACCTGTACAGGCTGAGGGTGGACGAGGCGGGCGGCGTGTCCAAGCGGCTCGTCTCGGCGCTGCCCAATCCCTTCGCCGGTGAGCCCGACGCGGACCCGTACATCACCACCTTCACCGTCGCGGGCAGCAGGCTCTTCTTCGGGCTCGCCATCTCCACCTCGGGCCCCGCACCGCGCGACGTCCAGCTCTGGGTGACGGATGGGACGGGCGCGGGGACGAAGCTGCTGCACCGGCCGCTGAGCCTGTCCGACGAGTTCGAGACCCAGCTCTACACCCTGGATGACCGCATCCTCTTCAGCGGCATCGGACAGGGCACGGGGCTGGAGCCCTGGGTGAGCGACGGGACGGTGGAGGGCACGCGGATGCTGCAGGACCTCTCACCGGGGCCCGGCTCCTCGTACCCGAGCGGCTTCACCCGCGTGGGCACCTCCGTCTACTTCGTCGCGCAGGACCCCGCGCATGGGAGCGAATTGTGGGTGCTCCCACCGCGGAGCTCGCTGGCCTCGCAGTAGTCCCGGGCGCTCGGCGTGAAGTGAGGCCCGGGACCCACTCAGAGGCCCGGGCCTACGCGCGCAGCAGGCCGCGCACGCCGAGCACCGTGTACGCCGCCGACAGCCCCGCCATCACCGTCTGGGAGATGACGGCGGCGGGCCGCTCGAGCTTCTCTCCACGCAGCAGGGCGGGCAGCTGGCGGAGGCCTCGCGCGGCCCCCAGGAAGCCAAGCAGCCCGACGAGCGCCGAGCTTCCCAGCACCCAGCGCTGGGAGGACACGCGGCGCGACAGCAGGCCCAGCCCGAGCGCCGCCGAGCCGAAGCCCGCGGGGATGAGCGCCGTCTTGTGTTGTCTGCCCGTCGCGAGGAATCCCCCCACGCCGAGCGTCGTCAGCAGCGAGCCATACCCCAGCGTCCAGTTCTCCATACCGCACCTCCTCGATTCCGGATCGTCCCGGCCCGGGGAATGTGGACATGGCGCGGGCCCGCTGCCCGGGCACCTCACCAGGTCATGACGGCCTTCGACGGAGCGGCGGCCGGCTCCGCGGCGACAGGCTGCTCCAGGTCGCGGAAGCCCTCCTTCTTCGCGCGGACGCGGTAGTTGCCCTTGTCCACGTTCTTGAACCGGTAGTTGCCCTGCTCGGTGGTCACCGTCGTCTGCACGACGCGGCCCTGGTCGTCGACGAGCTCCATGAGCGTATTGGCGGATTGACCCTGGCCCGCCTTGAGGGAGAGCTGTCCTTCGATCTCCCCGTAGCGCTGGCGCTGCTTCGCCTCGCTGTCGTGGAAGAAGAGCACGCTCTCCGTCTGTAGCACCTTGCCGCCCGCGTTCCGGTACGCGAGCCGGGCCTGGTACCTCCCGCGCGGCTTCGCCTTGCCGTCATTGCCCTTGCCGTCCCAGGCGAGCTCCACCGCGCCGATCTCCCCCTTCTTCGACAGGGAGAACACCTTGGCCTTCGGCTTCGCCTCGCTGCCCTCGCCCACCTCCCAGACCTCCAGCTCGATGGAGCCCCCGGCGGCCGGGTCCGCGATGTTGCGGAACGTGACGAGCGTGCGCTGCGAGGCCTCGTCGAAGTTCGCGCCCACCTGGGTCATGAAGACATTGCCCGCGAACACCTCGAAGCGCCGGCGGGTCGTCTGTCCCTTCGCGTTGGTCGCCACGACATCCAGCGCGTGCTTGCCATCCTTCAGGCCCGCGGTGCGCCACGCATACGTGAGCTTCCCGCCACACGCCGTGTGCACCGGCAGGTCATCGACGAGCAGCTCGAGCCGGGCGATGCCACCGGCCTGGTTGTCCGTGGCCTCCACCTGGATGTTCATCGAGTCGGTGACGTGCTGGCCGTCCACGAGCCCGCTCACGGCGATGCTGGCGACGTCCACCGTGACGAGCCCGAGCACGGCCCACATGGTCTCCGCCTTCTCCGCGCCGCCCTGATCGCTCTTGTACGTCGTCCACGCGCCCGTCTTGTCCTGACGCTGCACCAGGTAGCGCATGGCGCGGGAGATGGGCGCGTCCGAGTCCGAGTAGCCCGCGAGCTTGAGGGCATACACGGTCTGGCCCGTGGCGAACGCATCGCTCTTGCCCTTCACCAGCCCCCAGCCGCCGTCCTGGTTCTGCCGCTCGAGGAGCATCCGCTGGAGCCGGAGCGAGCCCGTCTCCGCCCGGCCCACGCCCGCGGCATTCAGGCCGAGGAGCGCGAAGTTGATGTCCTGGAGGTACACGTCGGCGCCCGAGCGCTGCCACTGGGCTGAGGTGGCGGTGAGGAAGGACTCGGCCTTGCCGAGCGGCGCGAGCCACCTGGCGTCCGCGGTCCTCGCATGGGCCTGGCGCCACGTCTGGGCGGCCTGGAAGGTCGTCTGCATGGTGCCGCCCGTCACCGGACGGCGGGCGTCGTCATCCGGGATGCTGCCGTTCTGGGCCTGCAGCGAGACGAGCTCCTTCGCGTACCGCAACAGGTCATCGGTGAGCTTCGAATCCACCCACCGGTCGTACCGGGCCAGGGCCGAGCCCTCGAAGGCGGCGCCCGTCACCCGGCCTCCCGCCGTGACGCCGAGCTTGAGCGCCTTGACCATCGCGTCGATGTCCTTCGGCGCGACGTCGTATTGGTGGTTCCTGCCGGCCGTGAGGGCCTCGAGGGTGACGGCCTGGACGTGGCAGCCGAAGCACTGGTGCTGGGCCGTCCACTCGGCGCTGGAGCGGGAGAGATAGCCGAGCCCCTTGTGGGCGGCCTCGCGGGCCTTCGGATCACCCCGCGACGAGGCCCCCTGCTGGGGCTGGACCTCGCACTTCACGGGTGCGGCGGGGGGAACCGGAGCGTTGGGCTGCTGCGCGAACGCGGGGATGGACAGCGCCAGACAAAGCGCGGCCAGGGCCGAGCGGGCCATGGGGACCTCCAGAGGAGTGGGATGTCCCGTTAACGGACGGCGCGGAAAATCGGTCTACGCGCGGGGAAGGATCATGTCCCCAGCGCGAAGTTGACGAAGATCTCCACGTCCGAGCTCAGCCCCACGTCCGAGAACTCCCACTGGCGGGTGCGCTGGCGCAGGCACTCCGCGAGCTCCCGGGGGAGCGGCTGGGCGGGGGACAGGGTGACCCCCTGCGTGGCCCCGCTCCTGGAGACCCGGATCTTCGTCTCCAGGGTGGCCGGCGCACCGGGCGGCAGGGAACAGGCGCGCAGGTCTGGGGCACGTGCCTCCACCGCCTTGCGCAACAGGGCGCGCTGGGACGAGGCGGGGATGGGTGCCGGAGCCGGTGGCTTCGGGGCGGGCTTCTTGGGAGCGGGCTTCTTCACCACCGGCTTCGTGACCACGGGCGCCGGGGGCGGCTCGGGCAGGGGCACGGGAGCGGGAACCGGCGCGGCGGGCCACCACCAGAACACCACGAGCAGCAACAGCAACGCGGCCAGCACCCACCGCCAGCGGCGCGCCGGCCGGGTGGGTGCGGGCCCTCGCCCCCGGACGCCGCGCACCACCCGGGCCCGCGGCTGGAGGGCTCCAGCCGGGCGCCGGACGGCACGGCCCCGAGGCACGGGCCTGGGCTGCCGGGATGCGACCCGTCCCCTCATCGCAGCTCTTCGGGCAGGCGGAGGAGCTCCGCCCAGTCCTTCGCGAAGCGGCGGGAGTAGCCCGTCCAATCACCCGCCACGGCCGCGCACAGGTCCTGCCAGGTGCCCAACCCGCTCTGGTGGGCGGACAGGCCGCTGCTGAAGGACGAATAGAAGGCGATGGACGAGGGGCTGATCGCATCGAGCCCGGTGCGCGGGAAGCCGCTCATGGCCGCGCAGCGGTCCCGCAGCTGCGAGTAGCTCTCGGTCTCGGAGGTGCCGACGAAGAGGAAGCGCGTCTGCGCGCGCGACACGTTCCAGCCGGAGCCGCCTCGGTTGAGCCAGGTGGTGGGCCTGTGCGAGCCGCCGAACCAGTCCGCCGGCGTCATGCCGCCCGTGCCGCACGTGGAAGCGCCGTAGGCCACCGGGCGGGCCCCATGGTCGAGCACCACGACGAGCAGCGCACCCAGGGGCATCTCGTACGGCGCATACCCCCAGGGAGTGGACGGGTCGAGGGACGCCACCGAGACCGAGCTCAGCCGGCTGCCCATGTCCGCGAGGGCCGCCGTGCTGCACGTGCTGGGAGCGGTGCCGCTCGTGGAGGCGGCCGCGTTCTCCAGCAGGGTGCGCAGCTCCGCCAGCGGCAGCTCCTTGCCGCTCTTGGACCAGTACAACCGCGACTCATGGAGCGAGGCCACGCCCGTCGTCCGGACGTCGAAGCCCTCCGCGGCCAGCTGCGCGGTCATGCCGCGGATGAGCGCCGCATAGGCGTCCGCCAGGTTCGCCGTCCCCCGGTCGATGCGCACGAGCCAGAGCACGCCCGTGCCCGGATCTCCACCCACCCCGCTGCCCGGAAAGGACGTCGTCGGCTCCGGGTAGTAGCCACCATCGCCGTATCCGCCCCCTCCACCCCCATCGCCGTACCCCCCGCCTCCCCCATCGCCGAACCCTCCTCCACCGCCAGCGTCCCGGCCCCCATCCACCCCGCTATCGGGCAAGGAGCCGGCATCCGGCGGCTTGGGCTCGACGGGAGGCGGCTCGATGAGACAACCCGTGAGCAACGAGACGGCAACGAGCGTCCAGGCGCGCATGTGAACCCCCCTCAATTCGCGCGCCCGGCCTGCGCGCGGTTCTGAAGCGTGGTCAGTCCTCGGCGGAACATCTCATCCTTCAGGCTGGCAAGCAGCTCCTTCCGTGCGCCGATGAAGGCCTCTGGACGCTCGGTGCCGCGCATCCCCAGCTCTTCCTGGAGCTCGCGCTGCATCGACGTGGGGCAGGCCGCCAGCAACCGCTCCCGCAGCGAGCGCTCCGCCCCGTTGAGGTAGGTGACGAGCTGCGCCGGAGGCAGCCGCAGCAGCGCCGCGCCGAGCACCTCCACCGGCGCGCTCACCAGGCTGGACTCGGTGAGCAGGGACGAGGCCAGCCGCTCCGAGCCCTCGTGCCGCAGCCGCTCCAGGAGCCGGTCCTGCTCCTCCATGGGCAGCGTGTCGAGCACCTCGCCCAGCACCCGCTCCAGCTGGGACGAGCCGCCCGCCGTCTCGGTGAGCTGGGTCCGCAGCTCGTCCGCCACCGACAACGCGTAGCGCGAGCTCAGCTCGGGCTGGCGGGCGAGGCCGAGCGCGAGCTCCGCGCGCTGGGAGGGCGACAGGGCCTGGAGCGCCACCGCGCGCAGCGGGGCGGGAGCGAAGCGCAGCGCCACCTCCCGGGCTCCCGAGGACAGGCCCTGGCACGCCGCCGCGAAGCGCTCGGGCCGCACGCCCTCGAGGAAGGCGAAGGCGGCCTCCACCGAATCCTCCGCCTGGGCCAGCCGCGCGGCGATGGCACGGCCCTCCAGGTCATAGAGCGCCGCGGCCCGCGTGCCCGCGTCCGCCGCCGGCACCCGTCCCAGCTCGGTGCCGAGCCCGGCCAGCGACGTGCCCAGCGAGGAGTCACCCCGCAGATCATCCAGGAGGAACTCCCCCATCTCGCGCGTCCACAGGGCCACCTGCCGCAGCTCGCCGCGGGCGAGTGCCTCGCGCACCACGGCGTTGCGCACCGCGCGCTCCTCCCGCAGCGTCCGCTCCAGCCTCCGGGCCCGGACGGCCGGGTACTCGGTGGTGGGGGCGGGACCCGCGGGGGTGGGATCCTGCGGGAGCGGAGGCTCCTCGGACATGGCGTAGTCCAGGGGAGCGGGAGCCGGCGGGCGGCGAGCGGCGATGACCAGCAACACGCCCAGCAGAATCACCGTCAGCACCAGCAGCACCGCCAGCACCATCAACGGAGCCTCCTCCAACAAGCGCTCCTGGAGCCGATGGGTCATGGTCGGCACCTCCTGCCCGTCCTTCTTCTCGTCCTTCTTCTCCGGCTTCGCCTCGGAAGACGGGGGCGTGGCGGAAGGCTGCTGCGGCTTGGGCTCGAGAGGGGGCGCCTCCAGGTGGGGCGCGTTGCGGGGCGGGAAGGCCACCGAATCCACCTCCACCACGGGCTGCGGCCCCACCATCTTCAGCCGCTGCGCCACCAGGTCCTTGAGCCGGGTGCGGAATGTCCCCGGCAGCTGGCTGTCCACCAGCAGCCGCGCGGACACCGAGCGCAGGGTGGGAAGCGTGGCCCCGCCCGCGAGCGTCTCGAAGCCCGGGGTACCACCCCCCACGGACTCCTCCTCCACCCGCGCCTCCACGGAGATGAGCACGCACTGCTCGGGGCAGAGCGTGCGGAGCAGATCCGAGACCTCGGCGCGCGAGCGATCCTCGGCCTCGGCGCGCAGGCGGCCCTGGGGGGTGGCGGGAGCGGCCAGGGCGGTGGTGCACACCAGGCAGCCCAGGGCGATGAGCAGTTGTCGTGACAAGCGAATCATTGGCTATTCCACCCGGATGACGACCCGGCGGTTGGCGGCGCGCTGCTCGTCGGGCGAGCCCTGGGTGTCCACGCGGCGTGTATCGGCGAAACCCCGCACCGACATCCACTCGCGGCCCACCCCTCCCTGCTCGAGCGCGGTGCGCACGTTGATGGCACGTTGCGAGGACAGCTCCCAGTTGGAGGCGAAGCGCGAGTTGCGGATGGGGACGTCATCCGTGTAGCCCTCGATGACCACCGCGCGGCTGGGCAGCGTCCGCAGCATGCGCGCGATGGAGCCGATGGCCTTGTTCCCGTCGGCGCGGATGTCCGCCGAGCCCGAGTCGAACAGGAGCGCGTCCTTGAACTCGATGGCCAGCCCGTCCGCCTCCTCGCGGGTGAGCACCTGCTGCTGGAGCCCCTCCTGGGTGATGAACTCATCCACCTTCTGCTTGAGCTCCTCCAGCGGCGCCGGTGCGCCCCCCGAGATGGAGGCCGCCATGCGCTCGAACTGGGCGGGCTTCACCGGGGACACGGCCAGCAGCAGCACGAAGAAGCCGATGAGCAGCGTCAGCAGGTCGGCGTAGCTGATGAGCCACAGCTCGTCCTCCTGGCCCTTGCCCAGCATGGCCTCCAGCTCATGGTCATCCATTACGGCTCTCCCCCGGTGCCGGTGGCGATCTCCGGCACGGCGGCGGTGGCCAGGCCCGGCACGCCGGTGCCGGACAGCTCGAAGAGCTTGCGCACGTCCGCCAGCGGCTTGTCCTCGCGGATGAGCACCAGCGCGCGGGTGATGAGCTTGGCCTCCTCCACCGCCACCGTCATGTGCGAGTGGATGATGCGCCCTAGCGGCTGGTAGACGGCGTTGGCCAGCACCAGCCCGTACAGGGTGCACAGCAGCGCGAGCGCCATGGAGGGCCCGAGCTGATCGAAGCGCGACAAGTCCTTGAGCAGCGAGATGAGGCCGAGCACCGTGCCCACCAGCCCGGCGGCGGGCGCCACGCGGGCCAGGGTGCCCAGCACGTCCTCGCTGCGCTTCATGGCGCTCACCATGCAGTACAGGGAGGTGCTGGCGGTGCTCTCGATGTCCGCGGCGGAGTACTGGCGGACCACCAGCGGCCCGAGCTGCCGCAGCACGTCGTGCCGGGCGCTGCTGGCGATCTCCAGCGCGCGGGCCGGCCGGCGCTGGCGCACCTCGGAGGCGAACTGGGTGAGCGACTCGTAGAGCTGGGCACGCGAGCGGGACGCCGAGAAGCGCATCGCCCGCACCAGCACGCGCGCCGTCCCCGCCAGCTCGCTGAACTTGTACGAGGCCACCGTCATGAAGAGGGGCGCCAGGCCCAACAGCACCAGCGACGGCGGATGGATGACGCCCGTGAAGCCACTCGTGTGCCCGAGCAGCAGGGTGTAGGCCAGGGTCAGGGCGAGCCCCACGAGCCCGACGATGAAGTGCATGGACTATTCCTCTCCCGAGGCGATGGTGCGGAGGGCCTCGGCGAGCGCGAGGTCCTCCGGGTTGATGGACAACGCCTTCTCCCAGGCCTGCCGGGCCAGCTTCGGCTGCCCCAGCTTCACGTAGAGGGAGCCCTTCATGGCCAGGAGCCGGGCGTCGTTGGGGTATTCCTTCTCCAGGTTCACCAGCTCGATGAGGGCCAGCTCGTAGCGGCGCGAGACGAACATCTCCTTCACCCGCGCCACGCCGCCCAGGTAGCTGCGCGTGCGCGCCGTGCGCTGGGCATCCACCGCCTGCGCCCCCGAGGGCTTCAATCCCTCCACCGGCTTGCCGTCCGCCGTGAGCCCCGGCGCCTTGGCGTCCTTCGCCGTCAGCACGGCCTCCGAGAGCATCTCCTCGTCGGCGGGGGTGAGCATCTCCACCGGGCCGCCCCCGGCGAGCGGCAGGCGCACCTCATAGCCTCCCGTGCCCTCGGGCAGCTCCACTTCCCAGACGCGCCCAGCCTCGGCCATGCGCAGGATGTACTTCTGCGGGGGCGTGAGCGGTGGCGGCTTCGGCTTGACGCCCGAGGCACTGCTCGGAGCCGCCGTGCGCCGCATCTCGTCCGGCACCACCAGCACCTTGTTCTGACTCGTGGTCTCGCACGCGGGCAGCGCCGCCAGCAGCAGCAATCCCCAGAACCTGGACCTCACCATGTGAATCCCATCCCCGCCTGCGGGCTCAACCCGCCGACTGTGTAGGTGCTCTCCGCGCTGCTCTTGAACGGCACCAGCACCCCGAGGCTCGCCTGGAGGGTGATGCGGTGGGCCAGCACGCACTCCATCTGGGCGTTGAACATGGGGGCGTTGCCCACGGCCCCCGTGATGAGGAAGCCCGCAGAGCCGCCGGCGAAACAGTTGATGCTGTAGACGTTCTCCTTGTTGAGCCGCCGGATCAGCGTGGCGGAGGCGAGCCCGCCGGCCATGCGCGCGGGGTTGAGGATGCCGGCCAGCGTCACGCCCGCGCGCCAGTCGCGCTCCTCCCCGAAGGCCTCGGACAACCGGTAGGCGGTGTAGGCGCCCCAGATGGGGCCATCCGGGTGGCCCGAGGTGGGAATCATGATGGCCCCGAAGTGGAGCGCATGGTGGAAGCGCGGCCGCTCGTTGATGCGGTCCTCCAGGTCCTTCAACCGCACCTCGCGGCTCTGCACCTTGTCGGCGGAGCGGTAGAGCAGCGCGGTGTGCGGGTGCACCCGGTAGCCCTCGGCGAAGACGATGGTGGAGTCCATGGCCCGCACCATCTCCACGTCGAAGGCCAGCGAGTTGGGCGCGGTGTGCAGGGTGAGGCTCACGTTGAGCACCACCTGGGCGTTGTACTTCTTCGCCAGCTTCTGCAGGTCCTCGCGGCGGGAGATGCCGCGGCGCACGACCCAGACTCCGTCCTCGACCTCGGCGTGGGTGGCGTAGCACTCGTAGCAGCGCACCACCGACATGTTCGCCGCGCGGTGGATGGCCGCCACCAGCCGGGCCTCCAGGTTGGTGGCGAACTCGGGATTCATGTTCTCCGAGACGCGCACCCGCTCCAGCAGGATGGGCGCCACCCGGTTGGCGCCCAGGCGCGCCAGGTCCGCGGCGAACTCGTCGAGGATCTCCTCCAGGGCGTCATTGGCATCCACCTGCTCGCCCGGCCGGACGAGCCGCCCCTCGCGCGTCTCCAGCCGCACGGGGGGCCGGGGTTTGGCGTAGATGCTGGCGCCCGCCGGGATCTCGTTGTCCGGTGGGGCCTGGTTCGAGGCGGTGGGTGACTGGGCTCCCACGTCGAGCGTCCAGAGGAGCCCGAGCAGGAGGACGATGGCTTCACGGCGCATGCGGAACCTCGGCCCCCGTTGGCGCGGGGACAGCGGCGGGAGGGGTGGGCTCGCGCGGGAACCAGTCGCGCGGCGAGCCATCGGGAAGCGGAAGGGCGAGCAGGGAGTACGGCTCCGGCCAGTCCACGGAGAAGGGAGGCGGCGGCAGCGTGCCCTGGGGAGCCCCCACCGGCACCTGCCCCACCGCGACGAAGGCCTCCTGGCGCTTGCCCTTCACCACGGGCTGCGGCGGCCGGTCCTCGAGCGCCGCGACGAGCGCGGGGAAGGCCTTCTCGTGACGCGAGTGAACGCTCTCGCGCACCCGCTCCAGCTGCGCGCTCAGCAGCGGGCGCCATTGGGGCTCGGTGAGGTCCGCGCTCGCCGTCACCAGCGCCTGCGCGAGCGCGAGCGCGATGCGGTCCACCTCCTCCTGGTCCTTCACCGGGACGCGCTCCTGGCGGCGCAGGGCGAGCAGCCGCTCGACGGAACGGGTGAGCCCGGACGCGTCCCCGGTGGCCAGCGCCACCTCGGCGCGCAGCGCGAAGCCGCGGGCCTGGGAGGGCACACCCCGCTCCTGGAGGAGGCGCTCGGAGACGTCCAGGGCCGTGCGCACGTTGCCCACGTCCAGCGCGAGGCTGCCCAGGTTGGCCAGGCGCCGGCCCAGTCCCGCCACGGGCCCCAGGTCCTTCAACAGCGCCAGCGATTGGGGCTCCAGCGCACCGCGCGCCAGCGAGGCCACCACCACCCCGCGCAACGCCTCCACCCTCGCATCCTGAGAGCTGGCGAGCGCCGGGAAGACGGGAGCAATCGCTTGCACCAGGGCCTCCCGCTCCCCGAGCGCCTGATGCGCCAGCGCGCGGCGGTAGAGGAGCTCCTTGCGCAGCTCGGCCTCCACGGCGGGAGTGGACGGGCCGGGCCACTGCGCATACGGCGCGGTGAGCGCGAGCAACTCCTGCCAGCGGCCCTCGGTGGAGAGCTGCGCCGCGGCCTGCACGGCGATGGGCAGACGCCGCGAGGCGAGCGCGGGCTCGCTGGCGAGGCTCACGTACCCCTCCCGCGGCTCCAGCTCCAATGCCAGACGCAGGAGCTGGGCGAAGGGCCGCAGCTCGTCCGAGAGCGCGGGAGGGCTCAGCCGGGCCGCCAGCTCCCGGGCCTCGTCTGTCTTTCCCCGCGCCAGCAGCCGGGACGCCCGATGGTAGAGCAACCGCCCGGAGGCCTCCGGCCCCAACGCCTCCACCTCCCGCAGCAGCTCGGGCGTGAGCTGTCCCAGCTCGTCGGAGGAGGCCACGGGCTTGTCACAGGACGAGGCCCGCAGCTTCACCTCCAGCGACTCGGAGGACCAGCGCTCCTCCTCCACCGGCCAGCGCAGCACCTGGCCCCCGGCGAACACCGAGGCGCGCCGGAAGAAGCCGGGCGAGAGGACGTCGCGCCAGAGCGTGGCGGAGGTGGCGGCGGACGCCCCGAGCCGTCCCCGGCGGGCCGCCTCCAGGCGCAGCAGGGCGCGCGGAGCGTGGGGGCGGTCCTCGGGCTTCAGGGAAGGGAGCGGCTCGCAGTTGAGGAAGCGCACCACGTCGCCGAAGAGCTGCTGCTGCTCCGCGTCGGCCGGGTTCACGGGCGGCTCGGCCAGCAGCCCCACCAGCCCGCGCAAGTCCCTGGCCCAGAGCTGCTCGGCGTAGGGGTTGGCGGCGAGCACCACCGCCAGCAAGGGGACCATCACAGCACCACCCCGAGGGTCAGGGTGGGCAACAAGCCCACGGCGATGGAGCTGCGGCTGCGTTGCTCGATGGACAGGACGAGCGGCACGTCGAGCTGCGCATGGAGCCGCGGGGAGAGCCGCACGAGCAGCCCGGGGCCGGCCATCAGCGAGGGGCTCACCCCGCGATCGGTGAAGGTGAGGCCCACGTGCCCGGCGGCCTGGACGTCGAAGTGCCACACCTTGCTGGCGGAGGAGTCGACGAGCACCTTGCCGTAGCCGACACTGTAGCGCCCCCCCACCGCGAGCAGCGCGACGGGACGGTGCGCGTCCGGGACGAGGCCGGTGCGCTCGAACACCTCGGTGCCGGCGGCGCCGAGCGAGGAGAGGAACAGGGCGAGCTTGAGCTCCAACCCGCCCTCCTCCACCGGGTACCAGCTCCCCGACGCGAGGAGGCCCGGGTTGTTGTAGTAGTCCCCGCGCGAGAAGTAGCCCAGCCCGCCGGTGGCGAACACGTGCCCCTTCTTGAGCAGCAGGCGCCGCTCCACGCGCACGGGCTCGCCTTCGGCGCCAGGCGTGGTGGGCGCGTCAGCGGCGGCGGGGGCCGCGGAGGTGGCGGCCAGCAGGGCGCCCAGGAGTCCGGCGAGCATCATGGCGCGCTCTTCAGCAGACAGCGGGAAGTGGTGTTCCAGACGAGGAGCTCGCCATCCGGGGGCGTATCATAGAGCCGCTCGCACCAGGCGCGGCACGCCTCGACCTCGTAGCGCACCACCAGCGGCTGCAGCTTGCCGTCGCGCGGCTGGGGCAGCTGCGCAGAGGGCGGGGCCACCCGGATGCGCGGAGGACGGGCCGGGTCCAGCCGGACGGCCTTCGCGCCATAGGTGAAGTTCGCTCCACTCAAGGTCGAGAGGCTCGTACAGCCCTTGAATTCGCGCACCCAGGTGAGCTCCTGCGCGGAGAAGAGCGGAAAGCCATCCACCGGGGGTTGCTCGAGCTGCACGAACGGAAGCTGCGCCCGCGCCAGCGCCTCGATCGGAGCTGTCAGCCCGGGATCGGCGCTGTAGGTCCAGGGAGTCCGCTGCTCGAAGTTGATGCCCTGGATGGCCTCGGGAGTGGACAGCGCCCACATCAGCGGCGCGCCCACCGGGCGGCTTCGGAGCGAGGAGATGCTGGACTGCAGGGCGAAGGGGGGCGGCAGCTCCACGTTGTTGAAGTAGATGAGCAGCGGCCTCACGCGCGCGGCCCCGAAACGAGCCTCGGCGAGCCCCAGCTGACTCTCATAGGCGCTGATGGACACCTGCCGCGAGCCCGATTGCACGCAGCCGGGCGAGAGGTCCTGCGCCGCCATCTCCAGCCCCTGCCGGCCCGATGGCAGCAACGTGGCGCGGAACGTCTCCGTCAGCCGCGCCTTGATGCGGGCGCACTCGGAGGCATCGGGCAGGTGGAGGTCGAAGATGAGCCCGTAGACCATGGGCGCATCCACCACCTTCAGCGAGTGCTCACGGGACAGGAGGCTGAGCTCGGGCGGATGGGGATCCACGAAGCGGGCCTCGCAGCCCAGGACGAGCACGCATGCGAGCACGAGCCGTCCCAGGGTGGGCCAGCGCCAACACCGCTCGACTCGCTCCCCCCGCTGCGTACGCATTGGAAACCCGCATCTCCGGCCCGCTGCCCCTTCTAACAGCAGGGGCCGCTGTCCTGTAAAGAGGGGGAACCCATCGCCCGCCCTTGCCGGGGATGACCCGGAACGGCTGTCAACGACTCCTCACTCCGAGAGTAGGCGGCGGGAGCTTGTCACCGCCAATGGGAGGGGCGGCCTGGGTAGAACCGATATTGCCGCTGCGATTCACACGCATGCCCCGGTGCTGAAGTGTACCCGCGCTGTAGACTCTGGGCGCGTGCGCCCAGTCGGGTCGCATGCATCGAGGTCTTCAAAATGGAAATGGTGCAGCAGGTAGGTGACTGGCTCCGCAAAAACCCGGTAAAGGCCATCATCGCCGGGCTACTTCTCGCTCCCTTCGTTTTGTGCATTGGGGCGGGGATGATCGGGGCCTTCGTTGGAGCCGTGCCTCGGGCGAATCCCGCGCCAGTGGCGTCGGTCAGTTCAACTGCCCCCGCTGCTACGCCCGAATCCGCAGCTTCGTCTCCACCTGATCGAGTTGTAACAGACCCGAAGACCATCCCGCTCCAGCACATGCTCCCTGTGAGGATGGGCGATTTCATCCTCCGCTCCTACGCGTTGGGCCGGAGCCCAGAATTACCCGTGGCGGACGGTCGATACGACCTGGGCGATCATTACTTCGCCGCAGAGTTTCAGATCCAATGGGGCGAGGACATGGCGCCCGTGAAGCTGTCGAGCAGCCGGCCCTTCAAGGTCGGCGTACATGAGGGGCAATTGAATGAGAAGGGTAATGCCTACGAGCAGGCGGCGGTCCGCTGGAGCGCGCACGGTTGGGACTTCTCGGTGAAGTTGCCCCCTGGCAAGAAGCTACCGCAGAAACGGGCGGTTGCGCTCGTCACGCAGGCTGCGGAAGCCGCGTCGGCCTGGGCCGACCAGTTCCTGCCAGGCGGCCAGCCTCTCGATGCGACGAAGCTCGCCGAGCACGTGCAATTGCTCGACCTGGCGGCGCATCAGCATGAGAAGGACGCCCAGTTGACTGCCCGAAACGCTTTTGTCTCCATCCTTCAGGACGTCCCCTCGCTGGGAGGGCTTGTCGCGGATGTGCAACTCGACCCGCACAAGCCGTTCATTCTCGTCGTCACGGTCAGCGATGCTTGGTTTTCCCAGCCGAAGCCGCTGCGGCAGGAACTGGCGCAGCAGCTCTGGCAGCTCTGGGCTGCCAAGAACTCCCCGAATGTGAAGGATCCAGATGGTTCGAAGCTGAAGCTCGTGAGCGCCTCCGGACAGCGGCTCGGGGGTTCTGGGATTGCTGGCTCCATGGTGTCACTCGACGACTGAGCAAGGCCCAGGACGGGCGTGACCAATGGAACGAGCAGCCCTGCTCGAAGAGGAGCTGGCGTTCAGGCCCTCGTAGCAGCCCCGCGAGACCTGCGGGGACGCCGGATCGCGCGCAGCAACAGCACGGCCGCCCCGAGCAGGGGTCCGGAGGCGCTCGCGTCACAGCCTCCCTTGGGAGGTGTCTCCGGAGCCGGGTCCGGGGGCGGGCTGGCACTGACACAGCCGGGCGTGGGCTGCCCCCGCGGGTAGAGCGCGCACAGTCCCTCGAGCGTCCCCGCATCCAGGACGCGCTTGCGGGTATCGCCCCAGGACAGCGAGGTCGTCATGGTGGAGTCCGTGCGCGCCAGCAGCGCGAAGCCGAGCGCCTCGCCGATGGAGCGCGTCATGAGCCCCTGGACGTCGTGGCCCACGCAGCCGGGGGTTACCGACCCGCGTGCACACGGAGAGCCGTCCGCCGTGGTGAGCGTTCCGAGGCTGGCATCGAGCTCGATGAGGCCTCCGAGAATCTCGCCCGTGTCTGTCTTGAAGATCAGACCCGTCTCGGCGATCTCCGAGGAGCCGTGACTCCAACAGTTGTACTTCTCGCCACAGGAATACTCGGCCCAGCAGGCCTCTGTGTCCGGGACGACGTCCTTGCACGCCCTGGGGCGGAAGGAGATCACGGTGCTGCCGCCCGTCGTCAGCTTTCCCTCGGTGACATCCGCGGCCCGTTCGAACACGAGGTCCGAGCAGGTGCTCGCCGCCTGGCGCCAGGTCTCCACGGCGGCTTCGATGGCGGCTCGCTCCTCGGAGGTGGGATGGCCCTCGGAGACGGCGAGCGCATAAGTGAACGTCCTGGAGCTCCGGCATAGGTCGATGCCCGAGGGCCGGGCGCGTTCGTACGCCTGGGCCCGGGCGGCGGAGCCATGGAGGAAGAGGAAGGAGGCGACGAGGAGAGCGAGCCGGATGGGAGTCATCGCGCACAGCCTAGAGCACCGGGCGCTCTGCCCTCAAAGCGGTTCCCTGCTGCCTCGTAGCGCCTCCAGCTCACGGACGCGTGGTCGACAGGTTGGGCATCGCGATCCAACCCCAGTGCCCGGACTGGACATAGCCGTACAAGAAGTTGAGGGTGGCGGACACCCTCACCGCGCTCCCGCTGCTGCAATCGTAGAGCGGCAGCGAGACGGAGTGCTGAACCTGCGCGCGCTTGAAGTTGAGCCCGGTGTTGTTCGGGTAGACGGCCTTCGTCGGCGAGCCCTTTCCGGGCAGGTTGGTGATCAGGTTGATGCGGCCATTGCGCCCCAGGTAGTGGACGGCCATGTTGCCGGCGGGGCAGTCGTTGGTCACGTGCAGCCCCTCGTAGGGCGCGTTGTTCGACGGGATGATGTACCAATCGCTGTAGGTGCCACCCGGATCCGGGGCCGGCCGGTAGTTCGCGGCCACCCAGTTCATGATGTTGGTGTAGCCCGCGTCCAACAACTCGGGCCGGACCCAGCCGCTGATCGCCCCGTTGCTGGTGGGGACCGAGAAGCCCATGACCAGGTAGTTCGCGGAGACGGTGGAGATCGTCTTCCTCGTCCCCAGATTGATGCGCAGCTTCGTCCCGGTGGTCACGCTGCCGAGCGCATTGCCCAGGCTGTCATAGACCGTCAGGGGCGAGGTGGCCGTGAACCAGTACGTCTTCGTGTTCCGATTGCACATGCGGGGCCGGGGATCACACTTCATTCCCCCGAGCTCGCAGTTGTTGGGGCTGTTGATCGAGTCCACGCCAGGGTCGCCGGTTCCGCAGGCCGCGGAGTCCGCGACAGTGCACGGGTTGGCGGCCCAGTCCGCGGTGCACTCCCCATCCAGCTCCTGTTCCGCGGAGGCGAGCCCGTCCCCCACGGCCTCGGGTGGCCTCACGTCCGTGCCACAGGCCGCCAGCACGGAGACAAGCAGGCCCAGCCCCCAACGGCACGAGGAATACGTCAGCGTTTGTGTGATTGACCGCATGGTGCGGAGTCCTTTCATTTCGAACGAGAAAGCGGCTTGCAGGGTTTGATCATGCAATAACCGCCATCCTTTCTCAATCAGTCAAAGCTGTATTCCTAGACAAATCCGTCGATGCTCGCAGCCGCAGGGATCTGTCTCCCCGCCCGAATCCGTCCCATGTGTTGGATTGCAACGGGACTGGAGGCGTCTGTTTCGCGCCTCCCTAGCTGTTATCCACTACTCAAACCGCTCCGGTGTCTCAAACCTTGGGAATGACCCTTATCAAGTACAGCCGTGGAGTGGATTTCCTATCAATTCCAGTAATCGGTGCTAGTGTGCGCGCATCGGCGGCAGGGCTTCCACTTCGGAGCCGAGCGCCGTTCCGAGCAAGGAGTAGTGCGTGAATTCTGGAACCAAGTTGCTGCGTGCGGTTGCGCTGATGACCACGGGCCTGGCGCTGACGGCTTGCGGTGGGGCCATGACGGAGGAGGAGGCCGCCGCTCTGGAGGCCGAGTCCATGAACACGTCCGCGGCGGAGCTGGGCTCCTGTGCCGGCTGGTCCGAGTGGAGCGCCACGGGCGGCTCCTACTGCGGCAGCCACAGCACCTGCGGCTACACCTGGAGCTGCGACTACCTGCGCAATGGCGGCACCACGGCCATGGATGTGAACCAGCAGATCTACTATTGCGACGATGGCTCGCCGGCCTACAAGGTCTACAACCCGGCCACCTTCAGCGAGCAGTCCAGCTACCGCGTGTGCTTCGACCAGTACGGCAACTACACGCATACGGAGTACCAGTACCAGTACGCGAAGAGCGCCTGCGGCTGCTGAGCCGCCGCGCCCGGGGGGCCACTGCTGACGCGTGGCCTCCTCGGTCCCTTCCGCATCGACTCCGCCGCCACGGCGGCGGAGTCAGCACCCCGCGCAAGCCGAGCCCCGCCCCCGCCTGCTCACTCCTGGAGCATCAGGACGGAGAGCTCCGGGTCGCTGGCGATCTCCGCCTCGGTGAAGCGCATGTCCACCCACTGCTTGCCCGAGTACAGCCACGTCTGGTCCGCGAAGTAGGGCGAGGCCGGGTTGGTGGACTGGGAGTAGGCCAGCACGGAGCGTCCCACGGGCCCGGTGGGGGTGAAGGACACCGCCATCACGAAGCTGGTGCCGAGGATGGGCGCATAGGTGCCATCCCCGACGACGCGGTTGCCCATCTGGTTGAAGCACCCCTCGGCATGGCTGCAGCCATGGATGGGAATGAACGTGCCGTTCTTGCGCGTCCCCTGCACGGTGCCGAGCGGCGCATCCAGGCGCACGCCCCGGTCATTCAGGGTCTGGACGGCGAGCCCGAGCGCCTGGAGGACCTGGGGATGCAGCGTGTTGAGGGTATGGGGCGTGCTCACGGGGCGTGACGCATCGAACGGCACGAGGTAGGGGCCGCCCGTCGCCTTCGTCACCTCCGCCATGAAGACGCGCCAGAGCAGCTCGCCGGTGCTGTCCAGGTCTCCCCGGAGGTTCCACCCGGCCAGCACGGGGCAGGCCTTGCTCACGTCCACCCAGCGCCCATCCGCCAGGAGGACGAAGGGAGAGCGCCGGCACATGGCCACCGCCGCGTCCCGCAGCAGCTCGCCGGACAGGTTGCGGTTGTTGAACATCACCGTCTGCAGTTGCTCGAGCGTGAAGCCCCTGCCCTCCATCCCATCCGTCCCCTCCAGGCGCTGCTGCACCATCTTCAGCCCGAGCCGGGTGCGCAGGCTCCGGGCGGTCCGCTCGTCGCCGATGATGCGCGGGTACCCGGTCAGCGGCTGCGCCGGGTTGCTCAGCCAATAGCTGTCATTGGAGTTGGTCACGTAGTCGGCACGCACCAGGTGCGGCTGCCGGCCCGGACCGAGGATGCCGGGCTCCACCGCGTCCGCGTCCGCGCCCCACTCGCAGTCCGCGCGCGAGCCGTCGAGCACCGGCAGCCGGGACGCCTGCAGGATGAGCAGCGCCACCGGAGACAGCACGCAGCGGGTGATGTGCTCGTTGGTGACATGCGGGGTGACGGAGACGTCCGAGTAGTACGTGCGGCCTTGATCATCCGCCGCCACGGTGTTGACCCAGGGGATGCCCTGCCAGGTGTGCTGCGCCTGCCGGAGCTCCTCCACGCTCTGGGCCTTGTTCATCGCCAGGAACTGGTCGAGCACGCGCAGGTTGGTGGCATTGGCGTCGCGGAAGGCGTAGCCGGTGAGCCCGCTCCACGACATCTGGCCCGCGGGGTACTCGAGCATGGGGCCGTGGTGCGACTGGTAGAAGGTGTGCGAGCGGGGCTCCAGGGTCCCATCCGCCGCGCGCGCCAGCACGGTGACGGTCCGGGCCGTCATCGGCCGGAGCTGGCCCTCGTGGAGGTAGGTGGTGGGGCTGCCCGGGACGAGCTTCAACTCGAAGGGCGTGAAGTGGAAGGAGGTGGAGACGGTGTGGCTCCACGCCAGCCGTGCGTTGTGGCCGATGAGCACCACCGGCACGCCGAGCAGGCTGGCCCCGCTCACGTCGAGCTGCCCGGGCAGGGTGAGGTGCACCTGGTAGAAGCGCTCGGAGCCTTCCCAGGGGAAGTGCGGATTGGCCAGCACCATGCCCTGCCCGTTGCGGGTGGCCTCGCGCCCCAGCCCGTACGCATTGCTGCCGAAGCCCAGGGACTCGGAGCGGGGGAAGACGTTCGGATCGATGCCCGCGGGCAGCGGAAGCGGCAGCGGCCACGAGCCATCCGGCAGCGGCGACGGCGGCCGGGCGTCGACCAGGGCGTCGAGGAAGAAGCCGGAGGTGGCCAGCAGGCTGAGCTGGTAGTAGCGCCGGTAGAGGTCCATCTCGGTGATGGGGCGGACCCACTCGGCCCCCCGGCACCGCGGGTCGGGCAGCGCGTCCACGCCCGTGTCGCGCAGGTAGCGGTTGTAACCGGCGGCATAGCCCTGGACGAGCTCGCGGACCTCCTGGGACGGGCCGAGCGGCGGCGTGAGGGCCAGCAGGGACTCCACCGTCCCGGCGTCCTTGATGGACTGGTAGAAGAAGTCGCTCTTGAGGTTGAGCAGCTCCCCACCCAGGGGGGCGGCATAGGTGGCATCGGGCCCGAAATACCGCGAGCGCCGCGCGTCCACCGTGACGAGCGCCTGGGCCAGCTCACACAGGTTGTCCTGCGCGAAGGCGTAGCCGTAGCCATAGCCGAGGCTGGCGTAGTCGTTGGCCAGCACATGCGGGATGCCGTGCGAGGTCCGCCGGAGGGTGGCCGTATATCCACCCGCCTGGGCGGTGAGCCTCACGGCGGACAGCGAGGGCGCCTGGGGCTCGGCGCCAGGGGCGGACGTAGGGGGGCGGGCATCGCAGGCGGCGAGCAACAGGAGCGCGGCGGCGAGCACCGGCCCTCCGTGTCGTTTCGCTCCGTCGTATCCAGGCATCGGGGGCTCCATTCAGGAGGGTCCAAGGGCACCCGGGTCTGTCCCGGAGTACCGAGTCCTCCTGAATTGAATGAAACCGCCCCCGGTGGATCTCCCGACCCACTGTTGCCGCCCCTAGGGGTGGAGCTCGGACCAGACGACGTACGCGTTCCAGGCCGCGTGGACGGCCATGCTGGGATAGAGGCTGCCGGTCCGCTGGCGCAGCAAGCCGAGCACCACTCCAATCACGAAGTGACTGGGGAAGATGGCGACCCCGAAGTGCAACACCGAGAAGAGCGCCGCCTGGACGAGCAACACCTCGGTCGCCGTCAGCAGCCCCTCCAGCTTCGCCATCATGTAGCCGCGGAAGGCCAGCTCCTCGAACACCGCGGGGCACAGCGAGATGAGCACGTAGATGGCCCAGGGCTCCCAGCCGGCGGCCAGGAAGGTGTCCGTCATGCGGATGAGCGGGAAGCCCAGCGCCTCGAGCGCGGAGAAGTAGACCGAGCCGAACGCCAGCAGCCCGGCGAAGCTGCCCACCGCCGCGAGGCCGCCGCGCCAGCCCACTCCCGTGCCGAGCAGCGGCGCCACCGTGCCGCGCGCGGCCACCACACACGCCAGGACGGCCACGGCGCCGATGACGGTCATCACGACATCGACGGGCGCCTCCTCCGCCCCCGCCTTGAGCGCGATGAAGCCCGCGACCGACACGGAGATCAGGGTCAGGAACAGCCACGCCACGCCCTGGACCTCGCGCCAGGCCTGCTCTCCCACCGCGTGTCCATCGAGCGGCTCGGGTGGCGCCACGGCCTCCCCGGGCAGAGGCTCGGGTGCCGCGGCCTCACCCGGGAGCACGGCCGCATCGCCCACGGACACGTCCACCGGCGCGGCCACGGCCACGGGCGCGGCGTCTGGAATGACGGGCGGAAGCATCGTTCCGCACGTGCGGCAGAACCTCGCCTCGAGTCCGTTGGGGGCGGCGCAGGCCGTGCAGCGCCGCGTGGAGGCCTGCATCAAGCAGCCGGCCGCCTCGTCATCGCCCGCGCCTCGAGCGCCGCCTTGAGCCCCTTGCCGAGTGCGACGATGGCGAGGATCTTGATGATCATCCCCTTGGGAATCGAGGTGGGATCGATCATGGCGCTGACGAGGTGGACCACGAGGAACAACGCGAAGGCGCAGGCGATGGCCGGCAGCGGCGCGCGCTTCGCCCAGACCCACAAAGCCGTCATCAGGCCGGCCACGAGCAGGTTGACCATGAGCACCTGGTACGGCTCGCGCTCGACCGCCACCCGGAGCTCGCCCGCGGTGTAGACCTTGCCGTCGATCGGCTGCAGCACATCCTCATCCTGGAACTGCTGGAGGTGCTCCAGGGCCTTGTTCGTCTCCACCTGCTGGAGGGCGAACATCAAGAAGCCGGAGATGGCGAACAGAATCGCCAGCGCGCCGATCCACTTCGCCCCTTCCCGCACCTTCTTGCCGCGCTCTTCCGTCTCGGCGTCGACCACCTCCTCCACCGCCCCCACCGCGTGCAGGGCCGCCCGGTCCGCCTCCACCACCGCCCGCCCGCACCCCACACAAAACTGGTCCCCCGTGCGGATGCGTGAGGAACACGATCCACAGGCAATGCTCATCTCAGCGTTCATGGGGCCAGCATAGATGGACCCTTCACGGCGGTGCCAGCCACCCCCCTCCCCGGGCCTCGTCTTCGAAAGCAACAGGGGTTTCCCTTATGAGACCACCGTCATTCCGGCGCCGAGCCGCCCGCGAGGTTCCCCCAGGGCGTGAGCCAGCCATGCTCCGGTGCACGCAGCCCCGCCGCGGGAATGCCGGTGAGGATGGCTCCCGGCATGTCGTCGTTGTTCCGCGAGTCGCGCTGGACGGCCACCCACTGGCCCTCGTGCAGCAACCCCCGCTCGAGGCCCGTGACGAGCAGCTCGCCCTGCAGCCGCGGCGGTTGACCCTCACGGACGACGTACCGCCGCACGCTGCCAATCGGGTGGTAGGGAGACGTCATCAGGTCGGGGTAGTAGAGGGGCTGGATGAGCAGCACCGCCCCGTCCGCCGTCAGGTGCGCCGCCGCGCTCTTCTGGGCCTCCAACCACGGGGCGGGGCCCGGCACCGACGCCTCGGAGAGCCGCGCCCCCGTACCGCGATTCAGCAGCCGCACCCGGGTGCAGGCGCGCACGCCCTCGCAGCCGGACACCACCGCCGCATGGGTCTCGCTCAGCAGCACGTACTCGACGCCCGCCGCCTGCCAGCGGTAGCGCAGGTGGCCATTGCTGGGAGTGCGCACGGTGCCATCGTCCAGGAACAGGGTGTCGCGGAAGACGGCCACCGGCGCACCGGCTCCGTCCCACGTCCAACGCACCTCGCCCTGGGTGGACAGGGAGACCACGCGCGGCTGCGACTCCCCCGGGCTCCGCAGCGCGAGGTACAGCTGGCCCGACTCGTCCGCGAGGGGCTTGCCCTGGAGCTTCCCCGAGAGCTGGCGCGTCCAGCCCCACTCGAGCCGCTCCAGCGACAGGCTGCCCACCCACACCCCACCGGACGTCAGCGGCCACACCAGCACCAGCTGTCCGGGAGCACCCTGCACCCAGAGGGGCTTCTCCACCGCTGGCGTGACGCCCTCGGCGGCCAGCCGCTCCGACAGCAGCCGGTCGAGGTCGAAGTCGCGCGGCCCCTCGCCACCCTCCAGCGTCAGCACCGACCACATCCGCTGAGCACGCTCCGGCACCCAGCGCTGGCCCACCGCGTGACGGCCGTGCAGCACCCACGGGTGGCACGGGGCCACCCCCTCGTGCAGCGGCTGCTCCCGGTCCGGCCGCTCCGGGTCGAAGCGGGTCAGCCGGCACTCGGAGTGGGGACCCTGGAAGCCCGCATCCCGCGGTGACGTCATCCCGGCGAGCAGCAGTCCTCCTCCGGGTGCCTGTCCCGCCAGCTCCCAGAGGTGGATGCCCGGCCGCCACCCCCAGGCGGCGTACGGAGGAGACGCGAGGATGCACGCCCCGCCTCCATCGCAGCTCCCCCCTGGCAGTGCGTCCGAAACCGTGCAGCGCGTGCCCGCGGCGAGGGGCTCCAGTGCGCATTGCCCGTCGCGAAGCACCATGCGGCGGCAAGCGAACACCCGGCCGCACACGGCCTCTTCTCCCGGTGAATCCGTCTCCGGCGTCTGCGTGGAGGGTGGAGCCACCTGCTCCGGCTCACTCGCCACCGGAGGTTGCTCCTTCCGGGCCCCGCCTCCACACCCCAACATCACCACGCCCACCACCACCACCCAGCCTGCCCGCATGCCCTTGCCCCTCGCGCCCACGGTCACGATGGCCATGGCTCCCGGCACGTGCCACCCGGGCCCACCCCGCGCCGGCCGGGAGGGGCGGTGTGTCACCTCCGCGTCGTTGTTCTCCGTCCCGGGGGCGATTCACGGCGGACCGGCCACCGTCCCGGCCTGGACCGGCGCCGGGAATTCCACCCGCGGTGCGTGCAACCCGGGTGGCCCCGCGCCCGTGCCCCTTGCCCTCGCCACACGCGGCGGGATCGGCCAGCATGCGGGGCCATGGATTACTACGCGGACGTGCTCGACCACATCGGGCGAACTCCCCGGGAGTTCGGCGCCATCCACCTCCACGTGGAGCCCGTCACCCGCGGGCCCACCGGGGAAGCCGTCGCCGTCCTGTGGCTGCAGGCCGCCTTCGAGCCCCTGGCCTCCCGTGGCCATTCCCTCCTGGTGATGGGCCGGCAGAAGCAGGGCCCCGCGCAGCGGATGCTCGGCCAGTTTCCGCTGCCGTCCCTCGAAGGGGGACGCGTGGTGCGCTGGCGCCTGCCCTTCTCTCTCCCCCCGGAGGTCGACGAGCTCCACTTCCAGGTGAGCGCGAAGCTCCACCCCAAGGCCGAGCGCGTCCGCCCCGCGTGGAAGCTCTTCGACACCTTCGAGATTCCCAAGGAGAGCGACATGAAGACGGTGTCGTCCTCTCCCGACATCGAGTTCGACCTCGCCGGCTCGTTGGTGGGCTCGGTGTTGTCGGGAGGGCTGTCCCTCTCCTTCGGGGTGGGCTTCGGCTCCTCCCAATCCCCGAGCCTCGCGAGCGCCACGGCCGTCAAGCGGCACGCGGCGGCACAGGCCCCGGACTTCCTCACCGCCGCGGTGGTCGAGGGCGTGGTGCAGGCGCTGTCCGAGCCCCACCTCGAGACCGTCTGGACACCGGGTATGCCCCTGCCCGAGGCCACCGTGTCCCCGGTCTGGCAGCAGACCCCGGCCGAGCAGGCGCCCCCGCGCAAGGCCACGCGTACCTGCTACGCCTGCGGCTTCGAGGGCCGGAGCGCCGATTACGAGCGCTCCACGCTCTGCCCCCAGTGTGACGCGCCCTGGGGTTAGGTCAGGTGCACGGACAGCGCATCCCGCTGTACACGGGGATGTGCAGGTTCCAGCGCACGAGGCCCCGCCTCCTGGCCCGGACGAGGAGGCCTCGGGGGCGGCGAGCCCTGGCACACGGGTTGCGATACCGCGCCGCATGTCCCTTCGTTCCCGCCCGATGCACCGCCTGCTCCGCACCACCCTCCTGCTCTCCCTCCCGCTGCTCTCCGCGTGCGAGCAGCCACCGCCCCCCCAGCCCGCGACCCAGACGATCCGGGGCCAATTGCCGGGCTACCCCAACCCCGGCCCGGCCTACGCCGGGGCGAAGGTGATGATTCCCGGCCACGCCCCGGTCACCCCCGATGCCTCCGGTGTCTTCGAGATCCCCGGCGTGCAGACGCCCTATGATCTCGTGGTCCACTACCCGGCCGCCAACGGCACGGGGTTCGTGGTGCTCGTCCAGGGGCTCCAGCGGAACGATCCCACGCTCCCGGCGAACTACTCCGCGACCCGGCGCGCGCAGGTGTCCGGGACGTTCTCCGGCCCCAGCTTCCCCCTGCCGGCCGGCCGCAAGCTGGCCGTCGTCTTCGAGACCCCCCTCTCCATCGGCGCTCAGGGCACCTTCACCGAGAGCACCTACTCGCACGAGGTGACGTGGCCTGATGCGGAGTCGATGACCGGCACCCTGCACGCGATGGAGCTGGGAACGGATCCCAGCACCGGCCAGCAGACCTACGGGGCCTATGGCCGGCGCGAGGGAGTGACGCTCACCCAGGGAAGCGCTCTCTCGGGGCAGGACATCGCCCTGAGCCCGATTGGCACCGCGTCCATCACCGGCCGCGTCACCGACATTCCGGGGCAGACCCTCCAGAAGACCTCCGTCACGCTCGAGATCGCGAACGAGCGGGGCATGAGCCTCTTCAGCTATTCGCCGGCCACGAGCGACTTCCAGCTGGCGGTCCCGGACCTGGCGGGAGCGACCTTCAAGGTGCAGGCCTCGCTGAGCGGAAGGGGCGACCTCGAATACACCCAGGTCTGGAAGACGGGCGTCCGGGCTGGCACGACGGACCTCGTCCTGACGGCGCCAGCGCCCACGCGGTTGCTCTCCCCCGCCAGCAAGGCCCAGGTTGACGATCTGTCCGCCGGATTCTCGTGGGAGGGGCCGCCGCGGGCGCTCTACCAGTTCGATCTCCTCGCGTCCGTCGGGGGCGAGCCCCACTACCAGGTCATCCAGGTCATCACCACCGAGACGCACGTGACCGTGCCCGACCTGAGCCCGCTCGGCCTCACTGCCTCGCGCCGCGGCGCGAGCTACTCGTGGATGGTCTCCGCCTACGGGCCGGTGGAGAGCGTGGAAGAGTGGATGTGGTTCACGCCGAGGCCTTCCGAGTCCCGGTTCTCCAGCGGGAGCGGGCTCAGCAGCTTCACCACCGCGCCGTGAGACACCGCCTCGCCCAGACGATCTACTTCCCCACCCGGGTGAGCGTGGCGTTCTGGAAGTAGGAGCCCGGGTACAGCCTCCCCCGCGCCGTGGCCGTCACCGTGCCCGCCATGTCGAACCGGCCGCTCCCTCCCGAGAGCGAGACCGTTCCGCGCGTGAGCGTCAGGGTGACGGTGAGGCCGTTGTCACCGGGGTACGTGCAGGAGCCGCCCGGCCTGAGGGTGGCTCCCGCCTCCTCGACATCCGCGAGCAGGACGCACCGTCCCGCCGCATCGGTGAGCAGGAGCTCCGAGGCCGTCCCCTCCGAGACGCGGAACGTGTCCGAGACCTGAGTGGAGTAGTGGCCGATGTCCTGGATGCTGTAGTGGGCGGTGCCCGTCACCGCGTAGACGCCGTGGAACGCCTGGCCGGCGGAGCCACAGCCCGAGCTGGCGAGCAGCAGGAAGGACATCGCGCACTGCCGCTTCAGGAAGCTTCTTCGTGGGATGGGTCGCATGCGCCGCGCCCTGTGCAGAAGCCCTGCCACGCCCCCCGAGAGACCCGCTCCGAGTGTCACGCCCGTCGGGGCGCGCCCCCGACCATCCAGCCCGTGGGATGGGCATCGCGCCTGGGGAACGGTGCGGGCCTTGGTGCAGCACGGGAGCGGGCTCCGGCGAGAAGCGGCGGCGGGCAGCGGGAGGGCGGAGCGCACGAGCCCCGCCGCGGCTCACCGCTCGCGAGGCGGACCGAGCTCCGGCTTCAAGGCCATCAACAGCACCGGGCTCAGGAACGCATCCGCGAGGCCCGCCACCCAGAGCGTCAGCCCGGTCAGCAGGCCCAGGTGGGCGATGCCCTCGAAGCGCGAGAACTGCAACAGCAGGAAGCCACCCGCCACCGCCGCCGAGGTGACGAACATCGCCCGCCCGCACTCGCCCAGCGACGCCAGCGCCGCCTGCTTGTGCGGCTCGGAGGCGCCGTCCTGCTTCAGCCGCAGGTAGCGCCGCTTGAAGCGCACGAGGTACTGCAGCGTGTCGTCATCGGCGATGACCAGCGCCATGCTCGCGATGATGACCGTGGACGGCTTGAGGCTGATGCCCAGCAGCGGCATCACCCCGAACAGCACGCCCACCGGCAGCACGTTGGGCACCAGGCCGATGAGCGCCAGCTTCGCGCTGCGCAGCACGAGGAAGAACGCCAGGAAGCTCACCACCAGCGCGGACAGGAAGCTCTGGAGCAGCCCGCGCGTCAGCATTCCCGTCACGTGCTCGGTCATCGCCAGGTTGCCCGTCACCGTCGCCCGGTACCCCGGCGGCACCTCGCGCGACACGAAGGCCCGCGCCGACTCCACCAGCTCCTGCATCCGCCCCGCCCCCACGTTGGGCAGCAGCGCCACCACCCCGGCCGCGCTCCGGTTCTCCGACAGCACCGTGTCCAACGGCTGGTAGCGCGCCAGCCGCGTCACCGCCTTCTCCGTCGTCTCCTCCGTCCGCACGAGCAGCTCCGGCCCGAAGACGGCCTCGTACACCGGCTCTACCATGCGAGGCAGGCTCACCACCGGCGGGTGCTCGGGCAGGGCCGCGAGGTACGCGTCCACCCGCTCCTGGAAGGCCATGGCCTCCGGAGACAGCGCCGCCCCCGCGCGAGCCCCCTCCGGCGCCAGCCCCTCCGGCTCCAGGAAGACGGCCAGCGGCACCAGTCCCCCGAGCGCGCCCTCCGCGTACGTCAGCTCGGCCGCCAGCGGCGAGTCCTGGCGCAGGTCATCGAAGACCCGGAACTCGTGCCGCAGCCGCGTCATGGACAGCAGGCTCAGCAGCGCCACCACCGCCGCCACGGTCATGACGCGCCGGGGGCGGTGCACCACCTGCCGCTCCACCCACGCCAGCACCGAGTCCAGGGGCCGCGTCCGCGAGGCCCTCAGCTCCCGCCGCGCCCGGGCCGCCGAGGCCCGCGAGCGCAACGTCAGCACCCACGGCAGCACCAGCATGTTGGCCACCCACGCCAGCACCACGCCCATGGCGGTGGCCAGACCGAACTCCCACACGGCGGTGAGGCCGATGAAGCCCATGGACAGGAAGCCCGCGGCGATGACCAGCTCGGTGGCCAGGCACGGCCCCGCCGCGTTCGCCATGGCCTCGGTGAGGGCCTGTGCGTACGGAGTCCCCGCGCGGCGGCGCTCCTCCAGGTCCGACAGCACGTGCACCGTGTCCGTCAGCGACACGATGAGGATGACGATGGGCGCGAACGAGGTGAGCACGCCGAAGGGCACTCCCACCCAGCCCATGGCGCCCACCATCCACATCCACGACACCACCAGCGTCGCCGCCGTGGCCAGCACGGACCAGACGTCGCGGTAGGCGAACGCCACCAGCCCGAGGATGACGAGCAGCGCCAGGGGCAGCAGCCGCCCCATGTCCTCCTCCACCATGAGGGCCAGCGTGGCGCGCACCGCCGGTGCCCCCGAGAGCGTCAGCTTCACCTCCGGCCCCGCGTGGCGGGCCAGCAGCGCCGCGGCCTGGAGGGAGAAGGCGCGCTCGGCGAGGATCCGCTCGGCCCCCGCTCCCGAGGCGAGCGACACCTGCACCACCGAGAGGTCGCGCGTGGGGTGCACCAGCACGCGCGTCAGGGGATCCTTCCGGGCCAGGGCGAGCGCCTCCCGGAGCGCCTCCACGCCCTCCCGGGACTCGTCGGGGAAGAGCAGCCCCCGCGCCGTCCGGGCCGAGGCCGGTCCCACCACGTGCCGTACCCGGGGCAGGCCGCGCAGCTCCTCCTCCAGCTTCGCCAGGGAGACGAGCCCCGCGGGCGTGAAGACGCCGGGGCCCTCGGCGATGACGAACACCTGCGAGTCCTCACCGGGGAAGGCGCGCCGGTAGCGGTCGAAGTCCGCCTTGGCCGTGTCGCCGATGGGGTGCATCCGCTCGATGGAGGGGTCCATCGGCACGCGCGCGGCGCCGAGGCCGGCCAGCACACAGAGCGCGAGCAGCCCCAGGCCGAGGCGCCACCGGTGCGCGAGCAGACGCTCGAAGAAGGCGAGCCAGGTCACGAGCGCTGCCTACGCCAACCCGAGAGGAAGTACAGCATCTCCTTGCGGTAGCCGAAGGGCTCGCGGGCCTGCGGGGGCAGCCCCACGGGGGCGGTGGCCGTCTCGGGCTGGGGCCAGTGCGCGGTGCCGAAGACGACGTCCCACACCGTCAGCGTTCCGCCGTAGTTGCCCTGGCCGACGCGGCGGTGGTGGTGGCGGTGGTAGGCCGGGCTGATGATGAGCCAGTCCAACCAGCCCAGCGAGTACCCGAGCGCCGAGTGGTGGTAGGTGAGCCCCACCGAGTACACCGCGAAGTAGAGCTGCACGGACAGCGGGGAGAAGCCAAGGGCGGCCAGCAGCGCCACCAGCGCCGAGCCCGACAGCACCACCTCCAGCGCGTGCGTGTGCGTCACCATCCAGACGCTGAAGTGCTCCTCGCGGTGGTGCTGGAAGTGGAAGCGCCACAGGAAGGGGTGCTGGTGCTTCACCCAGTGGCTCGTCCAGCTCACCAGCTCGGCCACGAGCATGCAGGCCACGAAGTCCAGCACGGGAGGCAGTGTGCCGGGCTGCATGAGCGTGGGCAGGTGGGTGTGGAACCACGCGGCCGCGGACTGCACGAGCATCGTCGGGATGAAGCTGGTGAAGAAGAAGGCCCAGTTGCGGCGGCGCCTCGGCCCGGCCGCGAAGCTGTCCGTCCGGAACTGCGGGTCGCGCAGCTCCAGGAGCACCAGCGCCACCATCGCCAACGCCGTCCCGGTGTGAATCAGTGCCAACGTGTCCATCCGCCAACAGAATTGCACGAGCCGGGCCGGGCCGCCCAGTACCCCCCTGCCCCCGCTTCCTGGCTGGAAGGGCGCAGTCCCTGTGCAGGACGCTGTACGGAGCCGTGCACGGGCGGGCACGGCTTCCCATCCATCAGGGCAGCCCATCCTCGAAAGGAATCCCCATGAAGCTGGCCAGGACGGTGGTGTCGTTGGTGCTCCTCACGGGATGTGCGACGAGCCAGGGAACGGGCGGTTCCGGAACCGGAGGAGCGGGTCCTTCGCCCTCGCCCGCGGCCAGACCCGCGGTGAGGAAGGAGCTGCCCTGGTTGAACGTGCCAGGCGGAAGGATGAAGACGACCCTCTTCTATGGCCCCTGGCAATGCAGACGGGAGTTCATGAACGATTGCCAGAAGCAGTGCGCCCGGGAGAGCCTCCCACTCAAGGGCTGCATGTGGCTGGCCGACCTCAGATTCGAGTGGGAGGGAAGCCTCGTCCTCTTGCCCGTGCCCGTCGAAGCCGGTAGCCGCTACGGCATCTATCACTGCTGCTGCGACTACCCCACGCTGCCCAAGGCGAAGAAGGAAGTGGAGCGCAAGAAGTGGGACAACTTTCGAGAGTCCTTCCGGCAGAAGTGGGGCAAGAAGTTTGGAGAGTGGCCCGAGCAAGGTGACGTGTTCTGGCCGGGCCATCACATCCGGGACCTCTGGCACGGGGGCGCTCCGGTCGATCCCAACAACATCATTCCCGCCGAGCCCGGCGTACACGACGAATACGGTCGGCAGTACCCCGGCTGCTACGCGGGTCAAGCCCCCTGGAATACAGTGGGCCCCGACCTGCCCTACACGGACAACTGACGATGAGCACCCCCATGAGCAGCCTGCTCGAAGAGGTCTCGCGCGACCACTTTCCGCAGACCCCCGCTACGCCCGATGAGATCGAGCAATTCGAGCGCCGGGTGGGCTGGAAGTTGGATCCAGACTTGCGTGCCTTCTACTTGCACTGCAACGGGGCGTCTCTCATCCAATGGCAGGATTCACCCTATAAGATCCTGCCCCTCTCGAAGATCGTCCGGGCGCGGGTGGCCATTCGCCGCGAAGATGACGACAAATGGGGCCCGGCCTCGATGTACGCCCTCTGCTACGTGCGAGACGGCAACTATGTCGTTCTGGACGTGAGCCGGCAGGTGGATGGGCAGTACCCGCTCATGGATGGGGACCACGAGACCTGGCCCACCCCTGAATACCGCACGCAGATTGCCAGCTCGTTCTCGGAGTTCCTGGAGCAGATCCTCCGCACGCGTCGCAGCCTCTACTGGATACCGGAATAGAGGCCGGGCTCAGCGGCTGTTCTCCCACACCAGCCAGGCACGCGGCGGGGGCAGGGTCCTGCCCAGGAAGCGCTCGCAGCAGGCCTGGAGCGTGCTCAGCACCTCGGGCGTGAGCGTCACGTCTTCCGCTCGCCGCGACTGGTCCGGCTCGTAGAACCAGCGAGCGCCTTCCTCGATGGGCCCCTCGGGGATGGGCCGGTGGCCCACCACGCGCCAACCCGCGAAGGTCCGCACGAGGTCCGTCTCCTCCAAGCGCACGAAGGACTCGAGGCCCCAGTCGAACGCGGGCAGGCGGTAGCAGGCGGACACCTCCTGGTGCAGGAGCGAGAGGGCCTCGCGCGTGAGTTCCTGTCCCCCTGTCTTCATGGAGGGCTCCAGCAGGGAGAACTCCTCCTGGAGGCCGGTGTGAAAGCGGCGCAGCCCCCGAAGCAGCCGGGCGGGAGCCTGGAGGGCCTGGGCCGCGTTCTGCTCGAGCCGCAGCATCAACCCCATGACGCCGACCTCACGCGGCGGAGTGCCGCCCACCCGAAGACTCATCTCCACGAACCAGTTCGGATGCGGGAGGACGCCCTCCAGGCCCCGGCAGTCGCCCGCCAGATAGGGCTCAAGCGTGGGAGCCGTATGCCCGATGACGATCGCCGGGAGGATGTCGTGCTCGTAGGAGGTCTCGTAGCCGATATCCATGCGCATCAGTCCCACCTGGGCCCGCTCGGGCTCGTAGCGGAACGGATGCGTTCCCCGAGGGCAACCCGCATCCTCCAGGAGCCGGACGGATCCGGCATCACCCCGCTGCAGCGCCAGATCGAGCGCCGTGGCGCCGAGCACGTCCCGGGCCGAGGGGTCCGCCCCCGCGCGCAGCAGGGCCTCGGTGGCCTCGGGCGTGGAGGCGTAGTGCAACGGGCGCGCGCCCAGCCGGGCCTGGGCCGCGACGTCCGCGCCTCGCTCCACGAGCAGCCGGATGAGGTCCGCATGTCCACCCAACGCGGCCCGGTGCAGGGGTTGCTCCTCCGTCCCCTTTCGCACGCGCTTCACCTTCGCACCCGCGTCGAGCAGGGCCCTCGCGGCCTCCAGCCTGCCGTCATGGGCGGCCTGGTGCAGGGGCGTCCATCCCTGGACTCCTCCGTGCGGATCCGCTCCCACGGCGAGCAGGGCCCGCACCGTCGCTCCATCCGCCGCGACGTGCAGGGGCGTGACCGCTACGCCGAGGGACTCGAGCTTCAGGCTGGAGCTCCGCAGGCCGCCGTGCTCCCGCAGCACCCGGGGGATGTCCTCCACGCGGCCCTCCATCGCCACGGAGTAGAGATCCTCTTCCTTCGGCTCCTCGTTCTCACCGTCGTTCATGGAGGGGCCTCCTCGGGCTCGCTACGCCGGTGCCGGACTTCCGTGGAGGAACCCCTCGAGCGCCTCGTCCACCAGACAGGTGAACATGGACTTCTGAGCCGAGGCCCCGCACTCGTAGTCGACTACGAGCAATGTATGCGGGTGTGGGACTCCACTCGTAGTCGACTACGAGTGAACCGCTCCCGCCCGAGTCCCTTCGCGCCTCCCCGCCTCAGTCGAGGAAGAAGTCCTGCATCGGCTCGGTGCCGGGCTTCACCAGGTACTTCGAGAAGTCCGTCACGCCGGTCTCGCGCAGCAGGTCCTCGTCGATGAAGAAGTTGCCGGTGCTCGAGCGGCTGTCGCGGGTGAGGATGAGGTGGGCCGCGTCGGCCATGATCTCCGGGGTGCGGCTGGCCTCCATCATGTCCTGGCCGCCGATCATGTTGATGGCCGCGGTGGCGATGACGGTGCGCGGCCAGAGCGCGTTGAAGGCCACGCCCCGATCCCGGAACTCCTCCGCCATGCCAAGCACGCACATGCTCATGCCGTACTTGGCCATGGTGTAGGCCACATGGTTCTCGAACCACTTGGGCTTCATGTTGAGCGGCGGCGAGAGGGTGAGGACGTGCGGGTTCTTCGCCTTGAGCAGCTCGGGCAGACAGGCCTGGGTGGTGGCGTAGGTGCCGCGCACGTTGACGCCGAACATCAGGTCGAACTTCTTCATCGGCGTCTCCAGCGTGCCCGTCAGGCTGATGGCGCTGGCGTTGTTCACGAGGATGTCGATGCCGCCGAAGCGCTCCACCGCCTGCTTCACCGCGGTCTGGAGTTGGTCCTCGAAACGGATGTCCACCATCAGGGGCAGCGCCTTGCCGCCCGCCTTCTCGATCTCCTCGGCGGCCGAGTAGATGGTGCCGGGCAGCTTCGGGTGGGGCTCGGCCGTCTTGGCGGCGATGACGACGTTGGCGCCGTCCCGGGCCGCGCGCTTCGCGATGGCCAGGCCGATACCCCGGCTCGCGCCGGTGATGAACAGGGTCTTCCCCTTCAGCGTGTTCACAGAGGATCCTTTCTCCCGCCCGGAGGAGCGGGCCATTCCGCCCCTTGCGTACTTCGTCCCGGCGGAGAGCGCCAGCACCACGGGCCGGTTTGACGGAAGCACCTTCGTGGCTACGTTGAAGCCGATGTCCGGCCCTCTCCACCACATGACTCGCTGGCTGAGGCTGGCGCTGGCGTGCCTCGCGCTCCTCGGGGCCAGTGCGTCGGCGCAGGCGCTCCCGACCGCCGCGGCCGTGGTGTCCGTCTGGGTCGAGCGTCATGAGCCCGAGAGGCCTCGCACGGTGGCCCAGGCGCCCGTGCATCGCGGGCATGAGTCCTCGCAGGAGGTACGGCGCGTCTCGCGTCCTCCCTTCGCTGGCGGCATCCGCGAGGCCCGTGCACCGGGGCCACCGCGCCGCCTCTTCCTCACGCATCGCGCGCTCCTCCACTGAGCCTCTCCGGAGTCCCGTTCCGGAAAGTCCCTCTGCTGGAGGAGTACGTCATGCCCTTGCTTCCCAAGGCCGTGCGCACCTTCGTGCGCGCCAGCCTGCGCTTCGCCTTTCGTGTGGTCCGCTTCCTCTTCATCCTCGGGCTGATCGTCCTGCCCGCGCCCCTGACGGCCTGGGTGGTCGTCATCCTGGAGCCGCTCCGCCGCAACGTGCCCGCCGAGGTGCTCCGGAAGGAGGAGCTGCCTCCCACCTGAAGACCCTCACCCCAGCCCTCTCCCAAGGGGAGAGGGAGCGGGCGGGCGATTCCTGAGGCCGCCTGCCCCTCCGTGCTCATATATGTAGACGCATGCTCCATGTGATTCCCCTCGGAGGGCTGGGTGAGATCGGCCTCAACGCGATGGTCATCGCCTGCCGTGGGGAGATGCTCCTCATCGACTGCGGGCTGATGTTCCCGCCCATCGGCACCCTGGGCGTGGACATCATCCTCCCGGACTTCACCTACCTCCGGCGGAACGCCTCCCTGCTCAAGGGCATCCTCCTCACCCATGGTCACGAGGACCATGTCGGCGCCCTGCCCTTCCTGCTCAACGAGGTGCCCGTCCCCGTCTACGGCACCCGCTTCACGCTCGGCCTGGTGCGCCACCGGCTCAAGGAGCTGGGCGTGGAGGCGGACCTCCGGGAGATAGAGCCCCGCAACCCCTTCCCCGTCGGCGCCCACTTCAAGGTCGAGGCCACCCGCGTCACGCACACCGTGCCCGACGCGGTGGGCTACGTCGTCCACACCCCCGAGGGCCCTGTCATCCACACCGGGGACTTCAAGCTGGACCCGGACCCCATCGACGGCCTGCGCACCGACCTGGAGCGCTGGGGCGAGCTGGGCGAGCAGGGCGTGCTCTGCCTCCTGTCCGACTCCACCAACTCCGAGCGCACGCACGAGACGGGCAGCGAGCGCCTGGTGGAGCAGACCTTCGAGCGGCTCTTCCACGACGTGCGCGGCCGCATCGTGGTGAGCATGTTCGCCTCCAACCTGCACCGCATCCACCACGTGCTGGACCTGGCCCGGAAGCTGGAGCGCAAGGTGGTGATGATGGGGCGCAGCCTGATGCGCAACATCGAGATGGCTCGCGAGCTCGGCTTCCTCCCCTCCGTCACCGACGGGCTCTTCGTCCCGCTCGACAGCGCGGCCAGCCTCCCCCCGGAGCGCCTGCTGGTGCTCGCCACCGGCTCCCAGGCCGAGCCCCGGGCCGGCCTCTCGCAGCTCGCCGCCGGGGAAGGCCCCCTGCGCCTGGGCCCTGGAGATCTCGTCGTCCTCAGTGCCCGCGCCATCCCCGGCAACGAGCGCGCCGTGTCCGGCCTCATCGACCAGCTCCTCTGGCGCGGCGCCCGCGTCATCTACCCGGACCTGGAGCCCGACGTGCACGTGTCCGGCCATGCCAGCCAGCCCCAGCAGCGGCGCGTGCTGGACCTGGTGCGCCCCAAGAACTTCGTCCCCATTCACGGCGAGTTGCACCACCTTCACCGACACCTGGCCACCGCCAAGGAGTCCGGGCTGTCCCCGGCGCAGCTGCTGCTGGCCCAGGATGGGGACTTGCTCGTCTTCGAGGAGGGCCAGGGCCGCTTCTCCGGCAGCGTCCCCACCGGCCGCATCTACCAGGACCGGTTCGGCCAGGGGGTGGTGACGCCCGACATCCTCCAGGAGCGCACCCGGATCGCCGAGACGGGCATCATCGTGGCGGCGCTCGTCATCGAGCGGGCCAGCCTGTCGCTGCTGGCGGGCCCCCAGCTCACGGGCCAGGGGCTCAACCTGGACGAGCAGGTGCTGCTGCCCCGGGTGGCCGAGGACGCCCGGGGCTTCTTCCTGGAAATGTCCCCGCAGCTCCGGGGGGATGACGCCCGGGTGCGGGAGGAGCTGGCCCGGGCGGTGCGCCGGGCCTTCAAGCTGTATACATCCAAGCGGCCCGTCGTGGTGCCGATGGTCATCAAGGTGTGATAAGGGCGCGAACTGCCATGCCTTCCTTCGACGTCGTCTCCAAAATCGACATTGCCGAGCTGGACAACGCGGTCAACCAGACCAAGAAGGAGATCTCCACGCGCTACGACTTCCAGGGCGTCAACGGGGATGTCGTGCTCGCGCCGGACAGAACCTCCATCACCGTGAAGGCCAACAGTGAGGAGAAGGTCCAGGCCGCCAAGGAGGTCCTCCTCTCCAAGCTGGCCAAGCGCGGCATCTCCCTGCTGGCGCTGGAGTACGAGCCCATCGAGAAGACGGGCCTGGCCAACGTGAAGCAGCTCATCAAGCTGCAGCAGGGCATTCCGGTGGAGAAGTCCAAGGAGCTGGTGAAGCTGCTCAAGGACTCGAAGCTGAAGGTCCAGGGCTCCATCCAGGCGGATCAGCTCCGGGTGACGGGCAAGAACAAGGACGATCTGCAGGCCGCCATGGCCCTCTTCCGCAAGGAAGCGGACAAGCTGCAGCTCGACATGCAGTTCACCAACTTCCGGGACTAGCCGTGCGCTCACTCGTCGTTTCCGCCCTCCTCGCGGTGCTCGTCCCGGGGGCCGCTTCCGCGCAGGAGAAGGCGCAGGCCGCGAAGCCCCGGCCCGTGAAGTCCGTGCCCTCGTTGCCGCGCGAGCCCAAGCTCGACGGCAACCTCAAGGACTTCCCCGCCACGCTCACCCTCAAGCCGCCGGCCTCCATGGACGCCAGCGCCTCCTTCACCGCCCGGGCCGGGTGGCGCAAGGACACCCTCTTCGTGGGGGTGGAGGTCACGGATGATCAGCTCCAGGCCGGGGACGTGCTCACCCTCACGCTCTTCTTCCCGGACGCCGGCACCACCGCCACCGGCCACGAGTTCCGCTTCGCCTTCGATGGCAAGCGCGCCTCGTCCGCGGACAGCCACACCTCCGAGTTCGCCCAGAAGCTGGTGGACGTAGGCGTGAAGCGCCAGGACAACGCGCTGGCGCTCGAGGTGGCCATCCCCGCCCGGGCCCTGCCGCGCTTCCCCGCCGAGGAGCCGCTCACCTTCGACCTGTGCCTCACCTACGAGGACGTGGACGCGGCGGGCTCCAAGCCTCCGGCCGTCTCCAACTGCAAGGGCGGCGGCATGCTGGGCGAGGCGCTCCGGCTGCCGGACGACTTCCGCAAGGGCCTGAAGCTCAAGCCGCCCAAGGGCGTCATCGCGCTCGAGGGGCAGCCGGACGGCTGGCTGGGCCACGACATCCTCCACTACCCGGCCTGGGTGGAGGCGGACGCGCGCCTGACGCCCGGCCTGCTGAAGGTGCTGGTGACCCCCAATGCGGTGGACGCGGCAACGGTAGGGGTAGAGGTCCCGGAGACGCTCTCCCTCCCGAATGGAAAGCCCCTGCTGGTGGTGTTGTCGGGCGAGAGCCCCTACCTCGCCAACGGCACGTGTGACTCGGACAAGGAATTGCGCCTCGGCCTCTACCTGGTGAAGGGGAAGGCGGCGCAACGGGTGCTCGAATGGCCGGCCGCAACCTGTGCGCTGGGACGAGCCACCTCGGTAGTGCTAGATGAAGACGGTGCGTTGAGCATCGGTTACTCGAACGGCCCGACCATCAACTTTGCTTGGAGTGGCGACCACTTCGAGCGGACCGAACTCGGAAAGCGGTAAGCGCTGTGCAGAATCCCCCAGAGACCAAGAGCCTCTACATGATGACCCTCGGCTGCCCGAAGAACCGGGTGGACTCCGAGGTGATGCTCGGCACCCTCAAGCAGCGGGGTTACTCGCTGGTGCAGGATCCCGCCGCGGCCCAGGTCATCGTCGTCAATACCTGTGCCTTCATCGGGCCCGCCAAGCAGGAGTCCGTGGACTCCATCCTGGAGATGGCCGAGTACAAGAAGTCGGGGGAGTGCAGCACCCTCGTCGTCACCGGCTGCCTCTCGCAGCGCTACGGCGCCGAGCTCTCCAAGGAGATGCCCGAGGTGGACCACTTCCTGGGCACGAGCGCCTACGCCCAGATCGGCGATCTGCTCGCCGCCGAGGCCAGCCCGCGCCAGGTGATCCCGGATCCGGACTACATCCACGACGCGCAGACGCCGCGTGAGAACTCGATGCCGTCGTACACGGCATACCTGAAGATCTCCGAGGGCTGCGACAACGCGTGCGCCTTCTGCATCATCCCCACGCTGCGCGGTGGCCAGCGCTCGCGGCCCATCGCGGACATCATCGCCGAGGCCCAGCGCCTGTCCGAGCAGGGCGTGCAGGAGCTGAACCTCGTCGCGCAGGATCTGACGGCCTACGGGCATGATCTGCCCGGCAAGCCCAAGCTGCACGACTTGCTGCGCGAGCTGGTGAAGGTGGACGTGAAGTGGATCCGCCTGCACTACGCCTACCCGCGCGTCTTCACCGACGAGCTCATCGAGCTGATGGCGACGGAGAAGAAGATCGCCCGCTACCTGGACATGCCGCTGCAGCACGCGAGCGACAAGCTGCTGCTGTCGATGAAGCGCGGCCGGGACTCCAAGTTCCTCAAGGAGCTGCTCACGAAGCTGCGCGCCCGGGTGCCGGGGCTGGTGATGCGCACCTCGATGATCGTCGGCCTGCCCGGCGAGACCGAGGAGGACTTCGAGATGCTCAAGGAGTTCGTGAAGGAGCAGCGCTTCGAGCGGCTCGGCGTGTTCCAGTACTCGGACGAGGAAGGCACGGCCGCGTACGACTACGAGAACAAGGTGCCGAAGCAGACCATCGAGCGCCGCTGGCGCGAGGTGATGGCCATCCAGAAGCGCATCAACCGCGAGCAGAACAAGAAGCTCGTGGGGCAGCGCATCGAAGTCCTGGTGGAGGGCCCGAGCGAGGAGTCCGAGCACCTGCTGGTGGGCCGCCACGAGGGCCAGGCGCCGGAGATCGACGGGCTGGTCTACATCAACGACGGTCTGGCCTACCCGGGCGAGTTCGTCACCGTGGAGGTGACGGAGGCGCACGACTACGACCTGATCGCCAAGGTGGTCGAGCGCCCCAACCCAAAGGACCGCGTGCACAAGCCGCGCGAGTCCTTCCCCATGCCCGTGGTGACGTCGCAGCGCTGACGTCCCCGCGGTAGCGCCTTCATCCCCTTCAGGAAAGCGACCTGAATCTTCCCTCTCCCCCCGGGAGAGGGTCAGGGTGAGGGTGCCCGAATCCGTTCTCCAACCCGTGACCCGCGGTGTGGGCACGGCGTTCAAACCGGGTTCATCAGATACCCTCACCCCGTCCCTCTCCCGAAGGGCGAGGGGAAATGGCCGCAGTGGTCAGCGCGCGTTCCCAGGGGTGCTCCTTCGATCTACTTGAAGGGGATTAGCGCCGCTCCAGGCGGCGCCACGAGCCCGCTCGCCCGGTCTCCTCGAAACCCGCGAGGCTCCCGGGCAGCGGCCCATCTCCGTACACGAGCAGGGCGCTGAAGGGCGCCAGTTGCTCCGGGGAGTTGGCGTCCAGCCACTGCGGCAGCGACTGGCCCGGGCGGAAGCGCACCGGCTGGTGGTCCGCATCGGCGAAGAAGTGGTGCCCCACCCCGCCCTGCGTCGCCGTCCACCACTGGCCCAGGTGCTCCAGGTAGACGAGGCGGCTGTCCCGGGCCCGGTTCCCCGCGAGCGAGAGGTAGCCGTGCACCCCCGGCGGCGGAGGGCTCGCCACCAGCGTCTCGAGCCCCGCCACCTCCTGCTTGAAGCGCCAGTGGTAGCACGCCGTCTCGGCCAGCGAGGCCATCACCACGAGCACCAGTGCGAGCCGCAGCCGCCGATCGATGCGCGCCGGGTCCACGAGCACGAGGGCGACGACGCCCGCGAGCACGGGCAGACGCACGTGGATGAGCCATGCGCCCGAGAGCGCCTTGGGCGTCACCAGGAAGAGGGCACCCAGTGCGAGGAAGAGCACCCAGGGCGCCCGGGGCTCCTCGTGCCGGTGGCGCAGGTACGCCACCACGAACACCAGCGTCACCAGCAGCGGGCCGATGACGGCGAGCCGACCCTCGGGGCGGTAGTTGCGCAGCAGCCAGCTGAAGTGCGAGCCCCAGCCGTAGTCCGTGGCCATGTGGTTGCCGGGCGTGACGGCCCTGGACGCGAGCGTCACCACGCGGGCCGCGCAGAGGGCCAGGGGGAGCGCGAGGCCCGCGGCGGCGAGACCTATCGCCCGTCTCCGGGAGTCGGAGGTGAGCGCGAGCGCGGCCACGCCGACACAGAGGGCTCCGAAGGCAACGAGGTGCGAGAGCATCGTCGCCGTGGAGAAGAGCGCGAGCCCCACCACCGCGCCCACCCTGCGCCCGGTGCCACGCAGTGCATGCAGGTAGAGCGCGAGTGAGAGCAGGGCAAGCGGCAGGGAGAAGAGGCTCGGCAGGAAGCCGTACCAGTAGGAGATGTTGAAGGCGAGCGGGAGCGCGAACACCACCGTCCACGCGGGCCGGCCCAGGATGCGCGCGAAGGACAGGTGGGCCACGGGGAAGAGCATCAGGGCCGTCCAGGCGGCCAGCCGCGCCGCGAAAGCCCCATTCGTCAGCAGCGTCACCGGCAGGAAGAGCCAGATGGGCAGCCCGTAGCCGAGCGGGACGTGCGCCTCGTAGTACGCGGACACCTGGGGATTGCCCCGGACGAGCTCCGCGAGCGTCTGCATCTGCGCCGCATGGGCGGGCAGATCCACGGAGGGAGGAATGCCGCTCACGCACCAGGCGGTGAAGCCCCCCCAGGCCACCATCAGGGCGATGGTCTGCCAGGGCTCGCGCGAGGGGACGGGTGCGGCCAGCGGCTCTCGGGACATTTCCGCCCGCCTTATACCGCTCCTGTCTTCCTGGCGAACTCCCTGGGGATCACGGTCTGGAGGGGAACCCGTGGGCCTCGATACCCTCACCCCGGGGGGCTTGCCCCCCCTTTGAACGACGGGGGGCCCCTCTCCCGGAGGGCGAGGGGAGATTGGGGGAGAGTGGAGCCATGGTGGGTTACCGCGGGTCGTCGGGTTCCTGCTCGCGTTCCTTCTTCGTCGGCGGCTTCGAGGTCTTGCCGCGCTGGGGCATGGCCACCGCGTCTCCCAACGGTGTCGGCTGGCACTCGCAGACCGTGCGCCGCGTACTCGCCTGGTGCACGAAGATGCAGGCGTTCGGGCACTCCTGGAGCTGCCCTTCCTCGAAAAGCGCCAGCGAGTAGCCCCGTACCGACTTCAGCGCCTCGGCGCACTCGGGCATCGACTGCAGCAGACTCGGCCACGGCACCAGGTGCTGTGTCGTCACGCCCCGGCTCGTGGGCGAGAACGAGAAACCCACCTGGCAGTCCATCGTCAGCGGCTTGCCGTCCTCGCCCAGCGGCTCCAGATGCACCCGGCCGCCCTCGGGCAGATCGCGGAACGCCGCCCCCGTGACGGCCATCCGCCCGCCCGCTCCCCGCCGCACGTGCAGCCCGAAGCAGGACTCCTCGCGCACCTCCTCCGGATTCTGGGAGCCCGGACGCGCGCAGCGCTGGCGGTCCTCGACGGTCTGCACACGCGGCCGGCGCAGCACCAGCGTGTCGCCCTGCACGTCCACCGTGGTGCGGAAGCGGCCCCAGACGTCCGGCCCCAACCGGCCCAGTGTCGTCGGGTTCCTCCACCCCACCCCGGCCTCCAGCACCAGGGGATTCACCCCCACGCCCGCGGTCACCTCCACCGCATCCACCAGGTAGGCCCTCGGCGGCAGATTGGCGGCCATCTCCAGCGGCTGGAGTCCCCGTGCCTCCGCGGTCCCCATCGCGAGCCGGGAGAAGGGCTCGCGCGAGCCCAGCACGAAGGGGCCCGTGAGGGACCTCTCCCCCTGCGTCACCTGCGCCGCCAGCAGCGGCCAGTCGCCCACCGGGTCTCTCGACAGCTCGAGCCGGTGCACCTCCTCGGCCGGGTCCGCACCAGGAGCGGCCGCCTCGGCGAGGTACTCCGCGCGCGGGCGCGACTTCTCGAAAGTGATTTCCCGGCGCAGCGGGTCCACCGTGAAGGCATAGGGGGCGAGCACGTCGGCCCCCAGCGTCACCGAGCAGACCCGCTCGTCGGTGAGCCCCATGCCGCGAGGCCCCAGGGCCACGCCGCCCACGCGCAGCCCCGGCAGGCGCACCAGCGGCCAGTCACGCAGGGCCCCGGGCACGCCGTACACATCCGGCACACGCGCCGAGCCCATCACGGGTGGAGGGGGCCGCTTCGCATCCCAGCACCCCGAGGACACCGCGGAGAGCGCCCGGGCCACGTCCAGCACCACCGGCACCGGGCGCCCGTTCAGCTGGCCCTCCACCACGAGCCGCAGGTTGGGCGAGGGCAGCAGGGGCAGCGTCTGGCCCGCGAGGCTACCCGGAGCCTCGGGCGCGGCGGGGCCCGCCCCCCGGTGACATCCGGCGAGCAACACCAGCAGGGCCCCGAGACGCGCGCTCCGCACCGGCTACTTCCGCGGCTTGGTGAAGTCGTCGATGCGCGTGCCGTCGGGCGGGTTGATCTTGAAGGCATCCGCCCCGACGCCCACGTTCGTCTTCAGGTTGAGGAAGGCGATGGCGTTCTCGCTGCCGTCCGGATCCACCACCGTGCTCTTCAGCACCTGCGCCGTCTTCGGGTCCACCTCCAGGCGCACCTGGCGGAAGCGCGGATCCTGCTTGAGCGGATCCAGCACCAGCAGCGTGCCCTTGCAGTCCTTGCACGCGCCCTTGCTGATGGAGAACTCGTCCGCCAGCTTCCCCTGGCCGAAGAGGAACGTCACCGACGCGGAGAGCTGGCTGGTGTCGATGCGGCCCACGCTCAGCGTCTGCGCCTCGGGGTCGTACGCGTACACCTTCTCGCCGGCCAGCACGAAGGTGCGCGCGGAGGGCTTCTGGTACTCCCAGCGCATCAGGCCCGGCTTCTTGTAGATGACCGTGCCCGTCGACGTCTGCGTGCGCCGCAGGGCCTTGTACTTGTAGTCCTGCTTGAAGTCGGACGAGAAGTCCTGCGTCTTCTCGTAGAAGGCCTGCATCCGCTCCACCAACTCCTTCACCTCCGGAGCGACCTTCTTCTCGGCGGCCTTCGGCGCTTCCGCCTTGGGAGCAGCCGGAGCAGGGGCGGCCGGCTGAGCGGGCGCCTGGGCGACCACCTGCTGGGCAACGGTGGAGGGCACCGGAGCAATCACCGGCGCGGCGAGCAGGGTCACGAGCAGCTTCTCGAGGTACATGGCTTGGCTCTCTCCAGGCGGGCGAGCCGCCCGCGAATCCAACTGTACCTACAGACGGCCCCCCGGGCCCGGCATTCAAGGCCTGGCGGGAGGCTGCTTCTTGAAGATGCGCTTCCGCTGTTTCACGGCGAGCATATAGAAGCGATCGCGCAGCACCTGGGCCTCGGCCTCGGTGAGGTCTCCCACGCGCCCGAGGTGCTCCTCGCGCCAGGAGATGGCCCGGGTGACGCAGGCCGAGGCGGCCGCGGAGATGTTCAGGCTCTGGCTGAAGCCGCGCATCGGAATCCAGAAGGTGCCGTCCGAGCCGTCCAGCACCTCCTGGCTCACCCCATCCCGCTCGTTGCCGAAGATGAGGGCGATCTTCGAGTCGAAGCGCATCGAGTACAGGCTGGTGGCGTCCTCGCGGATGGCCGAGGCATACAGCGAGAAGCCGCGCGACTTGAGGTGCTCGCGGCACGAGGCGAAGTCCTTGTAGAGCTTCACGTCGAGCCACTTGTCGCACCCCTGCCCCACCCGCGAGTTGGGCATGAAGGGCGCCGCGGGGTTGACGATGATGTGCACCTCCTGGAGGCCATTGGCCTCGCAGGTGCGCAGCACCGCCGCCATGTTGAAGCTGTCCTCCAGCCGGTCCAGCACGATGGTGAAGGTGCGCGTGCGCTGGGAGATGACCTTGTCGATCTTCTCCTTGCGCACGTCGAGCAGGAGGGACTCCGCGTCGATCGGAGCCTTCTCGAGCTTCTCGTAACGGGGGCCGCCACCAGCCATCGCGTCAGGACCTCCGGGCCCGCTTCGGCGTGGCCTTCTTCGCCGCTGCCTTCTTCACGGGCGCCTTCTTCGCGGCCGCCTTCTTCGCGGCCGCCTTCTTCGCCGGGGCCTTCTTCACCGCCGCGGCCTTCTTCGCGGGCGCCTTCTTCGCCACCGCCGCCTTCTTCGCGGGGGCCTTCTTGGCGGAAGCCTTCTTCACCGCCGCGGCCTTCTTCGCGGGCGCCTTCTTCGCCACCGCCGCCTTCTTCGCGGGCGCCTTCTTCACCGCCACCGCCGCCTTCTTCACGGGCGCGGTCTTCTGCGCCGCCGCGGCCTTCTTCGCGGGAGCCGGAGGAGCCTTCTTCTCCGCCCGGGGCTTGGGCGGCGGCTCCACGTGCAGCTTGTCGGTGCGGCCGGTGAAGAGCACCTCGGCCACCGCGTCCAGCAGCGGCTGCATGCCCATGTTCGTGGCGCACGAGACGGGGAACACGGCGATGCCGCGCTTGCGCATCTCCTCCGTCAGGCGCCCGAGCCGCTCCTGCGCGTGCGGCAGATCCAGCTTGTTGGCGGCCACCACCTGGGGCTTGTGCGACAGCTCCTCGCTGTACTTGCGCAGCTCCTCGTTGAGGACGTCGAAGTCCTTGAGCGGATCCCGGTCCTCGACCTCGGTGCCCATGTCCAGCAGGTGGATGAGCACCTTGCAGCGCTCCACGTGCCGCAGGAACTGGTGGCCCAGCCCCACGCCCTCGCTGGCGCCCTCGATGATGCCGGGGATGTCCGCCATGACGAAGGACAGGCCGTCCTTGTACTGGACCAGGCCCAGGTTGGGCACCAGCGTGGTGAACGGGTAGTCGGCGATCTTCGGCCGCGCCCGGCTCACGACGGAGATGAGCGTGCTCTTGCCCGCGTTGGGGTAGCCCAGCAGGCCCACGTCGGCCAGCAGCTTCAGCTCCAGCCGCAGGGTGCGCTCCTCGCCCTTGGTGCCGTCCTGGGCGAAGCGCGGCGTCTGCCGGGTAGAGGTGGCGAAGTTCATGTTGCCCAACCCGCCCCGCCCGCCCTTGCACACCACCGTGCGCTCGCCGGCCGTGTTCAGGTCCGCCAACACCTCCTCGGTGTCCACGTCCCGGATGATCGTCCCCACCGGCACCCGGAGGACCAGATCCTCGGACGAGCGGCCATTGCAGTCGCTGCCCATCCCGTTCTCGCCACCCCGCGCCCGGTGGTGCTGCTGGTAGCGGTAGTCCAGCAGCGTGGTGAGCTGGGGATCGGCCTCGAAGATGACCGAGCCGCCGTCTCCACCGTCGCCCCCGTTGGGGCCGCCGCGATCGACGTACTTCTCCCGGCGGAAGGCAACGGCCCCGTTGCCCCCGTCCCCGGCCTTCACGAAGATGCGGACTTCATCGACGAATTTCATCCCAGACCCCAGAAATGCGGAACGGGCCGCCTCCATGTCCAACGCCAGCAAGGCGTGTGGACCGGGAGCGACCCGCTCACGAGGCAAACAGGGAACCGGCCGAGGCCAGCTCCCCTTTCAGACGACGCGCGGACTAGGCGCTCGCCTGGGCCGGATAGACGGAGACCTTCTTGCGGTCCCGCCCCTGGCGCTCGTACTTCACCACTCCGTCCGCCGTGGCGAAGAGCGTGAAGTCACGCCCCAGCTTCACGTTGGAGCCCGGGTGGATGACCGTGCCGACCTGCCGCACGAGGATGCTCCCCGCGCTGACGGTCTCGCCGGCGTACACCTTCACGCCCCGGTACTTCGGATTGGAATCGCGACCGTTGCGCGAAGAACCCTGTCCCTTTTTATGAGCCATGACACCGATTCCTGATGCGGCCGGCGCGCCTCACAGCGCTCCGGGAAGTGGTAACCCGGACTAGCCGGAGATGGAGGTCACCTTGACCTCGGTGTAGGGCTGACGGTGGCCACGGCGGCGCGTCCAGCCCTCCTTCTCCTTGCGGAAGTGCAGCACCTTGCGGTGCTTGTCCTGGGCGAGGATCTTGCCCACGACCCTGGCGCCCGACACGGTCGGCCGCCCCACCTTCGGGCTGTCGGTCCCACCGAGCATGAGGACGTCGTTGAAGGTCACCTCAGCGCCGACGTCTCCCGTGACCTTCTCGATCCGGAGCACGTCGCCCTCGGCCACGCGGTACTGCTTCCCGCCCGTGCGAATGACTGCGTACATCGTTGAACCCCTGAGTTTTGTTCCGGGTTGATTCAACCCGTGAAAGGCCGGCGTGCATTTCGGACGTGAAAAACCGTCCTACGATGCAAAGGTCGCCCGATCTACGGGAGAAGGCCGGGGGAGTCAAGGCAGATAGCGAGGGTGTGGCGACCTGCCCACCCGTGGACAGCCTGGGCTCCCCGCCCGCCCGGCCGCCTGCCCCGCCGCTAGGCTGGGCCCTTCCCTTCTACAAGGAGTGCTCCCGATGCGGAAGTCCAGATGGCTGCTCCTCCCCCTGGCGGCGGTGGCGCTCCTCGGCGGGTGCCGGAGCACGGCTTGCGAGGATCTGGCGGCGGCCTATGCCGACGTGGACCGGAAGTCCCAGCCCTGCGTGGAGCGCGCCCCCCTGCCCGCCTTCGACTCCGCCCGGTGCGAGCAGAACCTCCAGGAGTGCGGCGGGGCGGACCTGGAGCAGCTCGAGGCCCAGGTGGAGTGTTACCAGCGGCTCGGCACCTGCCAGCCCGAGCAGCAGACGTCCTTCTTCCAGTCCATCACCGTCTGCGACAGCAACGCCGTCAGCAACACCTGCGAGGCGGCCATCTTCTAGGACCCGGCGGCTCCTGGACAGGGCCGGAAGCCGGCCGGGCTCCCACCTTGGAGCAGACTACGGACTGCAGGCGAAGATGGTGCCCTCCACACAGCGCCTGAAGTTGTCGCAGGCCTGGAACTGGAGGCACTCGCCCATCAGTTTGTCCCAGTCCGCGCGCTCCGGGTCGGTGAGATCATCCGTGCAGCTCATGAACTGGTCCGTGCACTCGTCCTCGCTCAAGCCCTCCACGAGGTAGTTGCACTCATCCGCACGCGCACAGAACCGCTGCTCTTCCGTCGCGCAACCGGCAACGGTGAGACCACAGCAGGCCAGCGCCAGGGCCAGCCGGATCCGGAACATCCTCATGGGTCCTCCCTCCCTCAATCGGACTCCCGCCGCACTCACCGCGAGAGCGGGCGGGAGCACACTTCGTGTAGGGGCGCGTGACTGCCGGAGAAAGGTTCGTCTGTCAACCAGACGGGGCGGCGCCTGTCTCGGTGAGGGCAGTTCACCTCCCACCGGGATGGCGGATAGAGTGCGCCCGCCATGTCCCGCACGACTCGCCGCATCCCCCTCGTCAACCTGTCCCACTACCGCTCCGGCAGCCCCGAGGAGCGTGCCCGCTTCGTCCGGGTGTTCGGAGAGGCCCTCAAGGAGTTCGGTTTCGTCTCCGTCGAGGGCCACGGCATCGACGACGGGCTCATCCGCCGCACCTACGCGGACGTGGAGTCCTTCTTCCGCATGCCGGAGCAGGTGAAGCAGCGCTACCACGTGCCCGAGTTCGGCGGCCAGCGCGGCTACACCCCCTTCGGCAGGGAGCACGCGAAGAACCGCACCGTGGGCGACCTCAAGGAGTTCTGGCACGTGGGGCGCGACCTGCCCGAGGGCCACCCGCGCCGCCCGGACACCGCCGCCTACAACGTCTGGCCGGAGGAGGTGCCCTCCTTCCGCCCCAACACGCTCTCCCTCTTCAACGCGCTGGACGAGGCCGCCGCGCTGATGCTGCAGGCCGTGGCCGAGTACTTCGGCATCGAGCGCAACACCTTCAGCGACATGGCGCAGGACGGCACCTCCGTGCTCCGCGTCATCCACTACCCGCCCCTGAAGGAGAAGTTCATCCCGGGCGCGGTGCGCGCCGCCGAGCACGAGGACATCAACCTCATCACCCTGCTGTGCGAGGGCACCGCCTCGGGCCTGGAGCTGCTCACCCGCGATGGCGAGTGGATTCCCGTGGACACGCTGCGCGGGCAGATCGTCGTGGACTCGGGCGACATGATGAGCCGCATCACCAACGGCGTCATCCCCGCCACCACCCACCGCGTGGTCAACCCGCCCTCGGCCGCCGAGGACAACACGCGCTACTCCATGCCCTTCTTCGTGCACCCCTATCCAGAGTGCATGCTCGAGGCCCTGCCGGGCACCGTGACGCCGGAGAAGCCCGGCCAGCCCCCCATCACCGCCGACGCCTTCCTCAAACAGCGCCTGCGGGAGATCGGCCTCATCAAGTAGCCTCGGCCGCGTGGAGACTCCCACGCACGTCGAGCCATGGGCGGAGAGCCCTTCCCAGGAGCGGCCCCGGAGATGAGCCGCTCCGCCCTCTTCCGCTGCCGGAGCCTGCTAATGCTCGTGGGGCTGGGGGTGGCCTCCGGCCGGGCCGAGGCCCAGGAGCAGCCCCGTCCCCTCCTGCGCCCGGGCAACGTCGATCTGCGCGCCGAGGGGGCGGCCTCGCTCCTCCCGCTCTCCGTCGAGGCCGGTGCCACCGTGGAGGTGGGCGTGCTCCCGATCGCCACTGGCACGCTCTCGCTCGGCGCGGAGCTCAGCGCCAACCTGTGCGCGCTCGCGTGCTGGGTCCCCAATCTCTTCCTCGTGCAGGACACCTCGCGCTGGGACCTCTCCGCCGTTGGCCGCCTGGGCTACCACTTCACCCTGGCCAATCGGAACTACAGCAAGGTGGACCTCTTCGGCGTCCTGCTCGGAGGCGTGATCCAACCGCGCACCACCGTCACCTCCCCCAGCTATCGCTTCGAGGGCCGTGGCCAGGGAGCCGTCCTCGGCCTCGGCGTGGGAGGAAACTACTTCCCCTCCCCCTCCTCCCGCTTCTTCCTGGGCGGCGAGGCCCGGCTGCGCCTCTCCACCGGCACCTATGCGCTCACCCTCACCCGGGGCACGTACGACTTCTCCGAGGAGGATCGCCGGTGGCTCCGGTTCGGCCTCAGCACCGCCTTCTTCGTGGGGGTCCGGCTCTTCTAACCCCTCGATTTCCGGACCCCTGGCCCAGCCTCTCCCTGGCTACGCAACTCCTTCCGGGTTGTCCCGATAATGGGGAGGCCAGCGGCAGCTCATTTCCCACTGACAGCCCCGTGCCCCCTGGGGGGAGACACCATGAAAGTCGGACAGAATCGGCCTTCCGTGCCCACGCAGAGCACCTCCTCCACCGAGACCCGGAAGGGCACCACGGCCACCACGGCGCAGGCCCCCACGGCCCGCACCGCGAGCACGTTCCAGACCGGTTTCGACACGGCGGTGAGGAAGAACACGTTCTCGGTGCAGGCCGCGGCGACGCCCGTCGTCATGACGCCTGCCCCGCCAGCCGATGCGCCGGCGGAAGGCGCCAAGCTCGGCGACACGCAGCTGCGCAAGCTGCTGGACGAGGCCCATCAGCTCATCTTCGGCAACAAGGCCAACGGCGCCAACGTCGACGGCTGGATGGCCAAGGCCCGCGAGCTGCGTGACGACACGACCAAGAATCTGGACGCCAACGGCATCAAGTACGCCCTCTTCGATCTGCTCCGGGGTGCTCCGTCCACCCAGCAGATGGAGAAGCCGGACGCCAAGCTGCTGGGCCAGCTGGTGGATCAGGCCTACCAGCTCATCAACGGGCCGGGCCAGAAGCCCGACGCCGCCAAGTCCCAGGAGCTGATGAAGTACGCCCAGCAGCTGGCCGGCGAGGGCAAGGACGCCAACACCATCAAGTACGCCCTCTTCGACAAGCTGCGCGGCACTCCGTCCGCCGATCAGATGGCCAAGCCGGACGACAACATGCTGCGCAAGATGCTGGACGAGGCCCACCAGCTCGTCTTCGGCAACAAGGCCAACGGCGCCAACGTCGATGGCTGGATGAAGAAGGCGCGCGAGCTGGCCGGCCAGGGCATGGACGCCAACGCCATCAAGTACGCCCTCTTCGACGAACTCCGGGGTGCTCCGTCCACCCAGCAGATGGAGAAGCCGGACGCCAAGCTGCTGGGCCAGCTGGTGGATCAGGCCTACCAGCTCATCAACGGGCCGGGAAAGAAGCCCGACGCCGCCAAGTCCCAGGAGCTGATGAAGTACGCCCAGCAGCTGGCCGGTGAGGGCAAGGACGCCAACACCATCAAGTACGCCCTCTTCGACAAGCTGCGCGGCACTCCGTCCGCCGACCAGATGGCCAAGCCGGACGACAACATGCTGCGCAAGATGCTGGACGAGGCCCACCAGCTCGCCTTCGGCAACAAGGCCAACGGCGCCAACGTCGATGGCTGGATGAAGAAGGCGCGCGAGCTGGCCGGCCAGGGCATGGACGCCAACGCCATCAAGTACGCCCTCTTCGACGAGCTCCGGGGCGCTCCGTCCGCCCAGCAGATGGCGAAGCCGGACGACACCATGCTTCGCAAGCTGCTCGACGATGCCCACAACCTCGTCTTCGGCAACGGCGCCAACGGCCCCCACATCGATGCCTGGATGGCCAAGGCCCGCGCGCTGCGTGACGACACGACCAAGAACCTGGATGCCAACGGCATCAAGTACGCGCTCTTCGACCTGATGCGCCAGGTGAAGTAGCCGGGCGCACGGTGCGAGCGGGTCGAACCGCTCGCACCCGCCCTTCAGTGCACGAGTCTTCCGGACCCGGAGGACGGCTCCTCGCGCACGGGAGCACCACCCGCTTCCAGCAGCTGGAGGAGATCCTTCGTCGTCAGCCGCGCCGCGGCGTCCGTCCCCTCGAGAATGCCCGCCACGAGTGCACGCTTGTCCGCGTGCAGCGAGAGGATCTGCTCCTCGATCGTTCCGCGAGTGACGAGCCGGTACACCGTGACGGGCCGCTCCTGTCCGATGCGATGGGCCCGGTCGGTGGCCTGATCCTCCACGGCCGGGTTCCACCACGGATCCAGATGGATGACGTAGTCGGCCGCCGTCAGGTTGAGCCCCGTTCCGCCCGCCTTCAGCGAGATGAGGAACAGGTCTCCCTCGCCGCGCTGGAAGGCCTCCACCCGCTTGGCCCGTGCACCCGCTGGGGTCGCGCCATCGAGGTACTGGTAGCGGAACCCCGCCCGGTCCAGCTCTTCCCGCACCAGGGCGAGGTGCGAGGTGAACTGGCTGAACACGAGCGCACGGTGCCCCGCGCTCCGCAGCTCCTCGAGCAGCTCGAGCAGGCGGCGCATCTTGGAGGAGCCGACGCCCGAGTGCGCGTCATAGAGCCGAGGATGGGAGGCCAGCAGCCGCAGGCGCGTCAGGGCCGCGAGCACCTGGAACTGCTGCTGCTCGTTGCGCACGCCCTTGCTTTCCTTCGAGACCTCGGCCACGGCCGCGAGGCGCGCATCCTCATAGAGCGTCCACTCCTCCTCGGAGAGGGCAATGGGGACCTGAATCTCCGTACGGGACGGCAGCTCGCGTGCCACCTCGCGCTTCGTACGCCGGAGCAGGAAGGGCTTGAGCACCCGGTAGAGCGCCTCGCGCGCCTCGGGGTCCTTGCCGCGCTCGATGGGCCCGGCGAAGCGCTCGCGGAACTGCTCCCAGCTTCCGAGCAGGCCGGGGAAGACGATCGAAAAGAGGCTCCACAATTCCCCGAGGTGGTTCTCCAGGGGCGTGCCCGACATCGCGAGCCGGAAGCCGGCATTCAGCTTCCGTGCGGCTCGGGCCCGGTGCGTGGTTGGATTCTTCAGCGCCTGCGCCTCGTCGATGACGAGGGTGGCGAAGAAGACCTCGCTCAGGCTCGCGATGTCGCGCGTGAGCAGGCCGTAGCTGACGATCAGCACGTCCTTCTTCGTGAGCTTCGAGAGACAGGCCGCGCGATCCGGCTGCTCGGCGTAGAGCATGGGACGGAGGTCCGGCGCGAACCGGCGGATCTCCTCCACCCAGTTGAAGCCGACCGACGTGGGGGCGAGGACGAGCGCGGGCCCCAGGCGCGTCCGGTCGACTAGCACCGTGATCGCCTGCACCGTCTTTCCCAGGCCCATGTCGTCGGCGAGGCAGGCTCCGGCGCCCCAGGCGGCGACCCGGCTGAGCCACGCATGGCCCTCCACCTGGTAGTCGCGAAGGGTCGCCTTCAGCGACGCGGGCGGTTTCGGCCGGAGCGACAACGAGGCCGCGAGGCGCTCGGTGAGCAGTTGCCAGGAAGGGGCAGCCTCCACCTCCGCCCCCGCGCCTCCGAGCGCGTCGATCGCGGGGACGGCGCCAGGCGACAGCTCCACCCGTCCACTTCGAATGAAGGCGTGGTCGGAGATGGCCTGGAGCCGATGGCGCAGCGTGTCGCTGAGCTCGACCCAGCGCCGCTCGTCGACCCGCACGAAGCGCTGCTGCCGCCGCGCCGCATCGAGCAACACCGCGAGCTCGAGCCGGCCGGCCTCGACCTTCAGCTGGCCGTTGATGCCGAACCAATCCCGCTTCCGGTCGATGTGGACCTTGAGTGCCTCGGGGCCCACCGACGACATGACCCGTGGCTGCTCATCGAGCCACTCGACGGCGAGTCCGCGCGGTGGAGTCTGCAGGGCGGCGACCAGTTCCAGCGCCGAGTCGGTGTCCCTCATCCGGAAGCAGTGCGGGGGGCCTTCTTCCGCGCCGGCGAGCGGAAGCGTCGAGAGCATCGCGCGCGCCCGCTCATCCTCGGTGAGCAGGGAACGCCGCACGTACGCGCGCTCGGCACCCCGCAGCAGCAGGACGTCCCGCGGCCCGACTCCCGGATGGAAGAGCGGCGCCCCCGGACCCGGACGCACGAACAGCTCGAGCTCGAGCGACACGTCCGGCAGCAGCCGCAACCGCACCACCGTCTCCGCCTCGGAGCTGATTTCGCGGCCCTTGAGCGACTCCGGGACCACCAGCGGGAGGCGGGCCTCCAGACGCGAGAGCCGCTCGAGCAGCGGCTGCTGCGCCTCGGGTGGAAACCGCGCGCCGTGCTTCTGGAGCAGCTCGAACAGCTGGCGGGCCTCGTCGCTCACGTCGATCAGCAGACACCGGCCCCGCTGCTCCTCCGGGGTGAAGAGCGGCTCGCCCGGCGCGAAGGACTTCATCAACGAGGTGAGCAGGCGTGCGTCGAAGACCTCGCCGTCGACGGAGGGCTCCAGCCGGATGTGATCGCCGGCCGGGACCGCGATGAACCCCAACCGCACCCGCTTCAGCTCGAGCGGCTCATCCGGCGACACATCGAGCGCTACCCGGGGATGTCCCACCAGCGCGAGGAAGGCCCGCGCCGCGTACGTGCTGCCCCGGGCTCCCGGACGTGCCGACCAGGAGGAGAGAAGCTCGGCGACGCGCAGGTCCTGGTCGGAGAGGGAGTCGCGGTGCTCGTCGAGCAGGCGCGCCGATGTCGTACGGGCCCCCGAGGTCAGCGTGCCGCGGCGGTTCCGCTTCTTCACCGACGGCACCGCGGTGAGCATCCCAAGCTCATGCTCGATGCGCCACCACACCTCGATGAAGGCGCGCGGCTCGGCGAGCTTCGCCTCGAACACCTCGAGCGCCTTGAGGGCACGGGCCCAGGACGGCCTCAGGAGCTCATCGGCGAGGACTCGCGCCTCGTCGCGTCGCGAGGGGTCCTCGAGAAGGTCCAGCGTGGCATCCACCAGTGCGAGGGCGTGCGAGCAACCACCTGCCCGGGCCTCGCAACTGCACTCGAGCCGGGGCTCGCCATCATTCGGAAACGACAGTCTCGATTCGGCCGCGAAGGAGCCGTACGACGGCCCACCGCGGACGCGCCGCCAGCGCTCCTTCCAGGCGACGGCACAGGGCTCGGCGAGAAACGACCAACTCCCCGAGGCGCGCGCGGCGCGGGACCGGGGAAGCGCACGCGCACGCAAGCCACGCCGCAGTTGCAGCAGCTTCGTCCAGAACACCGCGAGGGCCGGGTCGTCGTGAGACTCCGGGCGTGACACCTCCTCGAGCACTCCGAGCCGGAGGGACTCCGCTTCATCGGCCAGGAACGCGGCGGCCGCGAGGGGCACCGCCTCCACGAGGACGCCGCGAGCACGAGCGCCCAGATAGCGCGAAGCGCCCTCGTGAGAGCCGACGTCCCGGACCGACATGCCGCTGAGCGCGTAGCGAAGGCTGTTCTTCTGCGCCTCATCGACGGCGAGCGCGGGCAGCAACACCTCCGCCGCGGTCGCGAGCGCATCCTGGAGCGAGTGAGACTCCGCCCATTGCTCCAGCTCCTTCCGGGTCCCGAAAGGCGGAGGGGGAACGAAGGGTCCGGGGGCTGCGGAAATACGAGACGAGGGGAGGGACACGGAGGCGGCGGAGTGTAATCGCGAGGGCACGCGGGTTCAGCCGCGGTTCTGCCGCCTGTGCAGCGAGGGAGCAAGCACTACCGGACAGGGCGTGGGTGCCATGGCAGCCGCGTCATGCCGGGAGCGTCGCTCGGGCCGGGTAACACGCAAACCCTTGGAACTCCAGAGGGGCGGACATGGCCTGAGGTCTGCAATGGGCGCGGCCAACAATCACAGGAGGATGTACCCATCATGAAGAAGCTCACCCTCGTTCTCTCCCTCTCGCTTCTCGTTGGCTGCGGCGCCGTGCAGAACTGGTCGGGAACCTACGAAGGCCCCTCGAAGCGCGCGGCGAGTACCCCGGAACTGGAGGCCGCGACGGCCGTGACGGACACCTGGAAGATCACCGAGGACACGAGTGTGGGCGTCCTCGCGATCACCCGCGAGCGGACCGGGGACGCCCCCTGCGCCCTGAGTGGGAACCGCGCGGGCTCGGAACACGGCGGATACGGCGCGCGAATCGATGTGAACCAGAAGTGCGTCATCAACGGCACCGAGCACATCCTGGTCAGCGGTGATCTGATCTGGCTCGACACCGTCGAGTTCGAGCTTCAGTGGAAGACGTCCGCGGATGGCGACGTCGTCCTCGTCGAGCACGGCTCCCTGACGAAGAAGTAGCTCACACGCTCAGCGCGGTCACCGAGCAAGACACCAGGTGCTGGCATGGCCTCAGCGATTGAAATGGATGCCATGTGAATCACTTGCACCTGGGGTCTCTCGCTGAAACGTGTGAACCAATTCACATCGCGGTCCGAGGAAATCCTGCTAGAGGTGCGCTCCCTTATTTTCAAGGAAGCCTCCTCGCGTGATTCGTCCATTTCGTTTCTTGCTGACCGCCGCCCTGGTCTGGGTCGCGGCCTGTAGTTCTCCTTTCTCGACCGAGTCGTCCGAGCCGGAGTCTTCCTCCTCGCCGCTCCAGTCGAGCACGTTCAATCCGCTTCCCCAGGGATTCGACTGGTCGATGGAGGAGCGCTTTCCGGTCGACCTGGATGGGGATGGAGTACGCGACTACCGCGATCTCAATGCGGACGGTCAACGCAACATCGACGACCTCTACGGCTATCTGAATCCCCAGTCCTTCATGGTCACCCTGGACGGGTGCCCCACCACGGATCCGGGCTACACCTATCAGTGGTTCGTGAAGCGCAGCGCGGGGGACAGCTGGCGGGTGACGTACCTGGATCAGGGCTGCCGCTTCACCTCCTCCTTCCCGGGACAGGGGGCGTACGAGGTGACGCTGACCATCCGGGAGTCCTCGGGCGAGTCACGCCAGTACGTCCAGCAGGTGGTGGTGAAGGACTGGGTCATCGTCGCGCTCGGTGACTCCTATGGCTCGGGCGAGGGCAATCCCGACGTCCCCCGGAGCGGGGGCCAGCCCGCCCGATGGGCCGACCAGCGCTGCCATCGCTCGTTCAAGGCAGGGACCGCACTCGCGGCCCAGCAGCTCGAGGAGCAGGACCGCCGCACCTCCGTCACCTATGTCTCGCTGGCCTGCTCCGGCGCCACCATCAGCCGTGCAACCTACAATCAAGGCCCCTTGTCGACCTTCAAGGAAGAGGGCAGCTATCTGGGCTCCGGCATCCTCTTCGATTACATCGGCATCGAGCGCCCCTCGCCCGTGGATGGGCCGTGGCCCACGGATCAATTCCTCAAGCCCCAGGTGCAGCAGCTCGCCAGCATCGCCGGGCAGCGCCGCATCGATGCGCTGGTCATCAGCGCGGGCGGCAATGACATGGGCTTCGGGGATGTCCTCAAGCACTGCGTGGCCACGACCAATTGCCATATCCATGCGGACGGAGACCACCTGAGCTCCGGGGTGAGCACCCTGCGCGCCGCGATGCAAACTCGTTACGCGGCGCTGGGGGACCGGATCGCGAGCTCGCTGAACGTGTCCAATGTCTATCTCACCGAGTACCCGGACTTCTCGCGTGACGCCAATGGAGAGACCTGCAGCAGCATCCTGAAGGAAGTGGGTGACAACACCGACATCTTCAGCGGCATTGCCGTCGATGGCATCGTCCGGCATCAGGGAGAGCTGGGCTGGATTCAGCAGAACTTCCTCAAGCCGCTGTCCGATGAAATGACGGCCGCGGTGACCAGCCAACGCACGGCCGGCCGGCCGTGGCACTATGTCGGCGGCATCCAGGAGGCGTCCAAGACACATGGTCTGTGCGCGGGCGCCAATCGCTGGTTCCGCACGGCCACGGACGCTGTCGCCGTCCAGGGGCCCAACGACACCGCGAAGACGACGGGCACCGCCCACCCCAACGAGGAGGGGCATCGCGCCTATGCGCGCTTCATTCGCGCGAGCCTCGCCAAGACACTCGGTGCACACCCCTACTACCCGGATGGCACGCTGCTGCGCGATCCTTCCGGCACGATCCATGTCGTCCAGGGCTTTGGCCGCTTCGTCATTCCCAATGAAGCCGAGCTGAACACGCTGCTGGCGTCGTTGGGCAAGAGCACCGCCGACATCCAGAACATCTCCGCCCAGCAACTGGCCGACATTCCCACCACGCCACGGGAAGCCACCTTCTTGCGTGAGCCGGATGGCACCATCGCGGTGGTTCACGGAGGCGCCGCGTTTCCCATCGCGAGCCTGGAGGATCTGGGCAGGATCCAGGCGGAGCTGGGGATGAGCCCATCGGAAGTCGGTCCCGTGCCGAGCGGAACCCTCGCGTCCCTGCGTCCGCTGCCGCGCGATGGCACGGTGCTGCGCGATGCCTCCGGCGCTATCGTGTACATGTACCAGGGGGCCCGCCGGGATGTGCTCGACATGGTGGAGCTGAACGAGCTGGGAGTCCTGGGGGGACAGGTCAATCCCCTGCCCTGGGGCTTGCTGGGAAGCCTTCCCGCCTGGCCGTCCGCGGGGGCCAACGCGCCCCTCCGGTTGAGCCCGCTTGACGCCACCTTCTGGAGGGATCCGGATGGGACCATCGCCGTGACGTATGGGGGCGCGGCCTTCCCCATCCCCAGCCTGTCCGAGCTGAACGCCCTTGCCGCGGCGACGGGACGCACGGATGTCCCGGTGCATGACCTGCCCGCAGGCGCGCTGTATTCCCTGCCCCGGCTGCCGAGTGACAACCAACTGCTGCGCGAGCCCAACGGTTCCATCTCCATCGTCCAGGGAGGCACAGCCTTCTGGATCTCCAGCATGGAGGAGCTCGAGAACGTGCGCGCCCACCTCCCCAGTGAGATGCGAGGCGTGAAGGACGTGCCCAGCAACTCCTTCGCACGGCTGCGCTCCACCCCGCTCAACCGGACGCTCCTGCGCGAGTGGAACCATCCGGCGGTCTACGTGATCCTGGGCTCGGCGAAGTACCACATGCAGAGCGAGGACGACATCCGGGAGATTGGCCTGGATATGGCCAACATCCGGATCGTGCCGGCCGGTGCCCTGTCGCGCTTCCCTACCGGTGACGTCCGGCTGGCGGGCGACGTCAACGCCCTCTCCCCGAGTGGCCAGCTGTCTGGCTGGGGGCTCGACCTGGACTCCGCGAGCAACGCCATGGAGATCCACTTCTACATCGACGGCGACGCGAACAGCGACAGGTTCGTAGGCAAGGCATGGACCACGTTGCCGCGGCCGGATGTCAACAACACCTACCGGGATCGCCAGGCCGCGGGAATGCCTGGGTTCACCTTCTCCATTCCTTATGCCTACCACGATGGGCAGCAGCACACCGTCTACGTGTACGCCGCAGACGTCCAGCGCCGGCAACACCTGTTGCTGGGCACGCGCACCTTCCGCCTCAGCGGGGACTACAACAACCGCCTCTTCATGATGGACGTCGCCGGAGACATGAAGGACGCCTTCGTGGAGCGCTCCGCCTCTGGAGCGTTCAAGTTCACGCGCATGAGCGCACCGGCGGCCGTGGGCCTCACGCAGACGGAGTTCTCCGATGCGAATGGTTGGACGGATCCCAACCGCTTCTTCGTCATGGACTACGACGGGGATGGGAACAGCGATCTGGTGGCCCGCGACGCCCAAGGCACCCTGCACGGCCTGCGCTCGGATGGGACGAAGCTCATCCCGGTGGGAATCATCGGCATGACGGGCTACTCGGATGCCGCGGGGTGGCTCACCGGCAACCGGTTCTACGCCATGGACTACGACAGGGACGGAGATGAGGACCTGGTGTTGCGCAACGCCGCAGGCGGCTTCGAGGCCATCCGCTCCGACCGCACGAGCCTGACCCCCGCGGGTGCGCTGTCCCCCACCTACTCTCATCTGAGTGACGGCCAGGGCTGGAACACCGCCAATCGCTTCTTCGTCATGGACTACGACGGCGATCTCCGGGACGACCTGGTGGGCCGTGACGCCGGAGGCAACATCGTGGGCTTGCACTCGACGGGCACCCAGCTCGAATGGGTAGGGGTGATCGCCGGGACGGGCTACTCGGACGTCGCGGGCTGGGGCAGCGGCAACCGGTTCTACGCCATGGACTACGACGGGGATGGCGATGATGACCTGGTGACGCGCAACTCCTGGGGCGGCTTCGCGGTGCTGCGCTCCGAGCGCACGCACATGACCTATCACGAGATTGCCTCCACGAGCCTGAGCGACGCCCAGGGGTGGAACGGCCCCAATCGCTTCTTCGTCATGGACTACGACGGGGATGGCAAGCAGGACCTGGTGGGCCGTGACGCCGGGGGATACCTGGCCGGACTGCGCTCCGATGGCAGCCAGCTGAGCTGGGTGGGTGTCATCGCGCAGACGAGCTTCCCAGACTCGAACATGTAGAAGCACGACGGCGGGCTCCGATGAGGGGCCCGCCGTGGCATCCCGAGCGGCCGGAAGGGCTACTCGCCGATCTTCTTCTTGAGCAGCTCGTTGACGAGGGCCGGGTTGCCCTTGCCCTTCATCGCCCGCATCACCTGGCCCACGAAGAAGCCGAAGATGTGCTTCTTGCCGGCCTTGTACTTCTCCACCTCACCGGCGTTCTTCGCCAGCACCTCGTCCACCACCGCCTCGATGGCGCCCGTGTCGCTCACCTGCGCCAGGCCCTTCTCCGCGATGATGGCCTCGGGCTCCTTCCCCGTGCGGAACATCTCCCCGAACACGTCCTTGCCCGCGTTCGCCGAGATGGTCCCCTTCTCCACCGCCGCCAGCAGCTGGGCGAAGTGCACCGTGGAGAAGCGCAGCGTGGTGACGCTCCCGCCCTCCTCCTTCAGCAGCCGCAGCAGCTCTCCGAGGAACCAGTTCGACAGCCGCTTGTACTCCTTGAAGTGCTGCGCCACCGCCTCGAAGTAGTCCGCCAGCGGGCGCTCCGCGCACAGAATCTTCGCGTCGTACGCCGGCAGCCCGTACTGGCTCGTGAAGCGCGACACCTTCGCCCGCGGCAGCTCCGGCAGGGACTTCGCCACGTCGTCGATCTGCGCGTCCGTCAGGTGCAGCGGCGGCAGGTCCGGCTCCGGGAAGTAGCGGTAGTCGTGCGCCTCCTCCTTCGAGCGCATCGAGCGCGTCACGCCCTTGTTCGGATCGTACAGCCGCGTCTCCTGATCCACCTTCCCACCCGACTCGAGGACATCCACCTGCCGGGCGATCTCGTACTCGGTGGCCTGCTTGATGAACCGGAACGAGTTGATGTTCTTCAGCTCCACCCGCTGGCCGTACGCCGTGCTGCCCTTGCGCATCACCGACACGTTGACGTCACAGCGCAGCGAGCCCTCCTCCATGTTCCCGTCGTTCACCCCGAGGTACACCAGCACGTCCCTCAGGGACCGGAGGTACTCCACCGCCTCGTCCGCGCTGCGCAGGTCCGGCTCGCTGACGATCTCCAGCAGCGGCACGCCCGCGCGGTTCAGGTCCACCAGGCTCTCGGCCGCCGAGGCGTCGTGCACGCTCTTACCCGCGTCCTCCTCCATGTGGATGCGGCGCACGCGGATGACCTTCTCGCCCTCGGGCGTGTCGATGGTCAGCTGCCCCCACTCGCAGATGGGCTGGTCGAACTGGGTAATCTGATAGCCCTTGGGCAGGTCCGGATAGAAGTAGTTCTTCCGGCTCCACACGCTCGTCTTCTTGATGGTGCAGCCGAGCGCCAGTCCCGTGCGGATGGCGAACTCCACCACCCGCGCGTTGAGCACTGGCAGCACCCCGGGCAGGCCCAGGCACACCGGGCAGGTGTTGTGGTTGGGCGCCGCGCCGAAGCTGGTGGAGCAGCCGCAGAAGATCTTCGTGTGCGTCAGCTGTTGGGCGTGGACCTCGAGCCCGATGACCGGCTGGAAATCGCTCAGGGGCATGGCGTCTCCGGAAGTCCTCTCTAGATGGGGGCCGGGCGGCGCACGTAGTCGTGCTCGCGCTCGAAGGCCCGGGCGATTCTCAGCAACTTCGCCTCGTCGAACGGGCGGCCCATGAGCTGCAATCCGATGGGCAGTCCCGCCTTGGTGAAGCCGCACGGCAGCGACAGGCCAGGCAGTCCCGCCAGGTTGCACGGCAGCGTGCACACGTCCATGAGGTACATGGACAGGGGATCATTCACCTTCTCGCCCAGCTTGAAGGCGGGCACCGGCGAGGTGGGCGTCACCAGCGCGTCCACCTGCGTGAAGGCCTTGGCGAAGTCGTCGCGGATGAGCGTCCGCACCTTCTGGGCCTTCAGGTAGTAGGCGTCGTAGTAGCCCGCGCTCAGCGCGTAGGTGCCCAGCATGATGCGGCGCTTCACCTCGGGGCCGAAGCCCTGGTCGCGCGTCAGGCCGTACATGTCCTTGAGGCCCTTGGCATCGCGCGCCCGCAGGCCGTAGCGCACGCCGTCGTAGCGGGCCAGGTTGCTCGACGCCTCCGCCGGGGCCAGCAGGTAGTAGGTGGCCAGCGCGTACTTCGTGTGCGGCAGGGACACGTCCACCAGCGTGGCGCCCAGCCGCTCGTAGGCCTTGAGGGCCTCGCGCACCGACGCCTCCACCTCGGGGTCCATGCCCTCGACGAAGTACTCGCGCGGCACGCCCAGCTTCAGCCCCGCCACCCCGTGCTCCAGGTCCGCCAGGTAGTCCGGCACGTCCGCCGGCGCCGAGGTGGAGTCCCGCGGATCATGCCGCGCCAGCACCTGCAGCAGCGCCGCCACGTCCCCCACCGTGCGAGCCATGGGGCCCGGCGCGTCCAGCGAGGAGGCGTAGGCGATGACGCCGTAGCGCGACACGCGCCCGTAGGTGGGCTTGAGGCCCACGGTGTTGGTGAGCGCCGCCGGCTGGCGGATGGAGCCGCCCGTGTCCGTGCCCAACGTGCCGAACACCTCGCGCGCCGCCAGCGCCGCCGCCGAGCCTCCCGAGGAGCCTCCCGGCGTGCGCGTCAGGTCCCACGGGTTGTGGCAGGGGCCATAGGCGCTCGACTCGTTGGAGGAGCCCATCGCGAACTCGTCCTGGTTGAGCTTGCCCAGGATGGGCGTCCCCGCCTCCTTCAACAGCCGCACCGTCGTGGCGTCGTACGGGGGGACGAAGCCCTCGAGGACGCGCGAGGCACACGTCGTCTCCACGCCCTCGGTGAGGAAGATGTCCTTGACGGCCACCGGCACGCCATCCAGCGGGCCCAGGGGGTTGCCCTTCTTGCGCCGGGCATCACTGGCCTCGGCTGCCGCCAGCGCGCCGTGCTCGTCCAGCCGCAGGAAGGCCTTCACCTTCCCGTCCACCTGGGCAATGCGCGCCAGACACGCCCGGGTGGCCTCCACGGAGGTGGTTTCCCCCGAGGCCAGCTTCGCCGCCAGCTCCAGCAGGGTGAGGTCGGTCAGCGGCATGGCGTCACTCCAGGATTTTCGGGACGGCGAAGCTCGTGCCCACCTTGGCCGGCGCGTTGGCCAGCGACTTCTCCGGTGGCAGCGAGGGCCGCATCACGTCCTCGCGCAGCAGCGAGGACGCGAGCGTGGCGTGCGAGGTCGGCTCCACTCCACTCACGTCGAGCTCCTGGAGCTGCACCACCGCGTCCAGGATGGCGGAGAGCTGCGTGGCGTAGCGCTCCTCCTCCTCGGACGAGAGCGACAGCCGGGCCAGGGTGGCCACATGCCGGACCTGCTCGACGGTGAGCTTCATGGAGCGAACCTCCAGCGGGCTACTTGTTCTTGAAGAGGTTGAGGACGGCGCCCATCCACTTGCCGCTGTTCTCGTGCGCCATGTTCTTCTGGAGCCGCTCCAGCTCGCCGGCGTCCAGGAAGATGCCGTGGCAGTTGAAGCAGGTCTCCATGTCCACGTCGCCGTGCTTGACCGTCTGCAGGTCCATGCCGCACTTGGGGCACTTCATGTAATGCAGCTTCTTGAGGTCCTCGCGCGCCTGGGCGGCCATCGACTGGGACTGTTGGATGGCCAGCTTGCGCTTCTTTTCGATCTCCTCGCGCGCGAAGTACTCCTCTTCGGTCGACGACGGCTTGTCCTGGGTGGCCATGATGTAGGTCTCCTTGGTTCCGCTACGCGGCGAAAGCAACATACATGCTCCGTTCCCGGCCGGTGCCTCAAAGTGGTAGCGGCGTGTACCTCTGGACGGCCCGCCGGAAAATTGACCGGACCCCCTCCCTCCCTACACTCCGCCCACGGCTGCTACAGCCCGCTACGGGGAGTGTGAGGAAGTCATGGCGGAACGGAAGGCCAGAGCGGAGAAGACGGTCCTTTCGCGGCAGGAGATCGCCACGCGCCGCAAGGCACTGGCGGAGAAGAAGGCGCAGAAGGGAGTCGCCGAGGCAGGTCCCGGACAACGGGCACTGCTGGGCCTCTTTCTGATGGCCGTCTCCATCCTGTCGTTGGTGTCGGTGGCGACCTTCAGCGCGAAGGACCGCAAGGGGCCCGGCTTCGAGAACGCGGTGGGGCCCATGGGCCACCTCATCGCCGAGGGCCTGCGGGGCATGCTCGGGATGTGGGCCTATCTGCTCCCGCTGTGCGGCGTCTATGCGGCCATGGTCGTCTTCGTGGGCAACCGGGAGCGGCGCCGCTGGCCGCAGCTGGTGGCGCTGGTGCTGCTCACCCTGAGCGGCGCGGTGCTGGCCCAGCTCTTCCTCGGCAACCAGCCCGGCCAGGCCCACCCGCCCGGAGGCTTCGTCGGCGCCACGCTCGGCGGCATCCTGGTGGGGCTGTTCTCCACCGTCGGCACCATCATCCTGGTGACCACGGTGTGCGCCGCCGCGCTCATCGTCGGCACCCAGTACACCTTCCTCAAGCTGTGCTCGCTGGCCTGGGCCGGGGCGTGCGTGGTGGGCCGGCGCGTGCAGGAGAACGCCCTGCTCTTCTGGGAGCAGCAGAAGGAGGCGTACAAGGAGCGCCAGGAGCGCGCCGCCCAGGAGAAGGAGGAGGAGGACGCCTTCCTCTCGCAGCTCGAGGAGGAGGAGGCCGAGCTGGAGGAGGCCGAGCGGCTGGCGCTGGAGGCGGAGGAGGCCGAGCAGGAGGCCATGGCCGAGGAGGCCGTGCGTCTGGCCCGCCAGGAGGAGAAGGATCGCGCCGCCGCCGCGAAGCAGGCCGCCAAGGACGCGCGAGAGACAGCGAAGCAGACCGCCCGCGAGGCCCGGGAGAAGCGGCCCGAGCTTCCCGCTGGCCAGCAGCCCGTCATCGTGACGCCTCCGTCCGCGCCCGCGCGCCCGGCGCAGGGAGCGGACCCGGTGTGGGCCTCCTTCCTGTCGCCCTCGCCCGCCGCCAACGCGGTGCCCACCGTGCCCGCCGCGCCTCCGGCCGACGCCGCGAAGGGCAAGCGCGGCAAGGCGCCAAACATCGTCACCGGCCCCGAGACGCCCGCCGACGCGCAGGCCTCCGAGCCCCTGGAGGCCGCTGCGCCCATGTCCGCGGCGCCCGCGCTGGCGGCCCAGGCTCCGGCCTCGCCCTCGGCCATCGTGCCGGCTCCGCCCTCGGCACTGGCGCGCACGCCGCTCATCGTGGAGCCCAAGGCGCCGCCCAAGCCCACCGCCGTCGCCGTCAAGAAGAAGGACCAGGAGCAGTTCAAGTTCGTCGGTGGCCGCACCAGCTTCTCGCTGCCCCCGCTGGACGTGCTGGAGATCGAGAAGAAGGAGCGCTCGGCGCTCGACAAGGACGCCTTCCTCACCACGGCGGAGAAGCTGCGCGCCAAGCTGGCCGACTTCGGCATCTCCGGCGAGGTGGTGGAGATCCGCCCCGGCCCCGTCGTCACCATGTACGAGTTCCTCCCGGGGCCCGGCATCAAGGTGAGCAAGATCGCCGCGCTCCAGGACGACCTGGCCATGGCCATGGAGGCCATGCGGGTGCGCATCGTGGCGCCCATCCCCGGCAAGGGCGTGGTGGGCATCGAGGTGCCCAACCGCGACCGCGAGACGGTGTACCTGAAGGAAATTGCCGAGCAGGACGTGTTCCAGAAGGCCGGCAGCCGGCTCACCATGTGCGTGGGCAAGGACATCGAGGGCATGCCGTACGTCTTCGACCTGGCCAAGGCGCCCCACCTGCTCATCGCAGGCACCACCGGCTCGGGTAAGTCCGTGGCGGTGAACTCGATGATCATGAGCATCCTCCTGAAGTCCACGCCGGAGGAGGTCCGCTTCATCATGGTGGACCCGAAGATGCTCGAGCTCTCGGTGTACGAGGGCATTCCGCACCTGCTGTTGCCGGTGGTGACGGACCCGAAGAAGGCGGCGCTCGCGCTGCGCTGGGCCGTGGAGGAGATGGAGCGGCGCTACCAGATGCTGTCCGAGGCGGGCGTGCGCAACATCGCCGGCTTCAACAAGTTCGTGGAGACGCAGGACGCGGAGAAGTCCAACGCGAAGCCCGCCGAGGAGTCCGCGAAGAAGGCCGCGCCGAAGAAGCCCAAGAAGGTGGTCGTGGTGGACGTGGCCACTCCCGAGGACGCCGTCATCGAGGAGTCGCATTCGGCCAGCGCGAGCACGGGTCCCGGGGTCGCCGCGCCCAGGGACGACATGGAGGATCTGCGCGAGGCCCTGCCCGAGCCCGAGGAGGCTCCGGAGAGCGCCCAGGCCGCGAACGAGGACGAGGACGACGACGGGATGTCCGACGCCGTGGATGCCGCGCTCGAGGCCGCCGGGGAGTCGGAGTCGTCGCGGGAGGAGAAGCGGGAGTGGAAGAAGCTGCCCTACATCGTAGTCATCATCGATGAGCTGGCGGACCTGATGATGGTGGCCAGCCGCGAGGTGGAGACGTACGTGGCGCGCCTGGCGCAGATGGCTCGCGCGGCCGGCATCCACCTGATGGTGGCCACGCAGCGCCCGTCGACGGACGTCGTCACGGGCATCATCAAGGCCAACTTCCCCACGCGCATCAGCTTCATGCTGCGTTCGAAGCCGGACTCGATGACGATTCTGGGCACGGTGGGCGCCGAGGCCCTGCTGGGCATGGGCGACATGCTCATCATGCCGCCCACGAGCGCGCACCTGCAGCGTGTGCACGGCGCGTTCGTCTCGGAGAACGAGATCAAGAAGGCGGTGGATCACCTCAAGGCGCAGGGCAAGCCGGTCTACGACGAGTCCATCCTCAAGCCGCGCGACGAGGAGGGCGAGGGCGGTGGTGGCGAGGAGGACGAGCTGTCGGACGAGCTGTACGATCAGGCGCTGGCGACGGTGAGCGAGATGAGGGCGGTGTCGATCTCGATGCTCCAGCGCAAGATGCGCATCGGCTACAACCGTGCGGCGCGCATGATCGAGCGGATGGAGCGCGACGGAGTGGTGGGCGCGGCGGACGGAGCGAAGCCGCGCGAGGTGCTCATCCGCGGAGTGGGAGACATGCCCGGAGCCGGGGCCGCCTGACCCCGGGAGGTCCACTGCCCCCAACCTCCCTCCAATATCCCCTCTCCCTTCGGGAGAGGGACGGGGTGAGGGTATCGAGGCCCCGGGTTGAACCCGTGTAAACCCCCTCTCCCTCTGGGAGAGGGCGGGGGTGAGGGTCAACCGAGGGCCACCGTGAGCCGCTACCCCGTGCGGCGCACGCTGCGAGCCGCCGACCGCATGCGAGGCAGCATCGACTCCTGGGCGACGGCGCTGGCCCGGCCCTGGACGAGCACGAAGCCGTCGGTGCCCGCGAGCAGCAACTGGTAGATGAAGAGCGCCCGGCCCGTATCACGCTGCGTGCCATGAGCCACCAGCTCATACCCGCGCATTCCACTCACGAGCACGGGCCCACCGGACTCGAGCTCCACCTCATCAACGCCGGGCATGCGCCGCAGAGACACCTCGGACAGCTCGCGCGGAGAGAGCGAGTCCGAGGCACCGGGCAACGGGGTGACGATGAGGTAGGGCGCTTCGCTGCCGGGGCCGGGAACCCGGCCGGACTCGGTGAAGAGCACGCCGTGCTGGATGCGCTGGGCGGGTTGGAAGCCGGAGGGCGAGTCGAGCAGGAAGGGCGGAAGCTCAGGCTGCTCCGCCTCGGGCTCCCAACGGGCGGCCATCACCAGGGTGCGCAGCCGCGAGGACAGCTCCGATGCCCGCTCGGCACGGCAGCTCGCCACCACCATGACCGAGCCGCGCGCGTCTCCGAGGACGGCCATCCACTTGTCGAAGAGGATGCCCCGCTGCTCCTGCTCGACATGCAGGAGCGTCCCCTCGTGCACTCCCGCGCGCAGCGGCTCACGGGAGAGCAGCCGGATGCCCTGGGGCGCCAGCTGCTCGGCGGTGAGCCCCCGGGCGAGCGCCGGGTACGGGTCGGGCAGCTCCGTCACCGCGATGACGGCGCCGCTGTGCGGGTCCCCCAGCCCGGGAAACTGGGAGGTCTCGACGAACCCGTCCGGCCTGGGCAGCCAGACATGCGTGCCGTGCACGCGGGTCATCGGAGGGAGGACATGGAGGCTCATAGGCGCGAGGAGTATAGGAAGGAGACGAATCCCGCCATGACCGGTGTCCCCACGATGATCGTCACCATCAATCGTTTCCGGGCCTCCCCCGAGGAGGCCGAGCGCCTGGAGGCCTCCTTCCGGGAGCGCTCGCGCCGGGTGGACCAGTACGAGGGCTTCCTCGGGCTGGAGGTGCTGCGCTCCTTCGAGCCGGAGCCCGAGTTCCTGCTGGTGACGCGCTGGAGGGACCGCGAGTGCCTCAAGGCGTACTTCCAGTCGGAGGACTTCAAGGCGACCAAGGCGGCCAGCGCCCGGCAGGATGCCACCTTCAGCATGTACGAGGTGGTAGCGGAGTGAGCAGCTTGATAAGGCGAGCGCCCTATGGCTGAACGTCTCGCCCTCTTCGCCACCACCGCCCGCGGTACCGAGGACCTCCTGGCCGAGGAGCTGAAGGAGTTCGGAGCGCGCCGCATCCGGCAGGACCGGGGCGGGGTGCGCTTCATGGCCTCGCTCGACGAGGCGCTCAAGGTGTGCCTCTGGTCGCGCATCGCGATGCGCGTGCTCTACCCGCTGGGCGAGTTCGAGGCCCATGGCGCCGAGGGCCTGTACGAGGCGGTGGCCAGTGTCCCGTGGGAGGAGCACCTCACGCCGGACACCACCTTCGCGGTGGAGGCCACGCTCAAGGACAGTGAGCACAGCCACACGGGCTTCGTGGCGCTGAAGGTGAAGGACGCGGTGGTGGACCGGATGCGCGACAAGCAGGGCGCGCGGCCGGACGTGGACCCCAGGAATCCGGACGTGCGCGTGGTTGCCCACCTGGTGCGCGAGCGGCTGTCGCTCTCGCTGGACCTGTGTGGCGAGCCCCTGCACCGCCGGGGCTACCGGGTGCGCCCGACACCGGCGCCGCTGAAGGAGACGCTGGCGGCGGCCCTGCTGCGCGCGGCGGGCTACACGGGCGAGGAGGCGCTGGTGGACCCGATGTGTGGCTCGGGCACCATCCTCATCGAGGGCGGCCTCATCGCCCGGCGGCGCGCGCCCGGCATCGCCCGGGACTTCGCGGTGGAGAAGTGGCCGCACCTGGGCGCGCGGGCCCGGGAGCTGCTCGAGGACCTGCGCGCGGATGCCCGCCGCAACGAGCGCAAGGTGGCCGTCCCGATTCTCGGCTTCGACAAGGACCCCGAGGCGCTGGAGGCGGCGCGGCGCAACGTGAAGGCGGCGAAGCTGGCCGAGGAGATCCTCCTCGAGGAGGGGGACGCGACGAAGCTGCCTCCCCTGCCCGCCTCGGGCGGCCTGCTGCTCACCAATCCGCCCTATGGAGACCGGCTGGGCTCGGGCGGACAGAAGGGCATGAAGAGCTTCTACTTCAAGCTGGGCGACAGCCTGCGGGCGCAGGCGGGCTGGCGCGTCTGGGTGCTCTCGGGCAACCCGGCCTTCGAGAGCGCCTTCCATTCGCGGCCCCGGAGCCGCCGCGATTTGTGGAACGGCCCCATCGCCTGCACGCTGCTGGGCTATTCGGCGCGCGGGGGCGAGCTGAAGTCAGAAGCGCCGCTCGGTATGCCGCAGGAGCCGCTGGATGTTGCTCCGGTGCGTCCAGAGGATGAGGGCGAAGAGCAGGGCTGAGAGCCACGCGTACTCGGGGGCGCGGGCGGTGAGGGAGGCGACGGCGACGGCGGTGACGCCCCCGGCCAGCGAGCCGATGGAGCTGACGCGCCAGGCGGCCACGAGCCCGGCGTAGACGAGCGCCCCGGCGAGCGCCCCCAGCGGCACGAGCACGGTGAGCACCCCGAGCGCGGTGGCCACGCCCTTGCCGCCGTGGAGCTTGAGCCAGACGGGGTAGACGTGGCCGAGGAAGGCGGAGAGCCCCACGGCCGCGTGCATGCGAGGCGCCTCGGGCATGAGCCAGAGGGCCAGGGCCACGGCGAGGGCACCCTTGAGCGCATCCAGCAGCAGCACCACGGCGCCGAGCTTCTTGCCGGCCACGCGGGTGACATTGGTGGCGCCGATGTTGCCGCTGCCGCTCTGACGGACGTCCACGCCGCGCAGCCAGCGGGTGAGGAGCACGCCGAAGGGCACGGAGCCCGCCAGGTAGCCGAGCAGCAGGAGGGCGGCGGCGTGCACGGGAGCGTCCTAGGTGAGCAGGTGGGGGAACTTCGCCTTCACCACTACCCAGGCGTAGTTGAGGAGGACGACGGTGGCGGTGGCGATGCGGGCCCAATGCCACTCGGTGGGAGACAGGTGGAGCTCGGGGATGGGCATGGCGAAGACGAGGTGCAGCACCATGACCACCACCATGAGGGCGAAGAAGAGGGCGGCCACCGTGCCGAGCGGGTTGGCGTCCCAGGCCCCGGCGAAGTTGAAGTGGGCCACCCGGTCGGCCACCCGCGTCAGCCCGCAGCCGAGGCACGGCCAGCCCGTCGTCTCTCGCAGGGCACAGCCCCAGAAGGGGACGAGCCGGGCCACGGGGATGTAGCGGGCGATGAGCAATCCGACGAGGCCCACGAGACCGAGCACGTCGGCGGGGCCGAAGGTGCGGTTGGGCTTGGGGAGGGTGACCTTCACGTCCGGTAGTGTAACCGGGATGGCGGGCGCCTTGCCCGGACAAAGGCTTCGGGCTATCGGTGAGGGATGAAGACCTTCCGCTCCGCCCTGCTGACGCTGTTGGCCCTTCCCCTCGTCGCGCTCGCCGAGGCCCCCGCCTCGAAGCCGGCCGTTCAAGAGGACTGCCCCCACCCGCCGCCGCCGGCCGAGGCGAAGCCCACCGCGGGCTGGACGCTGACGCGCGGCGAGGCCCTGAAGGGGGCTCCGGCGGTGAAGCTCTCCGAGCTGCTGGCGAAGCCGCAGGCGCACGAGGGCAAGACGGTGCGCGTGGAGGGCCAGGTGCGCAAGGCGTGCGAGAAGAAGGGCTGCTGGATGGAGCTCGCCGAGGGCGCGAAGGGCGCCGGGGTGCGGGTGACGTTCAAGGACTACGGCTTCTTCGTGCCGCTGGACGCGGCGGGCTCGTCGGCGCGGGTGGAGGGCGTGGTGAAGGTGACGGAGCTGAGCGAGTCCATGGCGAAGCACTACGAGGCCGAGGGAGCCCAGGTGCCGCGCGGCACGGACGGCAAGCCGCGCGAGGTGCAGCTGGTGGCCACGGGCGTCGAGCTGCGCCGCTGAGCGATGGCACGCGGCTTCAGCATGAGGGGCGTGATGGGCGCGGCCGATCGGGCCGTGCAGTACGCCCGGAACTGGTTGCTGGCGACCGAGCCCGGCTCGCGCGTCCATGACGTGCAGGACGACCCGCGCTTCCAGCACCGGGGGGTGGACCTGCTCTGGGAGCTGCCCTCGGGAGAGGTGCGCGGCATCGAGGTGAAGGGAGACCGGCAGCCGCGCCGCCGGCGCTACTTCTTCGAGCTGGTGTCCAACCTGGAGCGGGACACGCCGGGGTGCTTCCTCTACAGCGGCGCGGACCTGATGGTGTACGTCTTCCTGGCGCAGGGAGAGCTGCACGTGCTGCCGCTGAAGGCGGTGCGCGAGTGGTTCCTGCCGAGGGCGAAGTCGTACGAGCTGCGGCACACCTTCACGCAGACGGGGGCCATCCGCTACACGACGGTGGGCGCGGTGGTACCAGTGAAGGACGTGCAGGAGGCGGTGCCGGAGGTGAAGTACATCCCCCTGCCCCGCCGGGGACAGACGGCCGAGGACATCCAGGCCACGCAGGCCGCCGGAGAAGTCCAGGAGGCCCAGCCGCCGCCCGAGGAAGACGTCCCCTACTGAGCCCCTCTCCCCTCGCGCATCTCCCCTCTCCCCTCGGGAGAGGGACGGGGTGAGGGTATCGGGACACGCGGGTTGAACCCGTGGCCCCACGTGGGGACCACGGGGAGGGAACACCGTGACGGGAACCCTCACCCTGACCCTCTCCCGGAGGGAGAGGGGTATTGACTCAGTGCTGGTGCTGGTGGCGGCGGTGGCCGGGGTGGGCCTCGTCGTGGGCCTTCTCGATGCGGGCGCGGTCCTTCTCGAGGGCCACGAGCGCGGTGCGATCGCCGAGCTGCTTGTTGGCGTGCTCCAGGCGGGCAACGAGATCCAGCGCGAGGTGCCAGTCCTGGGTGCGCTCGGCCTCCTCGAGGAGGGGGCGGCCCACGGTGGCGACCTTGTCGTTGGCCTTGAGGTGCAGCAGGCCGTCCACGGCGAGCACGCGGGAAATGGGCGTGCGCGAGCTGTCCATGGCCGCCTTCTGCAGGTCCTCGAGCGCCGCGTCCCGCTCACCGTGCGAGGCGCGGATGATGGGCTTGGAGATGCCGCGGCGATCCGGCAGGAGGAACTCCTCCAGGTCGGCGAAGGCCTCGGAGTGCTCGCGGTGGCCGGCCTTGGCGAGCATCTCGGCCAGGTCGTCGAAGGCGCGGGCGGCGCGCTCGTCGAACACGCGCAGGGCCTCCTGCATGAAGCCGGTGTCGGGCTCGCCCTTGTCGTTGACGGGCACGCGCTTGCGCACCTCGTTCATCCGCTCGAAGGAGGAGGCCACGGGGGCCTGCTGCACGCCCTGCAGCAGCTGCCCGAGGGCGCCCATCAGCTGGGCGAGGCTCTCGGAGAGCTCATACGGGGCGAGCCGGCCGGACAGCCAGCGCTTCCACAGCTCCCCGGCGGCGGCATACGGGAAGGGAGCGAACTGGCCGGTGCCCTTCCACTTCGGCATCCAGCTCTCGGCGATCCCCGCCGGGTACTGCTTCTCGGAGAGCTGGCGGAAGTCCGCCTCGCTCACCGTCACACCGTAGTGCCCGAGCGTCCCGACAATGGCCTCCGTCGAGTAGTCCTTCAGCCCCTTGCGCTGCCACCCCTTGTCCACGCGATCCGTGCTCACTGCGGCAGAAAGCCTCCTGGCGCCTGGAAGCGGCGCGTGCGGCCTTCTAGCAGAGAGCGGGCGGGCCTGGGCAAGGTCTGGCCGGGCCAGTGTCAGACGTAGGGCGGAGCGACGTTCTCCACGGTGGGCCACTCGGTGGGCCGGCGCCGTCCGTCCTCCACCCGGCGGGCGACGAAGGGCTGGCAGTCGCGCTCCTGGAAGGCGCGCTTGAAGGCCGCGAAGCTCCCCCCGGCCTTCCAGGCATCCATGGCGGCCAGGCCCGCCTCGGGGCCGCACTGGGCCAGCATGTACTCCACCCAGGCCCAGCGGGCCGAGGTGGGCCGCACCTCGGCGCGTCCCTTGAGGCCCTTGCGCAGCCGCTCCAGCCGGCCTTCCACCTCGCGGATGCCGGCGAAGGGGGCTCCGTCCAGGGGCGTGTTGCGCTTGGCCACGAAGGGCGCCACGCCCAGCGCCACCGGGAGGATCTTCGACAGCTCCGTGGTGAAGCGGGCCAGCTCGTCCACGTCCGCGTCCTCTTCCAGCGGCAGGCCGACGACGTTGTACACCTTGAGTTGCCGCATACCCGCCGTCTTGGCGAAGTTCGCCGCGCGGATGATCTGCTCCTCCGAGTGCTTACGGTCCACCAGGTCCCGCATGCGCTGCGAGGCCCCATCCGCGGCCACGGTGAGGTTGGTGGCGCCTCCGCGCCGCAGTTGATCCACCAGCTCCTGGGTGAGCCGGTCCGCGCGCAGCGAGGACACGCCCACCTCCCGGCCCGAGTCCACCAGGGTGCGCAGCAGCTCGACGATGCGGGGGTGGTCCGTCACGGCGGCGCCTACCAGGCCCACGCGCTTCGCATGCTCGGGGATGAGCGACAGCACGCGCTCGGGCGGCACGGTGCGCATGCCGCCGTTGGTGGTGCGCCGCATGACGCAGTAGTGGCACCCGCGCGAGCAGCCGCGCTCGGGCTCGATGAGGAACATCGAGCGCAGCTCCGTGTGCGGGGTGATGATGGCCGAGCGCGCCGGCAGCCGGGAGTCCGTGGCCTTGGCGACGTGGTAGCGCTTCCCTCCCCGCCCGGCCACCCGGAAGCCGGGGACGCCCGCGAGGTGCGTCAGCAGGGCGTCCTTTTCCATGGACGCCGCCGCATCCATGAGGACGTGGATGAGATCATCCGCCTCGCCCTGGACGATCACATCCACGAAGGGCTCGAGCGGATCCGGATTGGAGAAGGTGAGCGGCCCGCCGGCCACCACGAGGGGGTGGCGCTCGTCCCGCTCCTCCTTGAGGAGGGGAAGGCCGGACAGCTCCAGCATGGAGAACAGGCCGGTCATCTCCAGTTCGTAGGCCACGGAGAAGGCCAGCATGTGGAAGCTGGAGACGGGCGCCTGCGACTCGAAGGAGAAGAGGGGCGTGCGCGTGCGGCGGTACGCCTCCACGTCATCGGGCAGGAAGGCGCGCTCGGCGGTGGCCCCCGGGTGGGTGTGAATCTCCCGGTACATGGCCTGGTAGCCGAGCGAGCTCATGCCCACGTGGTAGGGGCTCGGATAGCAGAGGGCCACCCGGTAGGGCGCCTCCTTGCGAAGCGTGCCCTGCTCGTCCGCCAGCAAGCCGTGGACGCGTTCAATGAGTGAGTAACGACCCTCCATGCACCTTCCCGAGAAGCCCCGAAGCGTGGGCATCCATCGTCCATAAACACCGCGGCCCCGGGATGCCACTCCCGCGTGGGGGAGGAGCAGCCGGGGCCGCGATTCACTTCAGCTCAGCCTCGGAGAGGCCGTGTGCTTACTTCCTGCCAACCAGCGTCAGGCCGGTCGCCGGGTTGGGCACGCAGGCGGGCGCACCACTGGCGCCGATACCCGCCACGCACACCGCGTCGAAGTCCGGGTTGAGCCCGGAGCCCTCGGCGCAACGCGACGCCTTGTTCTCCTCGGTCGGGTTGGCGAAGGCCTCCGGATCGCAGCCCACGGACGGCCACACCGCCAGCACGTTGTACTCCGCGGTGCAGTCGCCCTCGGTGTAGGTCAGCGTGCCGCGCAGCTGGGTGCCCGGAGCCGCCGGATGCGCGTACACCTCGATGTCGCCGTACTGGTAGGTGCGCGACGCCGCGGGCGCCTCCACCTTGGCCGGCGTCACGTTGTTGTTGACGACCGCCTCGACGGTGATGGACGCCTGGGCAAAACCCGTGGCCTTGCAGAAGCCGTTCTCATCCGGCTCCTCCGGCAGGGTCTGGGACTGGGCCGTGGCGTCGTCCCACTGATCCTGGGGCACGCGCGTCACGGTCACCGTCTTCTTCTCCGGCTTGCCGTCCGTGCCCACCGCGCCCGTCTCGTACGTGTAGGACATACGGGTCAGCGACGCGAGGCGGCGCGGACGGATGGCCAGGCTGGAGGCCTTGTTGGCCGCCTTCACGTCCGCAGCGGCATCGGGGTTGGTGAACTTCCACACCCCGAGCTGCTCGCCCTTGAGCTGGCCGCAGCTCTTCGCCGCGTCAGCCTCGGTCTTCGGGATGTACGACGCCTGCCAGGCGTACACGGAGGCGTCCTGGATGATACAACCAGCCGACGGCTGCTCGATGGCGCAGCCGGAGAGGATGCTGGCCGCACCGAAAACGGCCACTGCAGTTGCAATACGCTTGTTCATGTTTCTCGATCTCAATCCGGTGGAAGGGCCTAGAACGTGTACTTGAGACCGATGCGGATCTGCCGCGGGGTCTGGTACGAGGTCGGCTTCTTGAAGTTCTTGTTGATGTCGTCCGCGGTGAACGCCTCTTCCTCACCCGTCTCGTCGTTGATCTTGGTGATCTTGTCCGTGGTGAGGTCAGCCGCCGTCACGCCACCCTTGACCGGCAGCACGCTGGCGAAGGTGTAGTTCTGGTCGACGGTCGTGACGCCCTGGAAGTTGAAGACGTTGAACACGTCCAGCGACAGGGACACCACGTTCGTCTTGCTGATGCGGTAGTTCACGCCGACGTTGGAGTCGATGTTGTTGATCCAGTCCGTACGGCCGCCGGTGCCACGCTGGATGATGAAGGCCTCGCTCGGGCCATACAGCGGGTGACCACCAATGTAGTTGATGGGCGTACCGGAGTTGCCGCGGTAGGAAATGCCGATGCTGGCGCTCAGGTCGTTGGAGATGTTGAACTCCTTGGCGCCGAACAGCTTGATCGCGTGGGTGCGATCGTACGGCAGGAGGCCCTCACGGTTGGTCAGCAGCGACACCAGGTCGAAGTCCGAGAGGATGTTCGGATCCAGCTGGGCGTTCTCCGGCCGGAACAGACCGGGGTAGTTGCCGTACAGCCGCGACCACGTGTAGCTGGCCTGCGCCAGCCAGCCGTCGCCGAAGGTGCGGTTGAGGAACACCGACACCGCGTCGTAGTTACGCGTCGGGGTCGGGAACTCCTTGGCGAAACCACGGCCCGGGTTGCCCAGGAAGTACGTGTTGCCGTCATCGCGGCTCATGTCCTCGATGACCGCGCCCATGTTGCGGTGGGTGAACGTCGCACCCATGCGCACATTGGCCAGTACTTCGTACTCGGCACCGACGAGGTACTCGTCGGAGGACTGCGGCTGGATGTCCGGATCCACCGGCTCCTTGTCCGCCTTGCCACCGGTGTAGAGGCGGCTGGGGTTGAGGCCAGTGGGAGTGCTCGCGATCAGGGTAGCATCGGTCTCGCACTGATCCTGACCCTCGCGGGTGGCCATCGTGTCCGGATCGCACTTGCCCACGCCGGCGGAGCGGTTCGCCTGGTAGCGACGCTCGCCCGGGAAGGCGCGGTCCATCATGTTGAGCGGCACCTGCTCGTAGTAGCGAGCGAAGTTGGCGTAGACCTTCATCCGGCCGTTGGCCAGCGGGTCCACGATCAGGCCCACGCGCGGGGAGACCTGATTGGCCATGACGAGCGCCAGGGAGCCGTCACCACCGTACATCCACTGGGTGTCGTAGCGCACGCCCGCGTTGACCGTCACGCGGTTGGCGATCGTCCAGCTGTCCTGGAGGAAGCCGCCCGCGGTGGTGCTGCGGGACTGGGACTCCTGGAAGAGCAGGGGCGTGGCCTGGTCCGGACCGGACACGAAGCCGTAGCGGCGGTAGTCCTGCCAGCTGGTGCCGGTGAGGGCCTCGCGGTGGAGCACCCCTCCGGAGTACGCCTTCTTCTGGTAGTAGTTCAGCAGCTCCACGTCCACGCCGGCCTTCAGCACGTGGCTGCCGAGCAGGTCGAGCAGGTACGTACCCTTGGCGTTGGCCTGCACGCGGTCCAGCAGACCGTCGCTGATGAAGCCCGGGCCACCGGCGTTGTAGTTGATCGCCGGGCAGGACACCGTGCCGCCCGCGCCGTCATCGCACAGCGCATCGATGTTCTGCAGGCCGGGCTCGAAGTACCCGATCGAGCGCTCCTGGCGGTACTGGACGAGCGAGAGGCCGGCCAGACCCGTGTTGTCACCGGGGCGGGTACCGTCATCCGGCAGGGTGGAGGCCGTCTGGTGGAACCAGCCGACGTTCGCGTCCACCAGCACCTTCTTGTCCATGAAGGAGCCAGCGTACTTCAGGCCCACCGCGGTGGTGCCCGAGAGCTCCTGCACGTTGCCGTAGCGGTCCGGAGCGCCGTTGAGGCGGGTGTCGAGACCACCCGTCTGCGGGTCGATGGACAGCGCGCCATTTCCACCCGACACGCTGGGCGTGCCCGTGATGGAGAAGGAGAGGTTGTGGTCCTGGTTGATGAGGTACGTCAGCTTGCCCATGTACTGCAGGCTGCGCGCCTCGGCCAGGTAGTCACGCTGGGAGCCGGGGATCAGCTCCGTCAGGGCGTAGTCCGTCGCCGGATCACGCAGCACCGTCGGCGTACCATCCGCCGACACGTTGCCGTCCTCATCGCGCAGCACGGGCGCGCCGCTGGCGTCGCGCTCCACGAGGAGGCGGTTGACGGAACGCTGGTGGTTGTAGCGGCTGAACGACGGCGTCACGCCGGCGAAGAACCACAGCTTGTCCTTGAGGATGGGACCGCCGAGGGTCGCGCCGAAGTCACCCAGCGCGGTGAGCGAGTTCAGGCCGCCGACGACGGAGCCCTCGTTCAGCACCTGCGTGCGCTTGCCCTCGAGGAAGCCCGGGGTGATGTTGCCGAACACCGAGCCGTGGAACTCGTTGGAGCCCGAGCGCGTCACCGCGTTGAGCACGCCACCCGTGGAGCGGCCGTACTCCGGCATGTAGCCGCCGGTGATGATGTTGACGTCCTGCACGAACTCCACGCTCAGCGGGCTGGCGTTGATGCCGAAGGCAGGGTCGTTCGTGGACAGACCGTCCACCACGTAGCCGTTCTCGGGAGACGTGGTGCCGTTGATGGACACGCCGTACGCGTCGTTCTGCGCGCCCGGGGCCAGCTCGGCCAGGGACTCGAAGGAGCGGGTCGCACCGGCCTTGCCGCCCGGACGGTTCACCGCGATGCGCTTGATGAAGTCCTGGTCGACGTTGACACCCGTGCTCGTCGAGCCCACGTCGATCGTCGGCGGCGTGGCCGTGATCTCGATGGTCTCACCGAGGCTGTCGGGCAGCAGCTCCACGTTCACGCGGATGGTGCGGTCCAGGCGCAGCTGGATCTCCGAGCGCGAGAACGGACGGAACGACTCCTTGTCGAACCGGAGGGTGTACACGCCCGGCGGCAGCTGGGGAATGCGGTACTGGCCCTGAGCGTCCGTCACCACGACCTGCTCGCCCTGAAGATTGGGAGAGGTAGCCGTGACAACCACGTCAGCGACAGGCTTCTTGGTATCGGCACCGACAACCGTACCGATGATCACGCTATCGGCGTAAGCCGCGGTCCCGTACGACAGACCCGCGACCACCACAACTCCAGTTGCCCGGAGCATCCGTCTTACTTGCATGCTGGGAACCCCTCCAAGGGTGAGCTTCACTGCAACTAAAATGGTACGGGAAAATACCTGGGGTCCACCAGTTGTCAATATGCCGTTGCTTTTTGGTGACTACTGGGGCATTGGCCGATCACGCAGGTGGCCTTCCAGGGTGGGGTCACTTGCACCCGTCCCCGGTTTTTGTAATGTAGCGCGCCTTTTGCGATCCGGACGGGACGTGGTGGGTGTCCACCGGAGTTCAGGAGCGTAGCGCATGTTCGACTCTGTCCTTGACCGCGGACAAGGCCCCAAGACGCGTTTTGGCGTGGGCACCTTCATCTCGGTCGTCCTTCACGTGGGTCTCTTCGGTTTCGCCCTGTGGATCTCGGCCCAACCGCCGAAGGAGAAGGAGAAGGAGGTCGAGGTGACCTTCAAGCAGGCCATGGCCCCTCCGGCCTCGGCCGCGCCTCCGCCTCCTCCGCCTCCTCCGCCGCCGGCGAAGAAGAGCAACCCTACGAAGAAGCCGGTGGTGAAGAAGCCGGACGTCATCGTGCAGCCCAAGGAGATCCCCCAGGAGAAGCCGCCCGAGGTGGAGCCTGATCCGAACGCCGGCGAGGAGGAGGAGGCCAGCGAGGAGGAGGTGGAGGGTGGTGTCGAGGGGGGCGTGCCCGGCGGTGTGATCGGCGGCGTGGTGGGTGGCGTGGTCGGCGGAGTGCTCGGCGGCCAGGTGGGCAGCACCGGAACGGACGTGCTTCCGTTCGGCGCGGGAATGACCCGCCCGGAGAAGCTGTCTGGCCCGGCGCCTCAGTACACCCGTGAGGCCCTCGAGGCGAAGGTCCAGGGCCTGATGATCGTCAAGTGCGTCATCACCACCGAGGGAGCGATCGAGCGCTGCCGTATCATCAAGCCGCTGGCCCATATGGAGCAGGCCGTGTTGAACTCGCTGTATGCTCAGCGGTACAAGCCGGTGACGTTCCAGGGTCGGCCCGTCCAGGTCGACTACACCTTCAACATCCGTCTGAGCCTGCCCCACTAGTCGGGGCGCCGCATTTGTCGTAACCGCCGTACCCCAACCGCGCTCGAGGAGGAGCGCATTCATCCACCATGGATCATTCTGCTAATTTCACGATTGCTGGCATCTGGGCGTCCACGGGTCCTTTCGCCCGCGGCATCATCTTCGCCTTGGCGATCATGTCCGTCGCGTCGTTGGTGGTGATGGCGGAGCGCATCATCGTCTTCCGCAAGACCCGCAAGGACTCTCGCAACTTCGCGGCCAAGATGGGCGCGATCCTGGCCAAGGGCGACCTGCAGCAGGCCGCCAACACGAACATGGGCAAGGACATTGGCCACCTGGGCCGCGTGATCGGCTCCGGCCTGACCGCGTACCGGATCAGCCCTTCCGACAAGGAAGTGGCGGTGGAGTCGGTGGCGCGCGCGCTGGAGCGCCAGGCGCAGCGTGAGGTGCAGAGCCTCAAGCGCGGTCTGGGCGTGCTGGCCACGGTGGGCTCCACGGCCCCGTTCGTGGGTCTGCTGGGCACCACGATGGGTATCGTGAACGCCTTCCAGCTCATGGCGGCCGCTGGCGCGGGTGGTCTGGGGACCATCTCCGCCGGTATCGCCGAGGCGCTCATCACCACGGCCTTCGGTCTGCTGGTGGCCATCCCGGCGGTTATGGCCTACAACTTCCTGTCGGGCTGGGTGGACGCTCGCTCGGTGGACATCTCCGAGTCCTCCAACGAGTTCCTGGACGTGGTCGCGCGCAACCTCGGTGGTTCGCACGCCCCCCAGGCCTAGTCCCAACGAGAGCCAAAGGCCCGCCTCCTCGTGCAACGGGTCTCCGCGAAACGGAGACCCCACGTGGGGCGGGCGCTCTCTTCTTCAGGAACAGGTGCACGCATGGGAATGTCCACAGGCGGCTCCCAAGGGGGCCCGAAGAGCGACATCAACGTCACGCCGCTGGTAGACGTGGTGCTGGTGCTCCTCATCATCTTCATGGTCGTCACGCCCATGCTCCAGCGTGGCAAGTCCGTCACCCTGCCCAAGGCAGCCAAGGTGGAGGACGACAAGGGCGGCGCGAACGACCCGGATCCGATCATCCTCTCCGTCACCAACGACAAGAAGATGTTCGTGGAGCAGGACGAGTATGACGCGGCGGCGTTGGAGGCGAAGCTGAAGGACACGCTCTCCTACCTGCCCAACAAGAAGATCCTCCTCAAGGGAGACAGCGCCCTCACCGTCGGCGATGTGCGCCAGGTGATGGAGGTCACCCGCAAGGCCAAGGCCAAGAAGATCTTCCTGGGTGTCGAGGAGCTGAAGAACTAGCCATGAGCACCAAGCGCAAGTTTGTCAAAGCCGCGACCCCCCCCAACTCGGACATCAACGTCACGCCCCTCGTGGACGTGGTGCTCGTCCTCCTCATCATCTTCATGGTCGTCACGCCGCTCCTCGAGAAGGACATCGAGGTGCGCATTCCGGAGACGGAAGACGTCCCCATGGAGCAGATGCCGCAGGACAACAACCAGCTGATCGTCAAGCTGGACTCCGACGGCACCTACTCCATCAACACCGAGCCGGTGCAGAAGGACGAGTACGTCAACAAGCTCAAGCGCATGCTGGCCGCCAAGCCGAACAAGGAGGACCGCATCGTCTTCTTCGTGGCGGACGACAAGGCGAACTACGGGCTGCTCGTGGCCGCCTTCGACGGCGCCAAGCAGGCCGGAGCTTTCGTGCTGGGCATGGCCACCGAGGACATCCCGGCCGCCCCCGCGGGCGTCCCGGGCGCTCCGGTGGATCCGGGCGCTGCCCCGGCCCCCACCCCGGCCCCGTAGTCTCAGTGCGATTCACAACCAGGGAGCTCGTCGGCTAGAGTGGTCAACCCTCTATGGCCGACGAGCTCCTGGTATTTGAGCAGACCCTCGAGGCGGTCTTCCTTCGCGGCCTGCACGGGCGAGTGCCGCCCTCCTGCAAGGCGCGCCTGCGCCAGGCCGGTCTGGACCTGGATCAGAAGCTGCGCCCCACCTACCCGCTCGACGCGTGGATGACCTTCCTGCGCATCACGGCGCAGGAGCTCTACCCCGACGAACCCGTGGAGCAGGGCGCCTTCAAGCTCGGTGAGGCCTGCATCGATGGCTTCCGCGAGACGATGCTGGGGCGCGCCGTGCTGTCACTGCTGCGCGTGCTGGGGCCCCGGCGCGCCCTGATGCGGGCCACGCAGAACTTCCGGGCGGGCAACAACTACACCGAGTCCCGCCTCAAGGAGCTGGGCCCGCGCCAGTTCGAGCTGTGGATGAACGAGGTGGGCTCGCTGCCCACGTTCACCGCGGGCCTCCTCCACGCGGGCCTGCGGACAGCCGGCGCGGAGAGCATCCGCATCGACCTGTCCGGCTACGACGGCCACGTCTGCACCTACTGCATCAGCTGGAGCGAGGCCTCCGTCTCCTCGGGCGTGGCCGGCAAGGGCGACTCCAAGGCCGCCACCAGGTCCGGGTCCATCAGCTCCCTGTAGCGGACCTCCGCGAACAGCTCCGGCACCGTCCACATGGGCAGGAGGAGTCCTCCGCCGTGAGACGCGCCATCCAGGCCCGGGGACCCGGCGGCGCACGGTCCTCCTCGGAAGGGGGCAGGTACGCGCATTGCTCTGGTGGGGCGAGGACCCTTCGGAGGGCGGGACATGCTGGCGCGGGTGCGGTCGGGCGCGTTGATGGGAATCGACGCGGTGGTGGTGGAGTGCGAGGTGGATATGGCCCTCGGGTTGCCCTATTTCAACGTCGTGGGGCTGCCAGAGGGGGCGGTGCGTGAGTCCAAGGTACGCGTCATCTCCGCGCTGAAGAACTGCGGCTTCGAGCTGCCCTCCAAGCGGATCACCGTGAACCTGGCCCCGGCGGACATCCGCAAGGAGGGGGCGGCCTTCGAGCTGCCCATCGCGCTGGGGGTGCTGGCGGCGGCGAAGCTGATGGAGGAGGAGCCCCTGTCGCGCTACCTCTTCGGCGGGGAGCTGTCGCTGGACGGAGGGGTGAAGCCCATCAAGGGCGTGCTGCCGCTGGCGGTGGCGGCGCGGGATGGGGGCTACCAGGGGGTGATGGTGCCAGCGGCCAACGCGGCCGAGGCGGCGCTGGTCGCGGGCATCCACGTGCTCGCCGTCCACCACCTGCGCGAGGCGGTGGACCACCTCACCGGGGAGAAGCCCCTGGCCCCCTTCACCCGCGAGGAAGGCTCCCCTGCCCTCTCCCGCGGACGGCAGACCCCTCTGGACATGTCCGACGTCCGAGGGCAGGCGGACGTCAAGACGGCGCTGGAGCTGGCCGCCGCCGGGGGCCACAACATCTTGATGTGCGGGCCACCGGGCTCGGGCAAGACGATGCTGGCCCGGAGGCTGCCCAGCATCCTCCCGGCCATGACGTTCGACGAGGCGCTGGAGGTGACGAAGATCTACTCCGTGCTCGGACTGCTGGGAGACGAGCAGACGATGATGCGCGAGCGCCCCTTCCGCGCGCCCCACCACACCATCTCCGACGCGGGGCTGGTGGGCGGCGGCCCGGCCACGAGGCCCGGAGAGCTGTCCCTGGCACACCACGGGGTGCTCTTCCTCGACGAGCTGCCCGAGTTCCGCAAGAACGTGCTGGAGGTGCTCCGGCAACCGCTGGAGGAGGGCACCATCCACCTGGCCCGCGCCGTCCAGCACGTCACCTACCCCTGCCGGGTGATGCTGGTGGCGGCGATGAACCCGTGCCCGTGCGGCTTCTTCAACGTCCCCGGGCGCAGGTGCACGTGCCAGGAGTTCCGCGTCCATGACTACCACTCGCGGGTGAGTGGACCGCTGATGGACCGCATCGACATCACCCTGCAGACGCGCCCCGTGGAGTACCACCACATCGCGCGGAATGAAGGGGAGGAGCCGACGAGCGCGTACTACCGCGAGCGCGTGGAGGCCGCCCGCGACCGGCAGCGGTTCCGCTTCCGCGACGAGCCCGGGGTGTACTGCAACGCGCAGATGCCCACGCGGCTGCTGCACCGCTACTGCCAGCTGTCCCAGAAGGCCGGGAAGAAGCTGGAGCGGGCCATGGAGCAGTATGGCCTGTCCGCCCGTGCCCACGACCGCATCCTCAAGCTGGCGCTGACCCGGGCGGACCTGGAAGGCCACGAGCGCATCGAGGACGCGGACGTGCACCTGGCCATCGACTGCCGGCAGATCGACCGGCGGAGCTGGCTGCACACCAACACCCTGGGAGGCCCGCCCCCCTGGCAGGGCGACGTCAACCCACCGCGGCGTCCCGCTCGCGGCCCTCCGTCCCCGGACGAGCCGTGAGCGGCCCCTCCCCTGCCCTCTCCGGCCGCGCCAGCCCGGACAACGGGCCGGTGATGAGGCGGGCCGAGCGCTTGAAGGCGATGAACGAGTACGCCCAGTTGATGAGCACGGCCAGCTTGCTGCGGAAGCCGATGAGGAAGAGCACGTGGATGCCCAGCCAGGCCAGCCACGCACTGAAGCCCGAGGACTCGAAGCGCCGGAAGGCCACCCCCACCGCCTTGCCTCGCCCGATGACCGCGTAGGTGCCGCGGTCCCAGTAGCGGAAGCCCTCCATCGGCTTGCCCTGGAGCTGACGGCGGATGTTGCGCGCGGCATGCTTGCCCTGCTGCATCGCCGCGGGCGCCACTCCCGGAATGGGCTCGCCGTCCTGGACGAAGTGCGCCAGGTCGCCGATGACGAAGACGTCCTGACGGCCGGGAAGCGTGAGCTCGGGCGCCACCTTCACGCGGCCCGCCCGGTCCAGCTCCACCCCCAGCGAGCGCGCCACCAGAGAGGCCGCCACTCCCGCCGCCCAGATGACGCTCCGCGCTCGGACGTGCTCCTCGCCAATGTACACGCCCGTCTCGTCGATGCGGGTGACGCGCGTGTCCGTGCGAACCTCCACGCCCAGCTTCTCCAGCGAGCGGCGGGCCTTCTCCGAGAGGTGCTCCGGGTAGACGGGCAGCACGCGCGGTAGCCCCTCCAATAGCAGGATGCGCGCCTGCGAGGGATCGATGTTGTGGAAGTCCCGCGTCAACGTGTGACGGGAGATCTCCGCGAGCGCCCCGGCCATCTCCACCCCCGTGGGCCCCGCGCCAATGATGACGAAGGTGAGCAGCTCGCGGCGGCGGACCGGATCCGTCTCGCGCTCGGCCAGCTCGAAGGCCAGCAACACCCGGCGGCGGATCTCCAGCGCATCGTCGATCGTCTTCAGCCCCAGGGCGTGCCGGGCCCACTCGTCATGGCCGAAGTAGGAGTGCGTCGCTCCGGTGGCGATGACGAGGTAGTCGTACGACAGCTCACCGTCCGACAGCAGCACGCGCTTGCCCGCCACGTCCACGCCCGTCACCTCGGCGAGCAGCACCGTCACGTCCCTGCCCAACAGGCCCCGGATGGGCGAGGCGATCTCCCCCGGGCTGAGCGTGGCCGTGGCCACCTGGTACAGCAGCGGTTGGAAGAGATGGTGGTTCTGCCGGTCCACCACGGTGACGCGCACCGGGGCCTCCCGCAGCGAACGTGCCGCGTACAGACCGCCAAAACCACCACCCAGGATGACCACATGGGGAAGCGTGTCGCGCGTGCCTGTCATGCTCAGGATGTTCCTCCCGGTGAGCGGAACTTCAATGCAATCGACGTCCCCGCGTCTACCCCGTACCCGGTGGCGGTTGGACGAGCTAGAAGGCCGGGTGATGATGCTCCTGTCACCCCTCATCGCACTCTTCCAGGCCGTCTTCCTCGTCCTGTGGCTGGTGTTCTGGATTACCGTGTCCGGGCTGGTGGCGATCCTCACCCTCAACGGCGAGGTGCCCCTGATGATGGCGCGGCGCTTCTGGGCCCCCATGCACTGGCGCATCACCGGCTCGCCCCTGCTCGTGGAGCCCCTGCCAGAGGTCGACTGGAGCAAGCCCCACATCTTCCTGATGAATCACCAGTCCGCCTTCGACATCCCCGTGGCGTTCGCGGTGATTCCCGTGAACATCCGCTTCATCGCCAAGCACGTGCTCAAGCGGATTCCCTTCCTCGGCTGGTACATGGCGGGCACGGGGATGATCTTCCTCAACCGCTCCAGCCCGCGCGAGGCCATGCGCAGCCTCAAGCTGGCCGGCGAGCGCATCCGCGCCGGCTCCAACATCCTCGCCTTCCCCGAAGGCACCCGCTCGATGGACGGGCGCATCTTCCCCTTCAAGAAGGGCTCCTTCGCGCTGGCCGTGGAGGCCGGTGTGCCCATCATCCCCATCGCCATCGAGGGCACGCGCGGCATGCTTCCGCGGGGCAGCATCCGGCTGCGGCGCCACCCCATCCGGGTGAAGGTGGGCGCGCCCATCGACACCGCGGGACGCAGGGGGCCCCGGCGCGAGGCCCTCATGCACGAGGTGCGCGACGTCATCGTCCAGCTCCACCGCGACATCGGCGGCCAGGGCGGCGTGCCCCAGGACGCGCTCACGGCCGGCGGCGACAAGGAGCTCGAGACATCCGCCTGAGCTCCACCGGACGGGACACCTCGCGCCAAACGAGACACCCGCGCCCCCTGCGCTCCGAGTGAGCCAGGCGCGGCACGGCCGTTGCTCAAGCTCCTCGCGGCACGCCCGGGCCATTCCGGCCCCGAGGCGAAGCCCCACTCAACACGGGCGGCGAGGAGCGACGATGAACAAGCTGACGGAGAAGCTGAAGGCGGTGGCGGCGGCGGTGGCGGCGATCGAGAAGCAGTTCGGCAAGGGCGCGGTGATGCCCCTGGGCGGCGAGGTGCGCGAGCAGCGCGTGGCGGTCATCCCCACGGGCTCGGTGGGGCTGGACCGGGCGCTCGGGGTGGGCGGCTACCCGCGCGGGCGCGTGGTGGAGCTCTTCGGCAACGAGTCCTCGGGCAAGACGACGCTCACCCTGCATGCGATTGCCCAGGTGCAGGCGCAGGGCGGCGTGGCGGCCTTCATCGACGCCGAGCACGCGCTGGACGTCAACTACGCGCGCAAGCTGGGCGTGCGCGTGGAGGAGCTGCTCATCTCCCAGCCGGACACCGGTGAGCAGGCGCTGGAGATCACCGAGCAGCTCGTGCGCTCGGGGGCGGTGGACCTCATCGTGGTGGACTCGGTGGCGGCGCTGGTGCCGCGCGCGGAGATCGAGGGCGAGATGGGGGACGCGCACATGGGCGTGCAGGCGCGGCTGATGAGCCAGGCGCTGCGCAAGCTGACGGGCGCGGTGAGCCGCTCGGGGTGCTGCATCATCTTCATCAATCAGATCCGCATGAAGATCGGCGTGGTGTTCGGCAACCCGGAGACGACCACGGGCGGCAACGCGCTGAAGTTCTACTCCTCGGTGCGCCTGGAGATCCGCCGCACGAGCAACCTCAAGGACGGCGAGAGCGTGGTGGGGACGCGGGCGAAGGTGAAGGTGGTGAAGAACAAGGTGGCCCCGCCCTTCCAGGAGACCGAGTTCGATCTGCTGTACGGCGTGGGCATCAACCGCCCGGGCGAGGTGCTGGACCTGGGGGTGCAGGCGGGGCTGGTGGACAAGGCGGGCAGCCACTTCAGCCTGCGCGGGGAGCGCATCGGCCAGGGCCGGGAGCGGGCCTCGGAGTGGCTGCGCGAGCACCCGGAGGCCATGGAGGCGCTCGCGCGGGAAGTGGTGGGAACGGCGCTGCCCGTCCCCCCTGCGAGTCAGGCGGCCGCCGAGCTGGAAGCCCCCGCGGCGATGGCCTAGGCGCCCAGGGCGTCGAGCGGCAGCGGCACCGCGAGACGGCGCTGGCCCGCGCGAAGGTACAGCTGGCCGCCCTCGTCCTGCTCCAGCAGCTCGCCGAGCTGGTACTGGGCATCCCGGGAGAAGCGCGCCTTCGCCCGGCCGCCCTTCACCTGGCAGGTGAGGATTCCCTCGGCGTCCACGGCGAGGGTGGCCGGGTCGAGCGCCTCGGCGGTGCGGTCGCTCAGGCGCACGGACACCCGCTCGTCCGGGGTGACGTCCACGGTGCGCACCTCGTAAGCGGCACCCTCCACCTGCACGTAGCACCAGTCCTGGCCAATCTGGAGCTGGTAGCGGCCTTGCTCGTCGAGCACCAGCGAGGCGTTGAAGAGCTCGATGATGCGCGGGTGCTCGATGGGCTCGTCGTCGTGCCACCAGCGCAGCCGCGCATCGAGCCGGATGCCGCTGTCCTCGCGGGTATGCCAGCGCTTGCCGGGGGGCGGCGGTCCCGAGGGGGGAGTGGGTCCTGAGGGCGGTTGTGTCACGTCTCGTTATCTGCTCGCCCGGGGGCGGCCGGTCAAGCCAACGTGCCCGGCCCTACCAGTTCCGGACAAGCTCGGTGTAGCCGCGGAAGGCCACCGCGCCCCAGAAGTTCACCAGCACCCCGAGCACCAGCGCGGCCTGCACCGCGCGGTTGCGCAGGGACCAGCCGCCGATGGCGAAGAGGAGCAGCAGGTAGGGCGTGTAGTCGATGCTGAACCGGAAGCCGAACTGCATGTAGCCGGTGTTCTGGTAGAAGAGCCCGGGCAGCGCCGTCACGGCCACGGTGAGCCACAACGGCCAGTGCAGGCGCGGCCTCAGCTTCGGCACCACGAGGAAGACGAGCAGCGGCAGCGTCAGCAGCAGCGACAGGCCATGCGGGTCGTAGCCCAGCCGCAGCGGATTGAACGAGACCTTCGGCAGCTTGAGGAAGGCCGCCTCCAGGTTGCGCGACAGGTACACCGGATCGAACAGGCCAAAGCGGTCGATGTCCACGTTGACGCGGTTGTTGTAGAGGAACGAGTGGCCGAACTCGCCCGGGCTGCCGAAGCGGTAGAGGTTGTAGGCCGCCGCCAGCAGCGCGAGCGGCGCGGCCCCGAGCGCGAACAGGCCCAGCTTGCGCAGCGCGGGCTTCCAGTGCTCGCCCAGCGCCTTGAGCTGCCCGAGCCGGTCCGGACCGGGGCACAGCGCCTCCAGCACGAAGAACAGCCCGGTGAACAGCAGCGGCGTACGGGTGAGCGTGGCCATGGAGAAGAAGAGGCCCGCGAGCACCGGGCGGTGGGCCCGCACCGCGTTGCGCACGTAGAGGCACGTGAAGGCCACGCCCATCACTTCCGCGCTGAACCACACCTCGCCGCGGATGGCCGCGTAGAAGAAGAGCGTGCCGAAGGCCAGCACCAGCGCCAGGACGATGTTCTCCGTGCGCTCCCTCCCCGTCTCCCCCTCCTTCGCGAGGAAGCGCAGCAGCGAGTAGAAGAGCGCCACCGCCAGCGCCCCGACGATGACCCCGAACGAGGTGTCGTTGAACTGGTAGCCGTGCAGCGCCACGAAGGGCAGCATCACCACCGCGGGGAACGACGGGAAGCTCACGAACCAGCGGTCCCCCGGACGCACCCGGCCCTCGCACCGCACCTTCTCCCCCGCCACCTCGCGCACGCACGCCCAGTCCTCCAGGTTCGGCAGCACCTCGGGGTCCAGGTCCAGCCGCCCCTCCAGCCAGGCCTTCGACTGGTACACGAAGTGCGGCGCCTCGCTCTGCCGCAGGAAGCGCTGCGAGCTGAAGCTGGCCAGCACCACGAAGCTCACCAGGAAGAGCACCACCTCCACCCGGTACGCCGAGAGCCAGATCCTCAACGCCGCCCCCGCCACCCCGCCTCGCGCCCCCGTGGAGACAGGAGTGGAGACAGCGGGTTCCACGGGGCGCTCGGAAGCAGCGGATCCGGGCGCGGCCGTCCGGGTCTCGCTGGCCGGCTCGGGAGACGGCGCGGACCCGGGAGACGGCGCGGAGGACTGCTTGGGACGCTTGGACTTGGAGCGGCTCATGGGGCGGAAGGCGGGGTCAACAGGCGCTCACGCAGCAGCTCGAGCGCGTAGGAGGCGGCGAACAGGCGCACGAGGTCCCGATCGCCAGAAATGGAGAAACGCTCGCAGCGGGTGGGAATCCCCTCCCCAGCGAGCGCACAGTAGACGGTGCCCACCGGGTTCTCGGCGGTGCCCCCGGTCGGGCCCGCGAAACCCGTCACGGACAGGCTGTAGGTCGTCTCGCAGGCGGCGCGGATGCCCTCGGCCATGGCCACCGCCACCGGGGCCGACACCGCGCCATGGCGGGCCAGCAGCTCGGGCGGCACCCCGGCCCAGGCCGTCTTCATCGGCTCGGTGTAGACGACCGCTCCGCCCAACAGGAAGCCGCTCGCCCCGGGCACCGCGGTGAGCTGCGCCGCGATGAGCCCCCCGGTGCAGCTCTCGGCGAGCGACAGCGTGGCCCCCGCCTCCGTCAGCAGCTTCCCCAGCACCACGGCATAGGCATCCCCATCCGCGCCATACACCGCCAGGCCCAGTTCCCGGCGCGCGGCGGCCTCGGCGGCGGCGAGGGCCGCATCGGCCTCGGCCTGCGAGGGTGCCTCCGCCATCAGCTTGAGCTGGTTCTCCGGCGCATGCGTGCGGAAGCCGAACACCACCCGCGGGTGCGCCGCGGCCACCGGGGCCATGCGCGCGTCCAGCACGGACTCGGCGATGCCCACCGTGCGCAGCAGGCGGAAGGCGCGGTACGTGCGCCCTGGCCGCTGCTCCAGCTCCTCGCGCACGCGCGGCATCACCTCGCCGTCCACCAGCGCCCGGTACTCGCGCGGCACACCCGGCAGGAAGAAGAGCCGGCAGCCGCCCATCCGGACGATGAACAGGGGCGCGGCCCCCACCGGGTTGGCCACCACCTCCGAGCCCCCGGGCACCAGCGCCATGCGCGCCACGTTGGGCGTCAGCTCCCGGCCCCGCTTCGCGGCACGCTCGCGCAAGAACTGGAGCGTCCCGGCGTCCTCGACGAGCGGCACACCCGCGGCCGCGGCGGCGCACTCGGCGGTGAAGTCATCCGCGGTGGGGCCCAGCCCTCCCGAGACGATGACCACATCCGAGCGGGTGGCGGCCTCCTTCAAGGCCCGGGTGATGTCCTCGCGAACGTCCCCCACCAGCACCACCCGCGTCACCTTGATGCCCAGCTCGAAGAGCCGCGCTTCCAGGTACGGGCTGTTGGTATCGGGGGTCAGTCCGGTGACGAGCTCGTCACCGGTACACAGCAGCTCGACGCGCATGGGGGGCGCATCCTAGCCGCATGCGGCGTCCCCGGCACGTTCCAGGAGCGCGGCTCAGGCCACCTTCTGCTCGTCCTCGTCGTCCAGCGCGTCGTCGTCCTCCTCCTCCTCGAGGACGGCCGCGGCACTGGCGCCCGTCCGCACCTTGCGGGCCACGAGGCGGTTGCGCACGAGGAAGGCGGACTCGACGAGCCCGAAGGCGAGGTAGGCGAACGAATAGGCCACCAGCACATAGGCCGGGTGGAAGCGGGTGCCGATGACGACGCCACTGGCGAGCACCAGCATGAGGACGAGCGCCGAACGGCGGGACAGCCGCAGGTCCTTGAAGGTCCGGTAGCGGACGGTGGACACCATCAGCAGCGCGAGCAGCGTCGACGCCACCGCCACCGGGCCCCGGGCCGAGTCCTCGAGCGCCTCACCGGCCGTGGCGGCATGGTGGGCGATGATCATCGAGACGAGCACGCCCGCGGCCAGCGGGATGGGCAGGCCGACGAAGAAGCTTCCGCCACCGCCCTGGGGGCTGCGCATGGCCAGCACGTTGAAGCGCGCGAGCCGCAGCGCGCCGCAGGCGGCGAAGGCGAAGGAGAGGAAGAGGCCGAGGAAGCCCAGGGGCTCGAGCGCCCACTTGTAGACCAGGAGGGCGGGCGCGGCCCCGAACGAGATGACGTCCGCCAGGCTGTCGAGCTGCATCCCGAAGTCGCTCTGGGTCCTCGTCAGGCGGGCCACACGGCCGTCGAACCCATCGAAGAACATGGCGAAGAGGATGGACAGGGCCGCCTGGTTGAACTGCGCCGGGCCCGGCTGCCCCGCACAGAGGATCATCGCGTAGAAGCCGCAGAGGATGGACGAGACCGTGAACAGGTTGGGCAGGACGAACATCAACTTGTGGGGTCTCATCGTTCTCCTGACTCCATGTGTCGGCCATTGGCCGTTCCGGTGAAAGCCGGGGGAGAACGGATCATATCAGGGTTTTATTTGCCCGGTCTTCGCGGAGGGCTGATGGACGCGGTGCGTTGGACCCCCTGGGTATTGCTCGCGGTGCTCACCCTGTTGGGTGTGAACGTTCTGTGGGTGCTCGCCGTGCGCTGGTGGTACCGGCTGCGCACGGACGAGCCCGAGCGCGTGAAGGTGCGCTGCCAGGATGGTTGGGAGCTGACCGTGCACGTGCGGCGCGCCGCGCACCGGCGCTTCGAGGAGCCCGTGCTGCTGTGCCATGGGCTCGCCGCCAACCGCTGCACCTTCGACTTCGAGCCGCCCTACTCCCTGGCCCACGCCTTGTCCGAGGCCGGCTTCGACTGCTTCAGCGTGGAGTGGCGCGGCATCGGCCACTCGCGTGCCTCGCCCCGGGGCCACCGCTGGGCCGACGTCACGGTGGATGAGCTCATCACCCAGGACGGGCCCGCGCTCATCGAGCTGGCCCTGGCCCAGACGGGAGCCCGGCGCGCGTTCTGGGTGGGCCACTCGCTGGGAGGACTGGTGGGCTACGCGGTGGCACAGGGCCCCGCGGGGACGAAGCTCGCGGGACTGCTCGCACTGGGCTCGCCCGTCTTCTTCCCGCCGGATCCCCTCCTGCGCCGGCTCATCTACGTGGGCACCATGGCCGCGTGGCCGCGCGGCTTCCGCAACGAGTGGCTGAGCCGCTCGCTGGCGCCCTACCTCGGCTACGTCACCCTTCCCCTGTCCGACGTCATCATCAACCCGAAGCACATCCTCCCGCCCATCCAGCGCAAGGTCTACGCGAACATGATGGCGTCGATGAGCCGCAACGTGCTGCGGCAGTTCCAGGATTGGATCAACCACGACGCCTTCCGCTCCTTCGACGGGAGCGTGGACTGGCGCGCGGGGCTGGCGAAGCTGGAGCTGCCGGTGATGGTGATGGGTGGGAGCGCGGACCGGCTGGCCTCGCCCAAGAACCTGCGCGCGCAGTTCGAGCTGGTCGGCTCCACCGACAAGAAGCTCCACGTCTTCGGCTGCGAGCGCGGCGACAAGATGAACTACGGGCACGGAGATCTGCTCTTCGGCACGGGCGCGCCGCTCGAGGTCCAACCGGAGATCCGCGACTGGCTGGCGGCCCGCGCCACGCCCCTGCGTCAGGGCGAGGAGCTCGAGACACAGGCCAGCCCGGCCCCCGTCTCCCTCACCACGCCCTGACCCGACACGCGGCCCAGCGTCACCCCGGTGGCGCCCTGGCAATCCGCCATCACGAGCCCCGCGGCGTTGTCCCGCGCCAGCACCGCGTCCACCCGCAGCACCCCGTCCTCCAGGGCCACCAGCGCGGGCCCGCCGGAGCCTCGCACCTCCAGGCCCACGGCCGTCACCCGCGCCAGCGTCTCCGCCCACACCCCGGCCTCCCGGCACGACTCCAGTGAGACCTCGCGCAGCACCACCTCGGAGCCCTGCGCCGCCAACACCCCCACGCCCGCGGCCTCGCGCACCACGAGCCCCTCCACCTCCACCCGGGCGTCGCGCAGGTGCAGCCCGTCTCCCGCGTCCCCGTCGCTCGTCGTCAAGCGGGTGAGGATCGCCCGCTCCAGCCGGAGCCGCCCGCGCGTGGCCGTGAGGCCATACTCCTGTGCCCCATCCACCCGGAGGCCGCGCAGCACCGTCTCCGAGGCCACCAGCGACACCCCGCCGAAGCCGCCGCTGCCCAGCACCACCGTGTCCTCCAGCTCCGCCTGGGAGCCGACGAGCGCCAGGCCCGCCCGGACCGCCCGCACCGAGGTGAAGCCCCGGCCCTCCAGCGTGGCCTTCATGGACTGCAGGCCGAATTCGTGCCCGGTGACCGTGACGTCCTCGAGCCGCAGCGTGCCCCGCTGGACGAAGAGCCCCGCCTCGCTCCCGCCCTCCACCGACACGTGCCGCAGCAGCACCCGCCCCGCCTCCTGGTAGAGCGCCGTCAGCGGCCCGCGGAAGCTCACGGACTCCAGCTCCGCCTGCGCGTCCCGCGCCTCCACCCCCCGCCGGAACGAGCCGGTGAACGTGGCTCCACGCACCTCCGCGCGCGCGCCGCCCCCCAGCAGCACCCCCACCGCCCCCGGGCCCCCTGCCTCGAAGCCACCGCCCACCACCTTGAGCTGCCCCGTCTCCACCCGCACCGCCCCCGTGCCCTGCCCCCGGAAGCGCACCGCCTCCAGCCGCACCGGACCGGCCGCGTCCAACCCCCAGCCCCCGCCCTCGAGCACCAGGCCCTTCAAGAGGCCTCCCCCCGGCGCCCGGATCACCGGCTCCGTCCCCGCCCCGTACAGCACCGACCCCTCCCCCGCCCCCACCAGCTCCCTCCCGGCCGGCAGCACGAAGGGGCCTGGGTAGCGCCCTGGCGCCAGGTGCACCCGGACGGAAGCCGCCCCTCCCGGTACCCGCGCCAGCGCCTCGGACAGGGAGGAAAACGGCCGCTCCCGCGAACCGTCGGCGGCCCCGCGCCTCGCCGCATCCACCCACACCTCGGCCGGCCCGGCCGGTTCACCGGGGGCGATCACCCCAGCGGTTGCACGGCAGGCCGGAAACGTCAGGAACCAGATCATCAGCAGGCAGCGGAGCATTCGCTCGCACACACTATTACCTGCCGGCCTTTCGTGCCCGTCTGGATCAGCGCACGTCACGCAAATGATCGAAATGACAAAGGAAAACCCTTTCAATCGATCACATCCACGCCTCACGGGCCCGGAGCCCCACCGCGCGTGGGCTCGACGGGAAACGGACTGCTTCCTCCTCTCTAGAGGAGCCCCGCGCTCCGTCAAATTCCTCGCGGATCGCGCGGAGGCCGATCTACCGGCCTCGCAATGGTTGCCAGCATTGACAGACAAAAGAGCGATTTGTTACCAACCTCGGACTTTCGAATTTCAACGCTGACGGAGGAGAGCGCGGATGACCAAGGCAGAGCTCGTGGAGGCGGTGGCGGCGCAGTCGCGGCTGACGAAGAAGTCGGCGGCGGAGATTCTCGACATCGTCTTCGCCAACATCGGCAAGGCGGTGAAGAAGGACCAGCGCTTCAGCTACCCCGGGTTCGGCACCTGGTCGGTCCGCTCTCGCAAGGCGCGGAAGATCCGCAACCCGCAGACCAACGAGATGATGAAGCTCAAGGCCTCGAAGACGATCGGCTTCCGGCCCGCCAAGGAGCTGAAGAACTCGCTGTAGTCCGCGGGAGCCCGAAAGCGCGCTCCGACCTCACCGGGGGCGTCGTCCCACAGGACGGCGCCCTTCGCGTTTGGAGACCTCGGCCGGCGCCGCCTCCCGCTGCACGAAGGAGGGCTCCTCGCCGGACTCCGTGGGGCCCATCTCGTCGAGCGGATCACACGGCTCGCCATCCCGCCACAGCTCGAAGTGCAGGTGCACGCCGGTGGCCTGGCCCGTCCTGCCGGCCGCGCCCACCACATCCCCCTCCTCGAGCTCCTCGCCGGGCGTCACCAGCACGCGCGACAAGTGGCTGTAGCGGGTGGTGACGTTCCCATCGTGCTGGAGGACCACCTGGTTGCCGTGGCCCCCATTCCACCCGGCGCGCACCACCACGCCCTTGGCCGCGGCCAGGACGAGCTGGCCCCGTTTGGCGCCCAGGTCCAGGCCCTGGTGCTCCCGCTCCTCGCCGGTGATGGGGTGCACGCGGCTGCCGAAGACACTGGTGATGACGACCGGGTCCACCGGCCAGGCGAACCGCTGCGGCTTCTTCGAGGGCTTGAGCTGCAGCAGGCGCAGCTCGGCCATGCGCCCCGCGAGCTGGTCCATCCGCGCGAGCACCGCGTCGGCCAGGTCCGCGGGCATGTCCCCGTAGGTGCGGGCGTCCTCCTCCAGCTCGGCCTCCAGCGTCACCCGGGCGCGCACCACGTCCAGCGAGGACGTCTTGCGCGCGGACTGCCGCAGGAAGTCGTCCAGGGTGGCGTTCATCTCCCGCCAGTTGAGCACCTGGGCGTCCGGCATGGCACTGCCCCGCTGCACCTGCGTCCGCGCGGCGCGCGCCTGCGTGGCGAAGGTGGCCAGGGCGTCCCGCAGCGCCTGCGAGACCGGGGCATCCTCCAGTTGCGAGCCCTTGCGCCTCGCCTGGGGCATCCGCTTGGACGTCCCAGCCGTGGACGCACCGGAAGCCCCCGTGTCCACCTGCGGCGGTGGCGCGGGCTTCTGGGAGTACAGCTCGGCGAAGCTCATCTTCTGCCGCGCGCGAGGAGCGGCACACGCCGACAGGATGAGCAGCATGAGGGCGGCAAGACGACGCAAGGCGCCGCCCAGTCTAGCAACCTTCCGCGAATCAGCCAGCCAGCGCCCCGGGGGAGGCGGCCGGGCGCCTCGCGGGGACACTCCCGGTGTGTCACCCGCCGGACGGAGCGGGGCCCGGCGCCCGAGAGGCCGCACCCGGAGAGGTCAGGTGAGCTGTCCTGAGAGGTAGTGGAAACTGCTTTACGTCCGAGGTCGGTCTGTCATAGAGCACCCGCGTGTCGCGAGAGCCGATGGAGTCGAAGCGGAAGCGGGCGGTGGACGTGCTGGACCGGCTGGAGGAAGCCATGCCGGACGTGCGCATCGAGCTGGACTATCGCACCCCCATGGAGCTGCTGGTGGCGGTCATCCTCTCCGCCCAGTGCACGGACAAGCGGGTGAACCTGGTCACCCCCGCGCTCTTCGAGCGCTTCCCGGATCCGTACTCGTACGCCCGGGCGAGCGTGGAGGAGGTGGAGCCGTTCATCCAGTCGTGCGGCCTGTACCGCGCCAAGGCGAAGAACATCATCGCCGCGGCCCGGGCGCTGGTGGACGAGCATGGGGGAGAGGTGCCGCACTCGCGGGCCGCGCTGGAGGAACTGCCGGGCGTGGGCCGGAAGACGGCGGGCGTGGTGTGCATCCACCTGGGCGGCGACGATGCCTTCCCCGTGGACACGCACGTGAAGCGGCTGGCCTACAGGCTGGGCTTCTCCCGCCACGAGGACCCGGACAAGGTGGAGCTGGACATGCAGGCGCTGCTGCCGCCGGAGCGGTGGGCCAAGGGCCACCAGCTCCTGGTCTGGCACGGACGGAGGACCTGCTTCGCGCGGGCGCCCGCGTGCGAGCGCTGCCCCGTGGCGGACCTCTGTCCCAAGAAGGGCGTGCGGACTAGACCGACGCCCGGTCCTCGCGCGACGCCTTGACGCGCTTCATCCGCTTGCGGATGAGCTCCCGCTTGAGCGTGGAGACGTGGTCCACGAAGACGGTGCCATTGAGGTGGTCCGTCTCGTGCTGCACCGCGACGGCCAGCAGCCCGTCGCACGTCAGCGTCTGCTCGCGGCCCTCGGGGTCCAGGAACTTCACCGTCACCACCGCGGCCCGGTCCACGTCCTCGGCCTCGCCGGGGATGGACAGGCAGCCCTCGGTGTAGGTCAGCTTGCCCTCGAGCGCGATGAGCTCCGGGTTGATCATCGCCAGCGGCTGGGACTCGGGCTGACGCGGCCGTGTGTCCAGCACGATGACCCGCTGCAGGACACCCACCTGCGGCGCGGCGAGCCCCACGCCCTCGGCGGCGTACATGGTCTCGAACATGTCCTTGACCAGGGTGCGGATGGAGTCGTCCACCCGGGCCACGGGCCTGGCTTTCTGCTTCAGGAGGGGATCGGGCCAGATGAGGATTTGGCGAACCATGGCGCCCCTCTTAACCCCGTGGAAATGGACGGGCAACCCACCTGGAAGGCCCGTCCGCGTGGGGGGCGGCCATCCACTGCCGGACAATCCGTGCACTTTTCTTCACCCTGGCTTCAACTTTCCAGTAGGATGGCTCTTGTAGGGGAGGCGCGACACGAAGAGCCCCCGGGCTGCTTTCCACCCGGCGTCAGGAAGGGCACACTGGCGTCAGTCGGTATTCCCCGGTAGACCGGTACAGGAGGAATTCGCCGTGCTCCGGAAGATCGCGCTGCTGTCGACCCTGGTGCTGTGCGCTTGCGAGCCCTACGCGTCGCCCGCGCCGAACATCGTCTCCATCGAGCCCGAAGAGGTGGTGAGCGGGGAGACGGCGACGGTCTCGCTCCGGCTGGACGCCCCCTTGCCGGTGAAGGTGGACTACGGCCACGGGACGGCGACCGTGCTGACCCCCACCCTGCGGATCGGCGGGCAGGAGGTCACCATCACCCGCGTGGAGCAGGACGGGACGCTGCTGGCCAGCGTGCCCGGCAGCCTGTCGGCCGGGCCGCAGGAGGTCCGGCTGGAGCTGGGCGATGGGAGCGAGTCGGTCAGCGAGCAGGGCCTCACGGTGCTCCCGCTGCCTCCGGAGATGGCGCCCTGGAACGCGGACGGCGGCCCGGTGGATCCCGCGCCGGGGAACGGTGGGGACAAGCTGCCGCTCGTCACCGGCCTGAGCATCGACCCCATCCCGGAGCAGGTCCGCGGCGTTCCCTTCTTCATCACCCTGCGGGCCGAGGGTCCGGAGGCGGCCCTCTTCGAGGGCCAGGTGCAGCTGTCCACCAACAAGGGGCGCGTCAGCCCCAACCTGAGCCGCTCCTTCAGCCAGGGCGTGCGGCAGGAGCAGGTCGTCCTCGACAAGCAGGGCGGCAACGTGGTGCTCACCGTGCGCGTCGGCACCCAGCTCATCGCCCAGTCCAATCCCTTCAAGGTGTCGATGCCGTAGGACGGGCCGGCGGCACGAGGCCGCCGCTCAGTCCAGCAGGCTGCGGGCGTACTCCTCGCGCAGCCGATCGTCCGCGAGCGCCCGCGCCGCCTCGGCCAGCGCGGTGGAGATCTGCTGGGCGCGGTGCTGGAGCGCGGGATCCGGGTGCCCCGCGAAGCGCAGCGGGTGGAACTCGGTGGTGAGCAGCTCGTAGGCGCGCTTCACCTCCTCGCTGCCCGCGGAACGCGAGAGCCCGAGCACGGTGAAGTAGTCCGCCTCCTGGATCTCCTCGAACTTGGACTCGAGCCGGCGCACGTCCAGCTCGCCCGGAGCCTCCTCCCCGGAATCGGAGGCCGCGGAGGCGGGACGCAAGGTGATGAGGCCCAGGGCTCGCGCCACCGCGAACACCTTGAGCGCCGTGTCCTGCGGCATGCCCGCGCCCAGCAGCAGCTGCTCGAGCGTCTGCTCGCCGTCGATCTCCTCGAGGAGCCGCAGCTCGCGCGAGGAGAGCCCGAAGGCCTCGGGGGTCGGCTCGGGCTCGCCGCGGACGACCACGGCCCGCAGCCCCCCGGCCGCCTCGACGAGCGACTCGCTGGAAACACCGTTGCGCAGGGACTCGGCCAGCAGGTGCAGCAGCGGCCGCGTGGAGGCGGCGAGGGCCACCTCGTGCGGAGGCGGCTCCTCGGTGAGCCGGTACAGCGACGAGGGCTCGGAGAGTGAGTCGAGGGCCACCTGCTCGGTGTAGCGCTGAACGAGCGGGACGAACTCGTTCTCGCGCAGGTAGCCGCGGCTGCGCATCGCATCCAGGAGCGCCCCCGTGGAGGCGCTGCGCACCAGCCGCAGCTCGTTCTCCTGGCGCGCGTCGATGAGCCCGTCCGCCCGCGCCCGGTCCACGAGCGACTCTTCCGGGGCGGAGGAGACCGCGCCCACCAACGCCCCATCCTTCAACCAGAGGATGCGCAGGGCTCCGGCCACCTTGAGCTCGAGGCGCACCTGGGCGCGCGCCTCCTGGAGGCGGGTGACGAGCCGCGCGAGCCCCTCCGGGTTGACGCTGCCGGCGCGGGGAATGTCCACCTCGAACCTGCCGGGCACCTGAATGGAGACGATCGCCGCCCGGGCCCGGGCCGCCAGCTCCTCGGCCTCGGCACGGGCCTTCGCGAGGGCCGCCTCCGTCTCCGCGCGCACCCGGGAGACGGTCTCCTCGGCCTGGCGCAATGCCTTCTCCTCGGCCTCACGGCGGGCCTGCTCCGCGCGGGCCACGCGCTCGGCCATGTCCGCCTCGGCCTGGGCCCGCGTCGCCTCGAGCCGCTCCACCTCGTGGGCGAGGAACTCGCGCTCCTCCCGCTCCTGCGCCAGCGTCTGCGTGAGCCGCTCCGCCTCCGCCCGCGCCTCGCGGACCTGGGACGCATGGCGCGCCACCGTCTCCTCGAGGCCGGACAGCCGGGACTCCAGCCCGGCGCGCGCCTGGGACTCCGCCTCGGCACGGGCCTCCGCCTCGGTGCGCGCCCGCTCCAGCTCCCCGGCACGCTCCTCCGCCTCCGTCCGGGCCTGCTTCTCCTCCGCGGCCTTCGCCTGCGAGGCGGCACGCGCCTTCTCCGCCGTCAGGGCCCGCGCCTCCGCGTCGGCCCGTGCCCGCTCCAGCTCCCCGGCGTACCCGTCCGACGTGAGCCGCGCCTTCTCCGTGCGCTCGATGCGGGCCTCCAGCTCGGCACGCGAGCGCTCCGCCGTCTCCGCGCGCGTCTCCGCGCCGGCACGCTCCCGCTCCAGCTCCTCGGCCCGCGCGAGCGCCTCGGCGCCTTCCTGCTCCGCCTTGACGGCACGCGCCTCCGCCCGCGCACGGGCCTTCTCCATCGCCTCGGCGCTCAGCTCCGCCTTGGCCCGGGTGCGCGACTCGGCCTCGGCCCGCGCTTCCGCCTCGGAGCGCGCCTGCTCCGCCGCCTCGGCGCGTGCCTCCGCCTCGGTGCGAGCCTTCATCTCCGACTGCACGCGCGCATCCGCGCTGGTGCGCGCACGGGCCTCCACCTCGGCCCGCGCCTTCTTCTCGGCGGCAACCCGCGCCTCCGCCTCGGCCAGCGCCTTCTCCGCGGCGGCGAGGCGCTCCTCGGCCTCCACCCGGGCCCGGGACTCGGCCTCCACCCGGGACTCGGCCTGGGTGCGCGCCTGGTGCTCCGCCTCGGCTCGCGCCTCCGCTTCCGCCCGGACCTTCGCCTCCTTCTCGGCGCGCGCCGTCACTTCCTTGCGCGCCTTCGCCTCCCCGTGCGCCCGGGCCTCCCACTGCTCGCGGGACTTCGTCTCCGCCTGGGCCCGCGCCTCCACCTCCGTCCGCGCGGCCTTCTCCGCCTCGAGCCGCGCTTCCACCCGGGCCCGGGCCTCCGCCTCGGACGTGGCGCGCTGCTCCGCCTCGGCCCGCCCCCGCTCCTGCTCCCCGGCCTTCTCCCGCCACTCCGTCAGCTGCTGCTCGAGGGCCTCGAGCCTCTGGCCCAGCTGGGAGAGCTGCTCCTCCCGCCGCGGCTGCTGCTGGGCCTCGCGCTCGCGCACCGCGGCCGCCTCGGCCTCCATCTCCTGGCGCCGCTGGACCTCGGCCGTGCGCGCCTGCTCGAGCTCCGCCTCGCGCGCCCGCGCCGCCTCCAGCTGCCGCTCCACCTCCAGCCGCAACGAGGCCTCCAGGCCCCGCTCCTCCGCCAGCGCCGTGAGCCGCGTCCGCTGGGCCTCGGCCTCGCGCCGCAGCGACTCCTCGCGGCCCCACGCCTCCTGCTTCAGCCGCTCCACCTCGGCACGCAGCGAGGCCTCGCTCTCGCGCGCCGCCTCCACCTCCCGCTGCAGCGACTCCAGCCGCGCCCGGACCTCACCCGCCTCGCGCCGCAGCGACTCCTCTCCCGCACTCGGCGCCTCCGTCCGCGTCTCCAGCGAGGAGCGCAGCCGGGCCACCTCCTCCTCGAGCTCAGCGCTCTTGCGCTCCGCCTCGCGCCGGCGAGCCACCGCGCCATCCCGCTCGGACAGCACCTGCGAGATCCGGCGCTCCGCCCGCATCAGGCGCACTTCCAACACCGCCACCGCGTCATCCGCTGGCAGCGACGTCACGTCCGGCGCATCCGCCGCCCCGGGCACGGGCCTCAGCGGGAACTTCGATGTCGTCTCGAGCGCCTTCTTCTCCGCGGGCCGGGCTCCCTCCCCGTCCTCTGGCGCCTCCGCCGGTGCCGCGTCCGCTACCGGCTTGGCCTTCACCGGCTCGGCCTTCACCGGTTCGCCGTGAGGCGCCTCGTCAGACTCGGAGTCGAACCAGTCCGAGCCCACGCTCTCCTGGTGCGGTTCCTCCCACCCTTCTGGCGCGTCGCCCTCGGGCGGCAGCGGCGCATCCTCGGGCACGGGCTCCAGGTCCGAGCCATCCAGGGGCCGCACGGACACGGGCGTCTTCGGGACATCGAAGAAACCCTCCTCCCCGAGCTGAGGCGCGGCCTTCCTGGCCGGCTCGGCGGAAGGCGTCGCCTCCGGTGCACCCGAGGACGCCCGCTCACGCGCCAGCGCCGCTTCGATCTCCTGCTGCGCGAGGCGCTCGGCTTCCGCCCGGGCCTGCGCCTCCACATCGACGACCTTCACCGCGGGGAGCGGAGGCAGCGAAGCCAGGGGGATGACAGGCTCCGAAGCCGGCACCGGCACCGGCCCCAGCTCGACCGGAGTCGGCGCCGTGATGATGGGAATCGACATCCCCATCGCGGGAGTCCGCGCGAAGAGCCCCGCCCCGGACGACTCGGGCAGCGAGGAGTCCTCCTGCTTCATCCGGCGCCGGGCGGCGGCCTCGCGGCGCACCTCGTCCTCCATGCGCCGCATCTCGTCTTCGTCGGGGCTGGGGGGCGCCTGCAGCGGCACCTGGGCCGAGCCCACCACCGCCTGCTCCGTCGCCCCGAAGAGCGACTCCGCCTCGACGCCCGGATCCGGCTCGGTCACCACCGGGGCCTTCGGGGCCGGAGCCTCCACTCCGGACGTGGGCGCCGAAACGGTGGCCACCACCGCCTGCTCCGTCTGGGAGAAGAGATCCTCGGCATCGAGGGAGGACGGGGAGCGCCGCGGCTCCTCCGCCTTCGGCAGGTCATCGAAGAGCGCGTGCTCCAGCGCGGCGTTGCGGCCCGGCGCGGAGGACTTGTGGACGAGTCCCGGCGGCCCGGACGACACAGGGGCCACCTCCTCCACGTCCTCCTTCACCGCGAACCACGCCTCCGGGCCCGCGGGCGAACGGATGACGGTGGACACCTGCTCCACGAATCCCGAGCCATCCAGGGGCAACGGCGCCATCGGCGCGGCGCTGCCGGGGACGGACTCGCCGAGCAGCAGCACGCGGGCGAGCCGCATGTCCGGATGCTGGCCGAGCTCATCCAGGACGAGGTGGCCGCGCCCACCCTCCATGCCGGGCGCGAGAATCATGAGCGCGGGCAGGTGGTGGCCAAAGGCAATGAGGGCATCGGCCACCGAGGTCGCAAGAATGACCTCATAGCCCTCGCGCGCGAGCAGGCGGCGCACGGTGGCGATGGTGGCGATGTCGTCGTGGACGAGGAGAACCGATTCGGCCATTGGAATCGCGGGCGAGTCTACAGCATGGCCGCCGGATCCACGTCGATCGTGACACGCACGGCGGAGGGAATGTCGACCAGCTTCGCCTCCAGGCGGGCGAGCAGCGGGGCAAGCGCCGCGTGGGTCGGGGCCTTGAGGAGCAACTGCCACCGGGTGCGGCCCCGAATCCGGGAGATGGGCGCCAGGGCGGGCCCCAGGAGGCGCACCCCCCACGAGGCCGGGGGCATCTGGCGGGTAATGAAGTCCCCAAGCTGCCGGGCCACGCTGGCCGTCTGCTCGGCGCTCTCGCCCTCCAGGCGCACCGCCGCCATGCGGGTGTAGGGCGGCCAGGCGAGCACCTTGCGCCGCTCCAGCTCCCGCTGGGCGAAGCCGTCGAAGTCATGGACGAGCATGCGCTTCACCGGGTCCGCCTCGGGGTTGTACGTCTGCACGAGCACCCGCCCCGGATCCTTGCCGCGCCCGGCCCGCCCCGCCACCTGGGTGAGGAGGTGGAAGGTGCGCTCGGCGGCGCGGAAGTCGGGGATGGCCAGCGAGGTGTCCGCCATCACCACGCACACCAGCGTCACCCCGGGGAAGTCGTGCCCCTTGGCCACCATCTGCGTGCCCACCAGCACGTCGATCTCCCGGCGGGCGAAGGAGGCCAGCATCTCGGTGAGGCGCTCGGCGCTGGTGGCCGAGTCCCTGTCCAACCGGGCCACGCGCGCCTGGGGAATCCGCTCGGCGACCTCCGCCTCCACGCGCTCGGTGCCGATGCCCATCTTGAGCAGCGGCCCGGTGCACTCGCGGCAGTGCTCGGGCACCGGGTGGGCCACGCCGCAGTAGTGGCACACCACCCGGTTCTGCGAGCGGTGGTAGGTGAGGCACACGTCGCACTCGGAGCACTTCACCGAGGTGCCGCACACCTCGCAGATGAGGAAGGTGCTGTGGCCGCGGCGGTTGAGGAAGAGGATGACCTGCTGGCCCTTGGCGATGGTCTCCGCCATGGCATCGAGCAGCGGCGGCGAGAGGATGGGCGCCTCCTCGTGCACGAGCGGCTCGCGGGGACGCTCCTGGCGCAGGTCCACCAGCGAGATGGTGGGCATGGGCCGGTCATCCACGCGGTTCTTGAGCTCCAGCTTGCGGTAGCGCCCGCGACGGGTGTTCTCCAGCGTCTCGAGCGAGGGCGTGGCCGAGCCGAGCACCACCACCGCCCCGGCCTGCTTGGCGCGCACCACGGCGAGGTCGCGCGCCTGGTAGCGCAGCTTGTCCTCCTGCTTGAAGGAGGGGTCGTGCTCCTCGTCCACCACCACGAGGCCGAGGTTCTCCACGGGAGCGAACACCGCCGAGCGCACCCCGACGGCGATGCGCACCGTGCCCTTGCGCAGGGCCTGCCAGTGGAAGAGGCGCTCGCGGTCCTTGAGGCCCGAGTGCAGCACGGCCACCTCCGCGCCGAAGCGGCTGCGGAAGCGGCCCACGAGCTGCGGCGTGAGGGCGATCTCCGGCACCAGCACGAGGCTGCCCTTGCCGTGCGCGAGCGCCCGCTCCACCGCGCGCAGGTACACCTCGGTCTTGCCGCTGCCGGTGACGCCGTGGAGGAGGAAGGGCTGGAAGCCCCCGGTGTCGATGGCCGTGTGGAGCTCCTTCACCGCCGCGTCCTGCTCGGGGGTGAGCTGCTCGGGACGGCCCTGGGCGAGTCCCTCCTTCACCCCGGGGGCGATGACCTCTTCGTCGATGCGGACGAGGCCGCGCTCCACCAGCTTGCGCAACGTCTCGCGGGCCCCGGGGATGGCGTGGGCGACCTCCTCCAGGGGGGCGCGGCCTCCCACCGCGAGGAGATAGGCCAGCGCGGCGGATTGCGCGGGAGCACGGCGGAGGATGGCGGGCGCCTCGGTGACGAGCGCCACGGCGAACTCCTGCACGTCGGGCTTGGCCTCCTTCTCGACCTCGGCCTTGGTGAGGCCGGGAGGCAGCGCGCTCTTGATGACCTCGCCGAGCGGGTAGCGGTAGTGCTCGGCGGCGAAGCGCAGGAGCGCGATGAGGTCCGGCGGGAGGGAGGGCGAGTCCTCCAGCACCTTCATGATGGGCTTGAGCTTGACGCTCTCGGCCTCGGGAGGAGGCGTGGCGGGCCCGAGGAAGAAGCCGAGCGACATGCTGCGGCCGAAGGGCACGAGGATGCGCTGGCCCGGTGACAGCCGCCCGGTGAGGCCCTCGGGGACGACATAGGTGAACTCGCCCCGGACGGGACGGCCGACTGCGACGGAGGCGAGGTTCGAGGGGCTCACGGCGACCAGGGAACCACTGTAGCGGCGCCTCCTGACACCGGTAGTTTCCAGCCGGAGGGTCCGCCGTGGACACATCCGGGGACACATCGGGCCACACGCGGAGTGGGGGGGCATCGGGCAGCGCCCAGTGGCTCCGGAATGCAGGGCGGAAAGTCGAGCACCTCTTGCCAAGAAGGAAGTCCATGGAGATGATTTCTCAGGTCACACCCGGTCACCTGACCTGAGACATCACCCAGGAGCCCCTTCCCATGGGAGCCGTTCTGACGGATGACGAGGCCCGCCTGAGCCAGGCCGTCGATTGGTACTGGAGGGCCCTCCACCAGCCCACCAGCCGGTTGGAGGGCTTCCACGCGCTCGTGAGCCGGATTCTGGCGGACAACGGCCTGCCAGCGGCCCGTGTCCACACGCGCCACGGGCTGGAGTTCCCCGGCTTCTTCATGCCCTCGCGGCCATGGGACATCGTCGCGATGCATGAAGGAAGGCTCGTCGCCGCCCTCGCCATCCGGTCGCGGACGGCGCGATCGCTGGAGAGCGGCTTCGTCCCCCTGGGCGAGGAGGCCCTCAGCACGGGCAAGGAGATGGAGGCCCTGTGCCGGAAACAGGCCTTCGGGCCCGGTCTCCGCCCGTGGTCCGGCTGGCTGGTGCTCCTGGAGGAAGGCCCGGCCCTCACGCGGCCAGCGGCCGTGGCCCCGACCCTCCTCCAGGTCGTCCCTGAGTATCGCCACAGCACTCACGCCCAGTGGTACGAGCTGCTCCTGCGCAAGCTCGAACGCGAGAGGCTCTTCGACGCCTGCGCCCTCCTCCTGGGCCCCGAGCAGCGGCAACCGTCCGCCCCCTACCGCGAGCCCGCTCGCGACCTCGGCGGCAAGCGGTTCCTCGCGCATCTCGCCAGCCACGCCGGAGCGTTCGCGGCCTGTCTCTGAACCTCCATCACTACGGAAGCCCGTAGACGTACTTGATGGGAGCAAGGGCTCCACCATCCACGTCCCACGGCCAGAACACCGTGTGCACACCACCTTCGGGGAGCGGCTCTCCAGCAACGTCCTTCACCTGAATGGAGTGAAGGACGAACAGGGCCATCCTGCCTTTGTTGCGCCTCGCGAACTCCACCTCACCGCTGGTCAGGAAGACACTGGAGCCCGCGGATTGTGTGCCTTTGACCTCTATGAAAACCTCGCTCGTTCTGTTTCTCGCGAGAAGGTCGAAGGACCTCTTGCTTGAAACATCTTCGATCGAGGTAAAGCCTTGCGACTGGAAGTACTCGCAGGCCTTCTGCATGGCGTAGAGCTCAACTCTCCTGCGAGTTTTTGAGTCAGTAGAAAACCCCTGTCCCGAGGGCCTGCTGGCATCGGCCGCCGCGGGAACGTCCATGGCCTCCGCATCCAGGTCCACGGGGGGCGCGGGTCTGGAGCCACGGAGCCATGCGGTCCACATCTCCGGAGCACCCTGCTGGGCTTCCGCGAGGGTCCGTGCCTCGCGGCGCGCGTGCAACCATTCGACCGGGACTGGGTCCGAACCCAGGATGCGAAGCCGGCAGCGGTAGTTCTCGACGCGCTGTCCGTTCTCATCAAAGCGGTCAGGCCACAGTGCCGTCAGCGCGCAGAGCCCCGTGAAGCGGACCCAACCCATTTCATCCTTCACGAAATGGAGGATCGGCGGCACCTCATCTCGCTTGCCGGCTTTGACAGCCTTCCAGACGCTCTCAAGGATGCGGTTGCCACGAAATTCCGTGTAGTGCTTCCCGGGCTTCAACTTGGCATCGCCCCAGTAGAGGACCCACCCCTGCTTCGGCTCGACGATGTCCTCCCAGGGTTTGTAACTACCGCCCTGGGAGACATGCGTCGTCAGCAGGACCAGGAAGGCGGGAAGGCCGGTGAACGATTGCTGGGAGAAGTACCGGAGCGGCCGAATCCCGGGACCATTCTCCATCCCGCTGCCGTCACGATTGATCCACCGCATGAACTGGTCGTCAGGCGCGCTCGGGGAGCCCCGGTTCCGGTAGCGCTCGCGCGGCTTGAAGAATTCGTCCCTGGCCATGTTCCTGGTGGAAATCGGGCATGACCTTAGCCCGACCCGCCAGTGCCGCAAACCTACGTAGGACCTGCTGAGTCCTAACGGTTGTCCCCAGGCCCGAAAACGCCGACGCGGCGGGCCAGGCTCCGAAGAGCCCAACCCGCCGCGCCCCTGACGGCCCGCGCACGGGCCGCACTTTCACTTCGTCATGCCCTCAGCGGCTTCACACTCCGCGGGCACTCCCAGTAGGTGTACTCGCACGTGGCCGCCTCGGGCTCGCACGGCACCCGCATCACCGTGACGAGCTCGCACGGGTGCCTCGGCTCGTCGAGCACCGGGCTCGCCGGCACTTCCAACGGCGAGAGCGGCTCGGCTCCGTGGCCATTGAACGGCTGGCTGGCCTGCCTCGATACACCTCCTCGCGCCTGCTCCTCCTTCGTCTGCTGCGTCGGAACCTCCGGCATGCACACCATCGGCAGTACCGACGCCGTCCCCAACACCGCCCCCAGCACGCACAGCTTCGTTCGCATGAAACCCCCTTGCCGGCTGACACCCTCCTTCACGCCCGTGGCGCGTCGGTTCCGGTTCAGCGGCAAGGACGCAAACTACTCGCCGGGTCTGACATCCCCCGGCGCCTCCAGCACGGTGGTGTCACTCCCTCCCAGGGGCGGATACAATCCCCACCCCGTGTATTTCCAGGCACTTACGGGGCCACTCAGAGAGGGCGGGATCACCCAGGCCCACTCCTGTGGTCATGTCTTCGTTGGATCCATGACGGTGCCCGGAGTCCAACACCCGGCCGCTATCCCCGGAGCATCGCGAGCGCGCGCTGGAAGTCCTCGGGCAACGGCGCCTCGACGCTCACCACTCCCCCCGTGGCGAGGCTCGGCAGGGACAGCCGCACCGCGTGCAGCGAATGACGGCCGATCTCCTTCGCCGCCGGGTGCGCGCGCAATTCCTCCGGGCCGTACAGCGAATCCGCGAGCACCGGGTACCCCGCCTCGGCCATCTGCACGCGAATCTGGTGCGTGCGCCCCGTCTCCAGCTTCACCTCCACCAGCGTCGCGCCCTTCAACCGCTCGCGCACCTCGTACGAGAGCGCCGCGCGCCTCGCCGAGCGCACCTTCGTCGTGAAGAGCCTCGGGTTCCTCGGATCCCTCCCATACGGCGCCTCGAGCCGGTCTCGCTCGGGCGTCTCGCCCAGCACGATCGCCCAGTAGCGCTTGTCCACGCGCTTCTCCTGGAACGCCCGGTCCAGCGCCGCCACGCCCTCGTCGGTGCGCGCCAGCACGAGGCACCCGCTCGTCTCCCGATCCAACCGGTGCACCACCCCCGGCTGCGCGTGGCCCTCCACGTCGAACGGCGGCAGCCTCGACGCCAGCAGCTCCACCACCGAGGGCACCGTTCCCCCCGCGGGCTCCACCACCAGGCCCGCCGGCTTGTTCACGATGACCAGCGAGGCGTCATCGTGGAGCACGGGCAGCTCGGGCCCCTCGGCCGAGCGGCTCACCGCGGCCCGGGTGGGCGCGCGCGGGGGCGGACGGCTGAGCTCGATCTCCTCCCCACCCCACAGCTTGCGCGAGGACTGGCACTTCTTCCCTCGGATGAGCACGTGGCCCTTCTCGATGAGCGCGCGTGCCCGCTCCAGCGAGAGCCCGGGCACGTGCGCCGAGAGGAACTTGTCGAGCCGCTCGCCGGCGGCCTCGCGGGGGACGGGAATCTTCTGGGGCGACATGGTGCCCCCCCTACTACGGCGGGGCCGTCCGGGAAACCACCGGGACCGCCGGGTATCCCACGACGCACGGGGCCATGAGCGAAAGAAGGGCCGCCCGCCGGGCATCCTGGGCTACGACTGGAGCCTCACGGCAGCGTCACGAGCGCCTCGAGGGCCGTCAGGAGATGGACATGGCACGTGGCATCGGGCGATGGGCAGCGGCGGCAGGGGTGGTGGCGGCAGGGGTGCTCGCCTTCGTGCTGCTGCCCGTGGACACGTGGCTGCTGGGCGCCGTCGAGAGCATCCGCGGCATGGGGATGGCGGGCGCGGGGCTCTACGTCGTCCTGTACGGGGTGGCGACGGTGCTGATGATGCCCGCCTCGGTGCTGACGATGGGCGCCGGCTTCGTCTACGGGCCCGTGTACGGCTCGCTGCTGGTGGTGCTGGCGAGCAATCTGTCCGCCCTCGTCTCCCTCCTGCTCGGGCGCACCGTCCTGCGTGAGCGGCTGGGCCGCCGCTTCGTGGGCCTGCCGAAGTTCACCGCCGTGGACAGCGCCGTGGCCGCCCAGGGCTTCAAGGTGGTGTTGCTGCTGCGCCTCTCGCCCCTCTTCCCCTTCAGCGTGCTCAACTACTCCCTGTCGCTCACCCGCGTGCGCCTGCGTGATTACGCGCTCGCGACGCTGCTCGGCATGCTGCCCGCCACGGTGCTCTACGTGTACCTGGGCTCGCTGGTGACGAGCGTGGCGCAGCTCTCCCGCGGCGAACGCCCCGACGCCGGCCTGTCCGGACTGCTCCTCTTCTGGGGCGGGCTGGCCGCCACCCTCCTCGTCACCGTGTACGTCACCCGCCTGGCGCGCCGGGCCCTGGATGCCACGCTGAAGGAGACCCCGACGTGAACGTCCCGCACCTGCTCGAGGGGGACGCCCACGACGCCGCGCTCACCGCGCTCACCCACCCGGCGGACTGGAAGAACCCCACCCCCTCGGGGCGCTACAACCTCGTCGTCATCGGCGCGGGCACCGCGGGCCTCGTGGCCGCCGCGGGGGCGGCCGGGCTCGGCGGCAAGGTGGCCCTCATCGAGCGGCGGCTGCTGGGCGGCGACTGTCTCCACTTCGGCTGTGTGCCCTCCAAGGCCCTGCTCGCTTCGGCGCGCGTGGCCGCCACCGTGCGCGGCGCGGGCGCCTGGGGCGTGGAGGCCGGCGAGCCCCGGGTGGACTTCGCGCGGGTGATGGGGCGGGTGCGCTCGCTGCGCGCGGGCATCGCCCCCCACGACTCGGCCGAGCGCTTCCGCGGCCTGGGCGTGGACGTGTTCCTCGGCGAGGGCCGCTTCGTCGCGCCCGACGCGGTGGAGGTGGCCGGCCAGCGCCTCTCCTTCGCGCGTGCCCTCATCGCCACCGGGGGCCGTCCCACCGTGCCGGAGCTTCCAGGGCTCGAGGAGGCGGGCTACCTCACCAACGAAAGCATCTTCACCCTCACCGCGCTGCCTCCGCGGCTGGTGGTGCTCGGAGGCGGTCCCATCGGCTGCGAGCTGGCCCAGGCCTTCCAGCGGCTCGGGGCCCGGGTGGCGCTCGTCAGCCGCGAGGCGCGCCTGCTCTCCAAGGAGGACCCGGACGTCAGCGAGTGTCTGGCCCGGCGCTTCGAGGCCGAGGGCATGACCCTGCACCTCGGCGTCCGGGTCACCCGGGTGGAGTCGCACGGTCCGGTGAAGCGCCTGCACTTCGAGCGCGACGGCGTGGAGGGCGCGGTGGAGGGCGAGGCCCTGCTGGTGGCCACCGGCCGTGCACCGGAAGTGGGAGGCCTGGGACTCGAGGCCGCCGGAGTCCGCCATGGCCCTCACGGTGTCGAGGTGGATGAGCAGCTGCGCACCTCCAATCCGCGCGTCTACGCGGCGGGGGACATCTGCTCGCGCTTCAAGTTCACCCATGCCGCGGATGCGCTCGCCCGCGTGGCGCTGCAGAATGCCCTCTTCTTCGGCCGCAAGAAGGCCAGCGCGCTGGTGATTCCCTGGTGCACGTACACGGACCCCGAGGTGGCCCACGTGGGCCTCACCTCGCACGAGGCAGAGGCCCTCGGTGCCGTCACCCTCACCGTGCCCATGTCCTCGATGGACCGCGCCATCGTCGAGGGCGACACCGAGGGCTTCGGGCGCCTCCACGTGGACGCGAAGTCCGGCCGGTTGCTCGGCGGCACCCTCGTGGGCGCGCACGCCGGGGAGAACATCGGCGAGCTCGCGCTGGCGATGACCGCGGGCCTCTCCGTGGGAGCGCTGGCCAACACCGTGCTCCCCTACCCCACCCGGGGCGAGGTGCTGAAACGGCTCGGGGATGCGTGGAACCGGCGACGGCTCACGCCCCGGGCGAAGGGTTTCCTCTCCGGGCTGCTCGCCTGGCGGCGATGAGGCGCGCATGGCTCCGATGACTCCCGAGGCCGCCCTCTGTGTCTTCGCCAAGCCGCCCCGTGCGGGAGAGGCCAAGACACGCCTGGCTCCCGCGCTCGGCGCCGAGGGGGCCGCACGGCTCGCCCGCGCCTTCATTCAAGACACGTGGGCCCTGGTGACGCAGGTGCCGTGGGCCGCTCCGGTGTTGGCCTCGCCTGGGCCCTGGCCCGAGGGCCTGCTGCCCGGGCCGGTGGAGGTGTGGCCCCAGGGAGACGGAGACCTGGGGGCACGCATGGAGCGCGTCCTCCTGCGGGCCCTGGAGCGCTACCCCGTAGCGATTGCCCTCGGAGCCGACAGCCCGGGTCTGTCTCCCGAGCACCTGGAAGCGGCCTGGGCGGGGCTCGCGCACGCGGACGCGGTGTTCGGCCCGAGCGAGGATGGGGGCTTCTACCTGCTCGCGCTGCGGCGCCTGCCCGTGGGCGCCTTCGTCCACCTGCCCTGGAGCCAGGCCGAGACGCTCGCGCGCACCGAGGAGCGGCTGGTGTCGCTCGGGCTCACCGTGGCGCGCGTGGCGCCGTTCTTCGACGTGGACGTCCCCGAGGATCTCTCGCGCCTGGAGTCGGAACTGGCCTCGGGGCGGCTGCGGGCTCCGGCCACCGAGGCCGCGCTCCGGGAGCTGCGGCGGTGATCTCCCTCATCCTCCCCGTGCTCAACGAGGAGAAGCGCATCGGGCAGCGGCTCGCGGAGCTGGCGGCCTTCGGGCCGGACCTCGGCGAGGTGCTCGTGGTGGATGGAGGGAGCACGGATGCCACCGTGGCACGGGCCCGCGAGTACCCGGGTGTCAGCGTGCTCTCCGCGCCTCGGGGGCGGGCCTCGCAGATGAACGCGGGCGCCGCGGCGGCCCGAGGGGACGTGCTGTGGTTCCTCCACGCGGACGTCGCCCTGCCCCCCGATGCGCCCCGGCATGTGCGCGACACCCTGGAGGATCCGCGCGTCGTGGCCGGAGCGTTCAAGACGTGGACCGTGAACGACACGGGCCGCCGCTCCTGGCTCGGACCGCTGCTGCACCTCGCGGACCTGCGGTCGCGGTACACGCGGCTGCCCTACGGGGACCAAGCGGTGTTCATCCGCGCCGACGTGTTCCGCCGCGTGGGCGGTTTCCCCGCGCAGCCGCTGATGGAGGACCTGGAGCTGTCCACACGGCTGTCGCGCGAGGGACGCATCCGCACGGTGGATGCACGTGTCACGGTGTCCGGCCGACGATTCCTCGCGCGGCCGGTGTTCTACTTCCTCGCGGTGAATGGCTTTCCGCTGCTGTACCGGCTGGGCATGTCACCCGCCACGCTGCTGCGCGTCTATCAGCACGTGCGGTGAGCCCCTACGAGCTCAAGTACCCGCTCGCGCGGAGGAGCCGGAGGCCGGGGTGGACACCTGACGACGGCCCCAGAGGAACAGCATGGCGACGAGGCCGAGGGTCGCCGCGAGGCCTCCCAGGAAGAAGGGCCGGCCGCTCACGAGGACGGCGATCGCGCAGAAGGCCAGCAACTCCAGCTTCCGGGCCCGGGTCATCATCATGACCGTGCCCCGGTCGTAGCGCAGGCTGACAATCGACGCCTCGGGCACGTGAATCATCCGCCGGAAGAGCGCGAGGTTCTGCAGGTGGATGGAGATGACCGCGAAGCGCGTCACGACCAGGGCGCCACACATGGCCTCCGAAAAACCACGGAGGTCCGCCTCCCCCTGCTCCGTCACCCAGTCGAAGTACGCCACCGCCAGGGGGAACACGAGCGCCCCGAACGCCAGCGTCAGGAGAAACCGCTTGGACACCCACTGCCCCTTCTCCACCGCCTGCACGAAGAGGGGATTGAGCTCGATGCTCCCCCCCATCTCCACCCGCTTCCCGAGCTCTCCCCGGGCCTTCAGCCTGGCCGAGGCGATGGTGAGAAAATAGTCGGCGCAGTGAAGGACGAGCCACAGCACACCGATTCCAACCGGACTCCAGAACCAATCCATGAGCCGCTCATAGCAGACTCGCCACCAGGCGGGCCTCGTGCCGCCCTTCCTCCGTCCATCCCTCGGTGTACGAGACGATCTCCAGCCCCTGGAGCAGCCCGGGCAGCTCCCCGTCCTCCAACAGGAAGCGGGCCGAGGGGTGTGCGTGCCGCTGGAGGTTGCTCCGGGTCGGCTGGGCGAAGACGAGCAGCCCGCCCGGCGCGAGCACCTTCGAGACCTCCGCGAACAGCGGACGCCAGAGGAAGTTCAGGCAGAGCACGACATCGAAGGGCCCGGGGGGCAGGGGCTCCGTCTCCACGTCCAGCCGCTGGAGCCGCAGGGGCACTCCTGCCTCGCGCGCGGCCTCCGCGGCCCGCTCGAGCGCGACGTCCGAGACGTCCGCCAGGGTGACGTCCAGGCCACGCCTCGCGAGCCACAGGGCGTCATGCCCGGCCCCTCCCGCCACGTCGAGCGCCCGGCCCTTCCCCGGCAGCCGGTCCGCGAGCGAGCGGAGGAACGGCGACGGCTCCCGCGTCCCCTCTTGTTGGCTGTAGCGGGTGTTCCATCGCTGCCGATCTTCCTCGGACATGGCACCTCACAGCGCGAACACCCTCACCCCAACCCTCTCCCAGAGGGAGAGGGAGCATGCACGGGCTCAACCTGGGACCCGTGGCACCCTCACCCTGTCCCTCTCCCGGGGGGAGAGGGGTTCTTTCAGAAGAGCGTGTCGGCGAGCTTCGCCCTCGTGTCGCCCGTGAGCACCGTGAAGCGCATCACCCGATCCGCCCCGCGCCACACCTCGATGCTCCGCGGCAGCATCTCGCCCGTCGCCGGCGAGGTGTAGTCCAGGAAACGCACGTCCCACGCCGTCCCCTTCCCGTCCTTGTACCTCAGCCGCGCCGGCCGGAAGCCGTCCTTGTATACCCAGAACTGCGGCTTGCCCTCCGCCTGCTGCCCCAGCACGTACACCACGTCGCCGCCAAAGCGCGCCAGCGATGTCGTGCGCGACTCGATTCCCAGCGAGCGCAGGTGCGTCTCCACCACCTCGCGCCCCTCCACCGCCGACTCCGCGCGCACTCCCAGCACCGCGCACACCTGCTGCACCGCCTCCGACAACGCCGGAATCTCCGCCCCCTCCACCCGCTTGCGGCCCCCCGAGGACACCGCCGCCACCGTGTTCCCCTCCCGCGCCTTCGCCTCGAAACGGCACCGGCCCGGCAGCCTCAGGTACACCGTGCCGTCCGCCTCCAGCTCCGGCCGGTCCGTCGGCAGGCCCAGCGCCGCTCCGGCCTCGTTCACCCCCGGCCCGTAGAAGTGCAGCGAGCCGTCCGCCTTCAGCGTCGTCGATGGCAGCTCCTCGCGCGCCGCCACCATCCGGCGCAGGATGGAGCCGCCCGGCAGCACGTACGCGCCCGCGCTCATCGCCGCCAGCACTCCCAGCGCGAGCACCGCGCGCTTCATCACGGCCGCTCCGGCTGGTTTCACGCTCTTGCGGTTCAATGGCTCTTTCATGGGGCGGCGAATCTAGTGATGGCCCTCCCCTGCTTCAAGGCAGTTAGGATGACCCCCCATGTGGATGTGGCACCGTCTGACGTTCCTGTTCGTCCTCCTGCTCGCCCCCCTCTCCCAGGCCCAGGAGAACCCCACGGCCGAGACCTCGCGCCAGCCGCGCGCCGAGGACCTGCGCGAAATCCTCAGCGCTCGCGCCTATGGCATGGGCGGCGCCTGGCGGGCCCTGGGCGTCGGAGCCGAGTCGGGCACCGGCAACCCCGCCGCCCTCGCCGCCTTCCGCACCTACCGCGTCGAGCTGACCGGCGCCTGGGACTGGGTGGGCAAGGATGCCTTCGGCATGGTGGCCCTGGCCGACTCGTCCACCAGCCTGCTCGCCGCCGGGGTGAGCTACCAGCTCATCTCCCTCGGCAAGGGCGTCGAGCGCGCCACCGGACACCTCAACACCGTGGGCCTCGCGGTGCCCTTCGGCAACAACCTGATGGTCGGCGTCTCCTCGCGCTACCTGCTGCTGCGCGGCGCCCGGCAGGCCAACGCCATCACCGGTGACGCCGGCATCATCTTCCGCCCCGCTCCGGTCATCTCCCTGGGCATCTCCGCCCATAACCTCATCGGCACCGGCAACGCCGAGCTCACCCGCTACTACTCGGCCCATGCCGGAGTGTTCGCCGGCCTGCTCACCCTCGCCGCCGACGTGCGCGCCGACTTCGAGACCCATGGCCGCACCACGCTCACCTACAGCGGCGGCCTGGAGTACCTGCTCGGACAGAGCTTCCCGCTTCGCGCCGGCTACACCTGGGACGGCTTCACCCGCTCCTCCCAGCTCGGCGTGGGCATCGGCGTGATGACGCCCGGAGGCGGCATCGACGTGGCGTACCGCCACGACTTCGGCGGAGAGAACGGACGGCTCGTCGCCCTCACCTTCAAGGTGCAGGTGCAGTGAGCCCTCAGCCGCGCAGCGGGAGGTAGCGCTCGGAGGCGGAGAAGCGCACCAGCTCCACCAGCTCCTGCTCGCTGGACTTGAGCGCCCGCAGCGCCGCCACGGCCGGCCCCGGGCCTCCACACGCGACGAGCCCCGCGCGGTTGGCCGAGTGGCGCGCCGCCTCCGCGAGCGCCGCGGCGTCGAACTCCCGCTGGGCCGACTCCAGCAGCGCCAGCGCCCGGGCCCGCGCGTTGGGGTGCAGGGCCTCGCGCACCACCCGGGACTCGGGGCCGAACTCCGTCCCGCCGCGCAGCACCGAGGCGAGGATGGCCACCGCGCGCAGCAGCTGGTCCTTCTTCAAGCAGCGCAGCGCGAGCAGGTCCGGCCCCAGGCAGGACAAGGCGCGCCCCGCGAAGAAGCGCAGCTCCGTCTCCGGCAGCACCTGGCGCACCGCGAGCCGTCCCACCAGCAGGCGCGGGGCTCCCGGGTGCACGAGCGTGAAGGGCGGGCCATCGTCCTCGGAGAGGTAGAGCTCCGGGAGCTTCACGTCGAGCAGGCGGGCCACGGACTGCAGCACCTCCAGGGCGGCGCGGGCGCCAGGGCCCGAGTCTGGCCGGAGCGGCTCGGAGGAGCCCGAGGCCCGGCCGAAGGTGGGAAAGAGGCGGACGAGGGCCTGTCCCACGGAGGCGAGCAGCTCACCCGCCGGGTTGCGCAGGCCGGGGTGGCGCAAGCCCGCGCGCTCCTCGGGGGTGAGCTTGCGGCGTGGAGGCAGGCAGACGGTGTCCTTCTCCCCCAGCAGCGCCGCGGACACCTCCCCCATCAGCGAGCCTCGCGCCGAGTCGCCACGGCTCGTGAAGAAGGCCGACAGCTCCCGGTAGGCCGCCGCGTCGAGGGGCCGCTCGCGCACGCGCTCGATGGCCGCCGGCCGCGCGCTCTCCAGCTGAGCCGGAACCGGCGCCGGGGCCGGAGCGGGAGCCGGAACCGGCGCCGGAGGTGAAGCCGGAGCAGCGGCCGGGGCCAGCGCGGGCCTGGAGGACGTGGAGGGCGTGAGCGGCTCGGGCGAGGAGACCGAGCCACCGCCCCGGGCCCGGCGGCGCCCGGGGACCATCTTTCCCGGGGGCGCCTCCCAGGCGATGAACCGGGTGCTCTCCACGGGCATCGGAGCGTCGGGAGGCTCCTCGGGCGCGGCCGGAGCCGGGGTCCTGGCCGGGCCCGCCGGAGCGGGCTCCCGGGCCGCTGGCGGAGGCGGACGGCTCGCGGGGGCGGGCAGGACCACCGCGGGCATCTCGAGGACCGTGGGCGCGGACTCGGGGCCGGAGGTGGGCGATGCCGGGGCCGGGGTGGGCGTGAGCTCCACGCCACCCGGAGGAGGAATGAGGATGCCGGTGCGCGAGCCACTCGACTCCCTCTTGGGGACGGCGCTGCGCGGCGGCTCGGGGTGCAGCGCGGGCGCCACGCGCTCGGCGATGGCCTTGCGCAGGTTCTCCGCCCGGTTGGCGTACACCTGCGCGCGCGCCGCGTCTCCGAGCACCTCCCGGCAGAAGCGCGCCAGCCGCTCCCAGGTGCCGAGCCGCTCGTCATCATCCTCGGTGGCGGTGGCGGCGTGCTCCATGGCCCACGCGGCCTCGCCGTTCTGCTTCGAGGCGATGAGGCGCTCCACCAGCAGCAGCCACGCCTCCTTGTGGCCGGGCTCGAAACGCACCGCCTGGCGCAGCTCGGTGAGGGCGGCCTCGCGCTCCCCTCCGGCCTCCAGCGTGGCCACCAGCTCCAGGCGGACCTTGCGCGTGGCCAGTCCCCGAGGCTCGCGGGCGATGCGCGAGCGCAGCAGGCGGCTCAACCCGGCCCTGTCGCCGAGCTGCCGCGTCAGCTCCACGAGCTGGTCCTGCGCGTGCACGTCCTCGGGGTTCTCCGCGAGCACCTCCGACCAGGCCCAGTGGGCGAGCCGCGCATCGGCCAGCGGCCCTCCGGCGACCTCCGCGAGGCAGCGCAGTCCCTCGGCGCGGTGGGGCGTGCGGCGGGGCACGGCGGCGAGCGCGGCGCGCAGGCGCTCGGCGGCCCGGGCCCGGTCCTCCCCGGAGACGCACCGGGCGAGCCCCATCAAGCCCGGCAGCGAGTGGGGGGAGATGGCCACCGCGGCCTCGAAGTCCGCGCGGGCCCGGGCTGTCTCTCCGGTGGACAGCAGCCGCTCGCCGCGAGCCAGGAAGGCGGCGGCACGCGCCCGGGGGTTGCTCGCGCGCTGCACCGCCTCGTCGAGCACGCGCCACACCACCCAGTCCTCCCCATCGGAGCGCTGGGACACGAGCCGCACCTGCTCGGCGAGCGCGGCATGGTCCCCGGTGAGGGCGACGATCTGCCCGTACACCCGGGCGGCGCCCGCCATGTCCTGCAGCTCGTTCTCCAGCAGCTCGGCGAGCCGGGTGAGGGTCTCGGCGCGGACGTCCAGGTCCTTCGAGCCATCGGCGCGGTCCAGGTAGAACTGCGCCAGCTCGGGCCAGGCCCTGCGGGCGATGAGCTGGGCCTCCTGGCGCGTCTCCTCCGGATCCTCCCGCCGGGGCACCATGCGCCGGGACGGCTCGGTGTCCTCATCGCTGCTCCAGGGCACGGGAGCGTCCGGCCTCACCCCGGCCGGAGGAGGAACGAGCGGGGACTCGGGCCGGGGGACAGGCGCTTCGGTGGAGGTGTCCTCGTCCTCCGGAAAACGCTCGGTGACCTCGAGGGTCGTGCGCCGATGGCTGGAGGCATCCCCGGCGAAGTCGTCCCGGGGCGGAGCAGCGGGAATGCCGGAGACCGCGAAGGGCAGACCGGACGCCTCGGAGGTGGCCTCCTCGTCGAGCGAAGGCCAGAGCGCGGGCAGCTCCAGCTCGAGGACGGTCCGGGTCCGGTCATCGACGGGCGCCGGGGGGGTCTCGGTCCGGGGCGGGGAGGCACGCGGCACGAAGCGCGCATCCGGCGGGCTCGAGGCCTCCACGGTGTGCTCCTCCTCCAGCCAGGGCGAGGAGAACTCGACGGTCGCGCTCCGATCCTCGGCGGCGCGCTCGTCCGCGGGTGCCGGCTCCTCCACGAGGGCCTGGCCCTGCACGATGGGAACCGAGAGGGCCTCGGCCTCCGCCTCACGCTCGGCCGCGTGGCGGGAGAGACGGCGGAAGAGGACATCGAGCAACCGGCGGGCGCGGCGGTCCTCGGGGGACTCGTCGACGAGCGCCTGGAGCGCCTCGACGGCCCGGGGAAGCTGGTCCACCCGGCGCAGCACGCGGGCGAGCTGCAGCCGCACGGCGCGGCGGGCCTCGCCCCGGGTGGTGCCGAGCGCGGACGAGAGGAGCGCGATGGCGGCGGCCTCGGTGCCCGCGCGCAGGGAGAAGGTGACGAGCGCCGAGGCGAGCCGCGGCGTCATGGGCAGGGAGCGGCTGGCGCGCACCAGCTCGCCGAAGGCGTGGGCGGCATGGCCCTCGAGCAGCAGGCGGGCGGCGCTCTGGCGGTGCCGTTCCACGAGCTCGGACACGCCAGTGCCCGGCCCGGACGGAGGCGAGCCAGCGTCATTGCCGTTTCTCACGCCACCCATGGGTGGGGCAGTCTACACAGGATGCCGCCTCCGGTCGTCACCGTCCTCCTGCCCGCCCGAAACGCCGAGCGCACCGTGGCGCGCGCGGTGGAGAGCCTCCTGGAAGGCACTCTGCGTGAAATCCGGGTGCTCGCGGTGGACGACGGCTCGACGGACGGGACGCGCGGGGTGCTCGAGGGGCTGGCGGCGCGGGACGCCCGGGTGGAGGTGCTGGAGGGGCAAGGCCGCGGGCTGGTGGCGGCGCTCAACCTCGCCCTCTCCCATGCGACCTCGCCCTACGTGGCGCGGATGGACGCGGATGACGAGGCGCTGCCGCGGCGCCTGGAGGCGAGCGTCGCGGCGTTGGAGGCGAACCCGGGCCTGGGCGGGGTGGGCACCGGCGTGGAGCTGTTCCGCGAGGACCAGCCGGTGAGCCCCTCGATGAGGGATTACGCGGCATGGCTCAACGGGCTCACCACGCCCGAGCGGCTGCACCGCGAGCGTTTCGTGGAGAGCCCCATCTGCCACCCCTCGGTGTGCCTGAGACGGGAGGCGGTGGTGGCGGCGGGCGGCTGGGAGCACGGTGACTTCCCGGAGGACTACAACCTGTGGCTGAAGCTCATCCACCAGGGTCATGGGATGCACAACGTGCCCGAGGTGCTGTTGCGCTGGAGGGACAGCACGGAGCGGCTGACACGCACGGACCCGAGGTATGCGCACAAGCGATTCATCTGGGTGAAGGCGCGCTACCTGGCGCGCAGCCGCGAGGTGGCGGGGCGTCCACTGACGGTCTGGGGCACGGGCCCGGGAGGGCTCACGCTCACGCGCTTCCTGCTCGCGGAGGGGGCGCGGGTGGAGCGCTTCATCGACGTGCACCCGCGCAAGGTGGGCACGCGCATCCACGGGATTCCGGTGGACCCACCGGAGTCCCTGGGAGCCCCGCCGGAGGACACGCACCTCGTCGCGGCGGTGGGAGTGCGAGGCATCCGCGACGAGATCCGGTCCGCCCTCACCGCGCTCGGCTGGGTGGAGGGTGTGCACTTCACCTGCGCCGCGTGAAGCCCGCGCCGCGGCTCACAGCTTGGAGACCAGCAGGCGCCGCCTCCGCCAGTAGATGATGAACTCGGGGTAGGCCTGGGCGGAGTCCTTGATGATGAACTCGTTGGTCGGGGTGATCTGCGTATCGACGCGGTTGTCGGGCCCGATGCCCATCACCGAGTCGAAGGCCGTATTGTCCAACGAGTGCAGGTCCTCGGCGCGGATCTCCTCGGCGCTGACATCCGAGAAGGGCTTGCGCCGCTTCATGCTGCCGAGCAGCACCCGGCACAGCATGGAGTAGCGGTTGCTGGGCAGCAGCGGCGTCTTGCTCGAGTTGCAGGCACACTCGGCATCCCCGCACTTGTTGCAGCCCGTGTACACCATGAGCTTGGAGAACGAGTCCGTGAAGTACGAGCCCTTGCCGAGCAGCCCGTAGTCCGGCGTGTCCTTGCCGCGGTTCTGACACCGGCTCGGATCGAACCCGCCCGCGGCGATGAGCGGGATGACGTCCTTGCTGGTGCCGTGGAACATGAGCACCTCGCCATGGAGAGCGTTGAGCACGGGCAACGAGCGCCAGCCGGGACAGGGATGGTCCATCACATGCGTCCACTCCACGGGCTCGAAGGTGTTGTAGGCCATGCCCTTCAAGGACGTGCCGGCCTTGGAGCGCAGCACGTACCGCTTGTTCTCGTAGCGCTCCCAGAGCGGCTCGTTCCGGACGATGAGGATCTTCGCCACGTCCACCGGCCCCGAGCTGGGAGGCGGCGTCGTCCCTCCGTTCTCGGGCTTCTCCTTCAACCGGTGGGCCGCGCTCAGCTTCCACTGCGCGTTGTACTTGCCGCTCGTGTCCTTGACGATGGCCTCGGCCCGCTGCATGCGGGTGCGCTCCGCCTTCTTCGCGCGGAAGCTCCGGGCCTCGATGTTGCCGTTGATGTAGCGCTCGAGCGCCTGGAACATGAGCGAGCCACGCGGCAGCTCCGCGACCTCGAAGGCCGGGTGCTCGTGCCACGGGCTCCAGCCGGAGTTCGGCCAATACGAGGGGACGACGAGGTCCCCCGGCTGCACGGCGTAGGGCATGGCGCGCTCCGCTATTGATTTCCCGTGTAGACCACCAGGGCCGTACTTTGGGTCTGCTGCCGCTGCCACATCTCGCGGGCCGCCTGGCGCAGCAGCCGCATGACGGGGTCCGTCCGCTCCAGCTCGAGCAGGCGCGCCATGATTCCGGAGCGGATGGTATTCATCCGGGCCTGCTCACCGGCCTGGGCCCGGAGCGGTCCCCGGTCCTGGATCTCCTGCGCCTTGCCCTTGAGCTCCTGCATCACGCCACTCCACTTCTGCGTGTGCTCGCGCAGGCCCACCTGGCCACCGATGCCCCGGATGGCCTCGATCTGCAGCGCGACCATGTTGGTGGACTTGTAGAAGGCGCGGTCCAGGTTGCCATTGGCCCCGTCACACCAGATGGCCTTGATGCGCGTCTGGGCATCGGCGCGGTTGATGGAGGGGCACACCGTGGCGAACTCACCATGGCGGTAGGCGCCCCACCCGGGCCGCGCCCAGATGGGCCAGCCGCCGTCCTCCTTACGGACCTGGCGGTGCATGATGTAGATGGCGCCCATCAGCGTCACCAGTTTGTCGATGTTCTGCCGCAGCGCCTCGCCCTCACGGCTGTCTGGCGCGCTCAACCCCGCGGAAGCGCCCTTCTTGATCTTCTCGGCCAGGTCCTTCATGGCCGGGTAGTACTGCGTCACGTAGGACATCGTCGTGAGCGGGAGCGGCTTGCCGTCCTTGTCACGCAGGTGGACCAGGAACACGTCGTTCAGCTCCGCCGCGTTCTTCGCCTTGCGGATCGACTCCAGGAGATCGCAGGCCACCTCCGTGTAGAAGGGGCACAGGACGCGCTTGGCGCCGTCCTGCTCGACGATGAAGAAGTGCTTGCGCAGGCTCGCGTCGCTCTTGATGTGGTCGCGAGGGAAGGTCCAGTCCGCGTAGTTCCAATCGATCTTGCTCAGCTCCAGACCCTGGAGGCCCCAGATGATCGCGGAGATGTAGTGCTGCCGCGTCCAGCGGTAATCGAGCGCCCACTTCGCGAACTTGTTGAACACGTCCTGATCGATCTCGGGCGGGTCGCAGTCGATGCGCATCACCGTGGAGCTTCCCAGCGAGGGGTACTTGTGCACCCCGGACGTCTGGGTCATGTCCTTCTTGATGCTGTGGATGACCTTGAGGAGGTGGTAGTCCTCCATGGCCACGTCCCCGTCGATTCCCTTCTGGTTCGCCGCCGCCTTGAAGTCACCGGGGATGAAGAACGAGGCCGTCAGGCTGAGCGTGTAGCCCGTCTTGCTCCGCGAGCTCTTCTTGAAGGCCTCGCAAATGCCACGGATCTTCGCGTCCACCTCCTCGTTCTTCAGGAACGCGGTCTTGGCCTTCGCGAGCGTGTCCTTGGCCTTCTCGCCCACCTCCGAGAACAACTCCACGTGTTCCTCGGGGGTGGCGTAGGCGATGATTCCCTTCCACTTGTCGTGGGGCCCGGTCGTCGCCTTGTTGTGCTCGACGCCGACATAGAAGCTGCCCCAGGTGTAGCGCAGCTCCCCGGGACGCGTATGCGGCACCTGGGCCCCGCCCGCGCCGTAGACCGTGATGTTGATGTCGGCGGCCCCCTTCTTCTCGATGGCCAGTCCGAGCCCTCGCAGGATGGTCCTCAGGTGGACCCGGATCAGATCCGGCTGCAGCCCCATCTCGGGGGCGCGCACGATGACCAGCGGGTCGACGTCACTGCCCAGCTTGTCCAGCTTGTAGCCAAGGACGGTGTAGGCGAGATCGCCGAGGTCGGACTTGATCTTGGCGTCCGCGTTCTTGCGCGTGGCGACCTTCTCCGCCGTCTTGCTCTCCTTCACCGCCGCTGACAGGCCGGCCGCGATCTTGCCGATGTACTCGAGACCCGCGCCCCGATTGGACGGCGGGTTCGAATACATCGCCGTATCGCCACTGCTCAGCCGCACGGTGGCCCCGTGCTCCCACGACTTGAGCGCGTACTCGGACTGGACCTTCTCGAAGAGGATGGCCGAGTCGGTGACCGCGTTGCGCTCGATGACGATGATGGGCCGCTCGCGGTGCAGCAGCATGAGCCGGCTGAACGCCAGCCGGAAGAGCAGCGAGTACTCGCCGGACTTCTCGACGTGATTGCCGTACTTCTCGGCCGGCGTGTCCTCGTCCTTGTTGAAGCGCATCATCTGCTCGAGGACCGGCTTCACCTCTTCGTCCATGAAGCCAATGTGGATGTCCAGCATGAGGGCACGCTCCTTCGGGGGGGGACGGGCGGCGGTGGGGGTACGCCGGGTCGGCTCGATGCGGCTCAAAACAAATAAGCTTGTTACTGAAATACAGGTTTTGGATTCTATCACCGCCTTCACCCGGTGTCTCAGCAGGAAGGCGATACCGAGAGGGGGGCACACCGGCGCCTCGGCCCCGACATGGCCCGGGGCAGAGGATCAGAAGGGCGCGGTACCATCGCGCGCCGCCCCACGCACGGGGCCCGCGCGAATCGACAGAGGAGTCCATGAGAGACACCGGCCCCATCACCCGGTCCCCCTTCCTGATTACGCCCCTTCTGCTCCTGCTCAGCCTGGGAGCCTGTGGCGACAACCCCAAGCCCTCCCCGGATGAGGGTGTCGGCGATGGCGGCACCGAGCAACCGGACGCTGGCACCGAGCAGCCCGACGCTGGCACCGAGCAGCCGGATGCGGGCACGAATCAGTGTGGGACCAGCCTGGCCTTCACGGAGACGGTGGCGAACAAGGCCCTCCTCCAGGACACGTCGGTGGACATCCTGGAGCGGCTGCGCGCCATCCCCGGGCTCACCGTGCAGGAGAATCCCAAGGGAGCGACTTTGCCCACGGGCTACCGCTTCTTCATCATGCAGTACGACCAGCCGGCGGATCACTCCCGCCCGGGGTGCCAGCGCTTCCAGCAGCGCCTGACGTTGCTGCACACGTCGGACACGGCGCCCATGGTGCTCTACACCGGCGGCTACTACGTCTCCACGAGCCCGAGCCGGCGCGAGCTGACGTCGCTGCTGAGCGCCAACCAGCTCTCCGTCGAGCACCGCTTCTTCCCGCCGAGCCGCCCGGAGCCCGCGGACTGGAGCCAGCTGACCGTCCAGCAGTCCGCCCAGGACTTCCACCGGATCGTCCAGGCCTTCAAGCCCCTCTATGGCGGCCGCTGGCTGTCCACGGGGGCCAGCAAGGGAGGCGAGACGGTGGTGTTCTTCCGGCGTTTCTACCCGAACGACGTGGACGCGACGGTGGCGTACGTGGCGCCCATCGCCCGCCGGGACGACGCGCGCTTCCCCGCCTTCCAGGACGCTGTCGGTGGCGCCGCCCAGGCCGACTGCCGCGAGCGCATCCACACCTTCCAGCGCACGGTGCTGGAGCGGCGCGAGGAGATGCTGGGGCTGCTGCGCACCTACGCCGAGGACAACGGGTTGACCTACACGCAGCTCGGCTTCGAGAAGGCGCTGGAGCATGCCGTCATCGAGACCTATTTCGGCTTCTGGCAGTACAACTCACCGGCCAACTGCGACCTGTTCCCGGGGAGCGAGGCGACGGGCCCGGAACTGCTGGCGGTGATGAATAGCCAGGTGGGCTTGGCCACGTTCGCCGACAACGGCTCCAGCGGCCTCGGTTACTACGCGGCTTATTACTACCAGGCGGCGGTGGAGCTGGGCTGGCCCCGGCCGTACGAGGCCTTCCTCGGGAGCCTCATCCACTTCCCGGACACGGACACCGCGCCGGTGTATGCGCCGTCCGGTGTGCCGCTCGTCTTCCGCGATCAGGCCATGCAGGACATCCAGGACTGGGTGTCCACGCAGGGCGAGCGGTTGATGTTCATCTACGGCGAGCTGGATCCGTGGAGCGCGGCGGCCTACTCGCTGGGAGACGCCAGGGACTCGTACCTGTACGAGGTGCCGGGCGGAAACCACGGCAGCAACATCAGCCGGCTCCCCGGCGAGCAGAACGCACAGGCCGTCGAAACGGTGCGCCGCTGGGCGGGGATCGCCACCACCGGGCTGAAGGACACGACGCCGGCCCGGGTGGAGCCCCAGTTCGAGGAGTTCGCACCGCACCTGCCGCCGCGCCTGCGTCAGCGCACCGCTCCGTAGGCGGCCGGGCGGGGACGCTCACTCCCAGGAGAACTCGCACACGATGTCGAGGTCTCCCTCCGGACGCGCGGTGGCCTGGATGCCCCGGGCCCCCGCCGCCTCGAGAAGCTTCCACAGCAGCCCCTCGTGGAACGGGGGAGGCATGAAGCCGCCCCGCGCGCTGAGACGCCCCGCGCGCGGCCCCAGCCATTCCACCTGGGAGCTTCCGTAGCTCATCGCCACGCGGAAGGCGGCCGGCAGGCTGTTGATCAACGACTGGGGCCGCCCCTGGGACATCAACAACATCGCCCTGCCGGCCACGGACGCCAGGAAGTCGGTGGAGGCCTGCCGCCCGATCTGCCGCAGCGCGGCCTCCGCGCCTCCATGCCGCTCGGCGAGCGTGGGCAGCGCGGTGAAGAGGATGGGGAACAGCAGGTCGGTGGAGTAGCTGAAGAAGTCCACGAAGGACTCCTGGCCACACGCCTCCAGGCAACGCCTCACCAGCGCCTCGTCCCCCAGCGTCTGGATGTTCTCCAGGATGCCCTTGAAGAAGAAGCCGCGGATGGTGTGCTCCGGCTTCACGAAGGTCCTGCGCCGCGCCAGATCCTCGAGCCAGAACTCCATGGGCCGCTCGACGCGTCCCGTGCGCTCTTCCGTCATTGCCGGCCACCCATGAAGACGAGCCCACTCAGTCGGGCGCGGAACAGCGTATCCGCCTGCTTGACGCCTGACACCCCCAAGCCGCCTCCAACGCCTCTCCCAAGGGATGGCGGGGGTGGGTTGCTTCGCCTCACGTGGTGCTGCGTGGAGTGGCGCGGCTCCGCCACGAGGGACCACAGGGCGCGCAACCTGCCAGAGGCGCTGTTTCGCTGGAGGACAGCACGGAACGGCGGACGCGCACAGCCCCAACGGATGAACACAAACGACTCGTCCAGGCGAGGGCGCCCAACCGCTCCTGCCCGGCGTCCTCCTGGCACCAACAGCGGTGAGCGGCAATGGGCCCCCAGCTCTTCGGAGGTCCGAACCACCCTCACGACCAGAGTCAAAGCCCCATGTGCAACTTGTGATTCTGATGTCAGATGATGCACACTATCGCCCATAGAAACAAGCCCCTCCCATCAAAGCCCAAGCACGCACCCAACCAGGAGCTGACATGCGTCATCTCTCCAGCCTGATTGGCCTGGCACTGTTCCTCCTTCCGCCCAGCAGTTCCGCCCAGACCAACAACTGCGACAAATCTCTCGAGACTGACACAAACAATTCTTTCGCCTACAGACAGCGGGGCGATCGGTGTGAAGGCCTCTTCACAAAGACCAAATCAATATCCAGCCTCACTCCCCGCTCCCTCACGACCACTGTCGAGGATTACAGACAAACCGAGACAGTGTTCCTTCGCTGGCCTTCCATACCAGCCACGACCGTCCACCTCCGGGCCTCCAGACTGAAGTCCCGCATCTACTACCGCATGGACACCCACCAGCCGGGCCAGAACTCCTTCTACAAGTGGGACACGGAGATCATCCGTTCGGAGGTTCCGCTGACCGAGTTCGGTGTGTTCGCATTCTTCAACAAGCCTGCTGGCGAGGACGAGGAGCTGATGGTTCTCGTTCCAGTCAGCCTCGCGGCCACGAACAAAGCTTCCGACAAGGTGGACCAATACGTGGTGGGGTTGTTACCTGATACGAGCATCGCGGAGGTCTACATCTCCCTGGGAACCGTCAACGCGGACAACAAGATCAGCACGGTCCTGAGCAACCAGAAGCTCGACGTCGACCCGGCCCCTCCCGACCAGCCACTCTCAATCTCCATCCCGGTCTCATGGCTACCCACTCCAGCGATCTACTGGGTAAAGCTGTCTGCCATTTCGAAGCTCAAAAAGCCGCTCTCGGCTGAGTTCTATTTCCTCCACGCCCCCCAGGTCCAAGTGGAAAAATGAATACCCCATCCAAAGATCCTCGTGCCCAGCTAACGGAGGAACTGAGAGCGCTCATCCAGCAGAACCTCGAGGAGGAACTCAAGGCCACCAGCCGGCCCCGCTCGCTCGCCCGGCTGAACCATCTTCTCTCTCTTGCCGATCGCATTGCGCCCGAGCGCAAGAAACCCATCAACTGGATACCCGTCATCGCAGTATCCAGCGCGGCGTTCCTGATCGCGCTACTCGCGACGATCCCAACCACCAAAACCGAGATTGAGCTAAGTGTCAAATCCTCCCAGTTTTCAGCGGCACTCAACCGCTCACACACGCTCTTCGGCAACGTCGACATCACGAGCCTGACTGCCTCCGGCGTGAAGAAGCTGAGAGTACCCGATCAATCCGGGAGTGCGCCCAACTCATACCGCGCAACGGAGAAGACCGGCGGACTCAACGTGGATGTCTCTCTTCCTGATCCGAAGACGAACAGTTCCACGCTCAGCCTGAATCCCATCATCGTGCCGGATAACACTGAGCTCACCATGAGCGCTGTATCTCCCTACCAAGCGCATTTCGCATTCGAGCATGCGGCCACGGAGATCCAGGCAGATCTCCTGGGCACAGCGAGCGTGAGCGTCACCGGCGCCCGCCCCGTTGCGCTCTCCCTCTCCATTCCAGACGCACTCAGAGCCTACACCCAGGATGACTTTCAACTGGAGGTCGCGACCACCACGACTCCCAGTTGTATCATCTGCCTGCCGACGCCCGTGTCGAAGCTCTCTTTCGAAGGCTTCGATGACACGCAGCAACTGACCTCCGCGGTCGTGACACCCTTCTCCTCGATCATTTCGGGCTCACTCGTGATGGAGGAGCTCAACGACAAGGATCTGCCGCTGCGAGCGGGAACCCACCTCACCCTTCAGATCACGAACGGTGAGGTGCGCTCCGCCACTCTCGACGAAAAAGGCCAAATCTCAGTCATTTTTCACGGCGAGGTCAGCAGCATCAAAATGGGCTTGGGCAGCACCGTCCGCGAACTCAAACCTTCTCTCCTGGAATGGCTGGCCGCCAATCGAAAGCTCCATCTACTCTGGTCGTCCGTCATCTTCCTCTTCGGCCTCGTGCTCTCCACGGCTCGCTGGTACACGGGACAAACATGAGATTCATCAACATCCACCTCTATCTGGCAATCTTTCTCACGCTCACATCCGCGAGAGCGGAGGCCCAGGCCAGGACGAAAGAAGACGCCAAGCGCTTGGTTGTCATGATCTCAGGAACGCTTGGTAAAAATACGACAAGCGGAGGCGGCATCATCATCGGAAGAGATGGAAGCACCCTCTATATACTGACGGCGAATCACGTGCTTCGCTCGGGTGACAAGGTCATCCGTAATTCCAAGGCACTCCTCTGGATTGGCACTCCAGCCAAACCACAGGAATTGCCGCTGACATTGCTGGATTACGACTCCGATCTCGACATCGCCGCAGTCCAGGTTCAGTTGCCCGCCACTCTTGATCAGTTCCCGGACACGATCCGGAGCAATTGCCTTGTTGGTAGCAACTCGGTGTTCGAGGATATGCCCGTTATCCTGATGGGACACGGCTCCAAGTCGGCATGGCACTACTCGACGGTGGGGAACAAGATCTCCGAGCCTCCCCAGGAAAATCGGTTCAACTTCGAATCAATCAATCTCGCAGACGGCGACTCGGGAGGAGGCCTTTTCACAGACAACTGGGAGCTTATCGGCATGATCCAGGGGGAGTCGAACACGGATGCATACGCCCTCCCCATCGAGGCAGCCTTGAAGTGGGCAGAAAGCAAGAAGTATCCCATCATGCTCAAGCCTCACCTCGCCATCTACAGCTTCACCGCGAGCCCCACCTCCACGGCATACAATGGAGCGACTCAGCTGAAATGGTCTACCTCCTATGGATGTAAGGCGCGGATCGCCCCCGCTGTAGGAGAGGTGGGCTCCAAGGGTTCGGAGGAGCTCATCCTCGAGGACACCACGGAGTTTGTCCTCACCTGCGCACAAGGCACAGACTCGGTCACCCGTTCAGTGCAGGTTGTGGTGCTGATGCCACCCAGCACCAGGAGCTTCGAGCTCCGAACGCCGGCAGCATTTCCGGGCGCGGACGCAACCCTGGCCTGGGACGTTTTGGATGCAACTTCCTGCACCATTGATCAGGGCATTGGAGACGTCCCAACCACAGGTTCTGTGAATATCAAGGTCCCACTCAAGCCAACGACATTCACCCTATCTTGCGATGGGGAGGGAGGAACAAGCCAGCGCAGCCTGGAAGTTGCCCCCCAACTTCGTCCCACGATTACTACGTTCAAGGCGAATCCAGACAAGGTTGATACAGGGGGAGAGGTCATCCTCGGGTGGACCTCCGAAAACGCCGACACCTGTGCACTGGATGGTGCAGCCGTGGCCAAGACAGGGGATGTGGCGTTCCGGTTGTCGGCCAATCGGACGTTCACGCTCATTTGCAAAAATGGTTCCGGTTCGGACTCCAAGACCTTGACCGTGCCCGTACGGCCGTCGGTCGTCATCCACTCCTTCTCCGCCACGCCCACGGAGATCAATGCGGGAGATACCTCAACCCTCCAGTGGAGCGTTTCGAATGCCACCTCCTGCAGCCTCTCTGGTCAAGCAGTACAAGACTACCAGGGAGAACAATCACTGGATGTGGCCCCCCCAAGGACGACCTCCTACACACTCAGGTGTACGGGCCCGGGTGGACCGGCGACCAGAAGTGCGACGGTCTCAGTCAATGAGAAAGTAACGGTGACATCCTTCTCCGCGTCACCGGCTTCCATCACGCAGGGAGACCAGTCGAAGCTCTCCTGGAGCAGCACTGGAGCACAGTCCTGCTCCATCAGCCCAGGTTTCATGGATGTCGCGGCGTCTGGATCCGAATACGTCACCCCTAATGAAACGACCACCTACGACATCGAATGCACTGGACGAGGAGGCACCGACAGCAAGAAGACCAAGGTAAGGGTAAAATCCGGCCCCCTTTTCTGCTGTAACGCGGTCGGCGCAAAGGTCTGCCCCATGCTCGTACCAGGAGTTCCAGGTGCCTTCTGCCAATGCATGAATGGGTGGGGGGTGGTCTACTTTTCTGGAGCCTCCTGCTACTGAACAGCTGCTTGCTCAAAACCAGGCAGGCGGGTGAGGCCCTGCAACCGATAAGGACCACTGGATTGAAGCCAGTCCCAACGGCCAGGGTCTACCCGCGAGCACTCGGGCCAAGAGGGCAAATGGCACCCGGAGGAACAACAACACCCGCCGCCGCGAAGAAGCGCGCGAGGTCCTCTGGAATGGGCGCCTCGAACCGCACCGGTCTGCCCGTGCGCGGATGCCCCAATTCTAGCGCCTGGGCATGGAGCAGGCAGCGCGGCGCGGCGAGCCCTCCCGCCTGCGCGGCGCCTCCGTAACGCTTGTCCCCGAGAATGGGTGCGCCCAGCGCCGTCAGGTGCGCGCGCAGCTGATGCGTCCGCCCCGTCTGGGGCAGCAGCTCCACCAGACAGAAGTCCGCCCCCGCGTGCAGCACGCGGTACTCCGTGAGCGCGGGAATCCCATTCGCCGCGCGCGTCGCCCGCCAGCGTCCCGGCCGCGAAGGGTCCTTCGACAGCGGCAAGTCGATGGTGCCCGCCGAGGGCAGCTCCACCGGGCCCACCGCCGCCAGGTAACGCTTGCGCGCCCGCCCCTCGCGGAACTCCTCCGCCAGCGCCGTCGTCGCCTGGGGCGTCTTCCCGAACACCGTCACCCCGGACGTCTCCCGGTCCAACCGGTGCACCAGGCCCGCCGGCCGCTTCAGGTACTCGCCCACCCGGTCCACCAGGCTGTCCCCGACCCGCCCCTCGGTGGGCTGCGCCGTCATGCCCGCGGGCTTGTCCACCGCAATGAGATCCGCGTCCTCGTGCAGGATGCGCAACGCGGGCCCCGAGGCCGGCGGCGCCGCGAGCGGGCTCTGTCCGCCCTCCTCCAGCACCACCGTCACCACCTGCCCCGCCGCCAGCCGCGCCGCCGCGTCCCGGCTCCGGCGCCCGGCCACGTACACCGCGCCCACGCCCACCAGGCGCTCGGCCTCCTCGCGCGGCACGCCCAGCTCCGCCGCCAGCGCCTCGCCCAGGGAACGGCCCGTCTGGGCGGCTTCGACTCGGAAGGTGCGACGCTTCATCGGCGGGTGACTACCGCGTTTCCGACTCGGGCTCCAGCGGGGGGAACTCTCCGGCCGTCTTGAGGAAGAGGACGGTCTCGACCCAGCCCCCCTGTTGCGAGAGCGACAACCGGAGCTCCTGCTCCTTGCGGCGGAAGAGCAGGGGCGACTCCTCCTTGAACCCGGCGCGCGTGAGCCGTTCGCGATACCAGGCGGCCACCTCGGCCTCCTTCGCGGGGGCCCGGTAGGTGAGCGTCCGTGCGCCCTCGAGGTCCGCGAAGAGGACATTCATCGCCCCGGCGTACACGGGCAGGGAGCTGGGAGCCGGGGCCGGTTGCGCCTCCCCCAACCGCGCCTGGCCGAGCACCACCGTCGTGAGCCCTCCGGGCTCGGGCGTGAGGATGACGGTGTACGAGGTGAAGGTCCGCGTATCCAGCGCGGTGAGGTGGGGCTCGGCGGCCAACCGGGGCTGGTGGCGCTGAATGTAGAAGCCGGCCTCGTCGAAGGCGGTGGCGAAGTATTGGAGGAGGCGCTCCAGCTTCTCCCGGGAGGTGTAGACCTGGATGCGGACGGGGATGCCGCCCACGTTCATCCGGTCCGGCACCTCCACGGTGGACACCAGCCCGGGCACGTCCCAGTGGAAGGGCTCGCGGGCCGGCTGCGCGGGGGCCGCCGCCAGCAACAGCTCGAGCACCAACAGGCAGCTCAGCATTCCTGCAACCCCAGGAAGCACGTGTTGGACGGGCGGCGCTTGGGCGTCGGCTTGTGGTCCACGCCGCCGGTGTTCCTCGGCCGATCGATCTCGTCCTGGGACTCACCGCGGGGGGTGTCCCGCTCGATGTAGTCGTCCTCCTCGCCGCGGTAGCTCATGAAGAAGCCGCTCTCGTCGATGGGGCTGTCGCCCACGAAGAACTCGGCGAACTTGGTGGCATCTCGGCCGGCGGAGCGCCCGTTGGTGTCGAAGACCTTCATGGCCGCGTAATAGAAGGCCGGGTTCTCCGAGCAGGGCACGTCCGGCTGCTCTGGCCGGAGGGGGCAGTGCCCGCTCACCTCGGGGTCCGAGAAGCCGAAGTCTCCCAGCAGGATGCCGTAGCGGCCCTGGCACTTGCCTCCCACGGCGCGGCCCGTCGCGCACACCTTCATGTCCAGCAGCGTGGCGTGCTTCTCGTCGAAGAAGCCGCCCTCCCCTTCCATGAAGCCGGTGGGCAGCGTGGGAAGCCCCTCCAGGTGGGCCTCCGCGGAGCAGCTGATGCCGCCCAGGTTCTCGTAGATGCCATCGAGCACGCTGTCGGTGGGCAGCCCCACGTCCTGTCCGGGCGGGTAGGTGCCCCAGTTGCCGGGCAGCGGTGAGCGCAGCGCGGGGCGCCGGCTCCGGGGAAGATCGAACTCCACCTCCTCGTCCTGGGCGCACCGCACCCGCATGTCGTCCACCCGGGTGAAGGCCTGGGTGATGTGAGCGCGGGAGCCCACGGTGGAGCTGCGTCCATCGAAGTCGCGGTAGCGATCGCGGGCGTTGGCCATCACCCGGGGAGCGATGGAGGGGAAGGCCCCGAAGTCACCGATGGTGTCCCGCTTCTCGAGCATCCGGTGCACCCGGAACGCCGTGCTGTCCCAGAGGGGCGAGACGGCGGCCTCGTGCACCTTGAGCGACAGGTAGCCCACCTCGGCGAAGTGGATGCCGAACATCACCACCGTGACGAAGACGAGCAGGCACAACGCCAGCTCCAGCGTGGACTGACCCCGGGGGGCCCACCGCCTTGCCCTCATCAGTGCACCCCCTTGTAGCCAGCCGCGATGAGCTGCCGGTAGGCCTCGGCCGCGGGACCTCCCACCGTGTCCGGGATGTCGGTGCCGCCGCGCCGCAGGTCTCCCCCGCTGTCGATGTCCGCGGCCACGAGGGTGGCGCGCCAGAAGGGATTCCAGAGGTTGGGCGGCTCGTTCCAGCGTCCGCGCCGGTGGTAGTAGGCCAGCCCGGTGGCGAGCGCGGCCTGCACGCTGATGTCCGTGCCGTCCGCCAGGTGCAGGCCGTGGCTGTCGAAGGTGCTGGCGCTCTCGGGCGTGAAGCGGAAGCGGAAGAGGAGGTTCCAGGGATCGCTGCGCAAGCCGCGCACCTTGTAGTCCCGCTCGGCGAGCGCGAAGAGCTTCGGCTGGGCCCAGAGGTTGCCGTCCGAGTCGTCGGCCGTGTTGTACGTCATGCCGCCGATGAAGGTGCTCGGGCAGTAGATGCGGGGCCAGCAGGACTGGAGCGAGTGCCGGTACTGCTTCTCCATGCCTGGGTCTTCTGCTCCGAGCGTCGGGGTGGCGGGCGTCCACCAGTGGTTGTCGCTGCCATCCTCGAGGTCGGTGGCCTTCACCCCCGCCGTGGCCCTCACGCGGAAGGGGGCGCAGCCGGGGAAGGTGACCTCCACCAGGGCATGATCCTCGGCCCAGGTGAACCACGTCTTGTCCGCCCGTCCGCCGTGACCGAGCGCCGTGCCCCAATAAGCGCTGCCGCCGCCGTTGATGATGCGCGCACGGCCTCCCGCCGCGCCCAGCGCGCCCAGGATGCCCCTGCTCCCCGTGAAGGACGGCAGGCCCTGGCGGCGGGTGGTGAACCCGTAGCCCCGGGTGGCCATGGCCATGTCCAGGGCGTGGCCGCTGCCCCCGGAGGTGGCATGCACCAGCTCGTTCACCGACACCTGCGTCTTCCCCGCGCGCAGTTCCTTCTTGAAGCGGCTGCCCTTGCTCGCCAGCGACGCCAACTGCGCGACGAACGAGGCATCCCCGCCAGCGACGCCCTCCTGCAACCGGCCGAACATCTCGCCCTGCATGCTCGCCAGGTGACCGCCCAGCGTCTGGATGTTGTAGGCCTGCACGCCGGCGCGGGCATCCAGCTCGTGCCACTTGCGCTCGATCTCCGCGTTCTGCTCGTCCAACGCCACCAGGGCGGCGGCGGCGGCGGGACAGCCCTGGGCGGCCATGCGCGCGGCGTTGAGGTTGGCGCGCATCATGCTCGTCCAGCTGGTGAGGCTCAGCACCCCGGCCATGGACACCAGGTGGGCCGTCTGGGCACGGCGCATGAGGGCGATGCTGTTGAAGGTGCGCGCGGTGGCCACCGCGCTGCTGTAGGCGGCCAGGTCCGCCACGCTCTGCGTCTCCATCTTCTCGCGCACCTTCATGGAGAACGAGAGCGTGAGGCACACCATCACCGTGACGAGCAGCAGCGTCAGGCAGAAGAGCACCATCGCCTGGCCACGCCGGCAACGGCTCATAGGCCCTCCGGCGTGAGGGGGCAGTTCTGCTTGCGGAAGTAGCGGGGACGCGCGGGCGTCATCATCCGCATGGCGTAGCTGGCCTGGAGCGGAAAGACATACTCGCGGCGGGCGGCGCGCTCGAGCAGCTCCTCGCGGATGGCCACGTCGAGCGCGGGAGGCGCCCGGCCTTCCCAGTGCGCCGTGCGGGCCGGTTGGAGCGGATCCGTGGAGGAGTACTCCCGCAGCCCCAGCTGGGCCAGGAACATGCGGCCGAGCACCCAGTTGGCGAAGGGGATGCGCATGGGGAACCAGAAGACGAGCCGCGCCTCCAACCGCACCACGTCCTCCACGCTGCCGTAGCGGTTGACGTCGTCGATGGACTCTTCCTCGTCGCCACGCAGCGAGCCGCCCAGCGGGCGCTCCCGGGCAATCCACACGATGGAGCCGGTGTGCCCCCCGTCCGCCTTGGAGTGATAGCGGTTGTCGCGGTGGGTGCGGAAGGCCGCTCCGAGCGCCGCTGGGGAATCCGTCCGGGCGAACGAGGGCAGCAACACCCCGAGCGCCGCATGCGTCATGGCCTCGCAGTCCCCATGCTTGACGCTGCCCGTGCGCACGGCGCGGAACGCCGCGTACTCCGTCAGCGCCCGGGCCTGCAGCAGCATGAAGAGCTGCAGCGTCCCGAGCATGAGGAAGATCGTCAGCGGCAGGGTGAGCGCCGCCTCTACCGTCGCCTGCCCAGACTCTCTGCCCTCCGGGCGGTTGCTACGGCACATGGCGGCGACGGCGGAATGGAGCTCAGCCCGGATTGGGACTAGGAGGACTCACGGCCGAAGTTGCGCCAGTTGGAGCCACCGCCTGGGGTGTTGCCGAGCGCCTCCGCGTTCCTGGCGGACTCCTGGGCGCGCACGGACTCGGTCTCGGGCGCCGCGGCCTGCTCGTTCTCCACGATGAGCATGCCGCCGGACTGGTGCTTGTTGCGCCCGGCGTCGATCGCCTTGTTCAGCTCCTCGGGCTTCACGAAGTAGCTGGAGGCGGTGCCGGGATCCTTCACCATGTACCGGCCCTTCTCGTCCATGCCGTCGATGACCACCCAGTGCGCCTTGCCGGGCTCCTGCGTCTCACCGCGGGCGGTGATGTCCTTGGAGTCCACCATGGCCACGGCCTTGCCGCCGTTCTTCAGGGCCCCATCCAGCGCCCCCTTGTCCAGCCCGGTGGCCCCCTTCTTCACCGCCATGCCCTCGTGCGCCAGCATGTTGGCGAGCTGCGTGGGCGTGGTGCCCTCCTTGGTGGCGAAGCGCGAGCCCAGCTCGTCCATCAGCTGCGCGTCGGACACCGCCTCCTTGCCGCCCTTGGCCTTCGTCAGCATGGCCACCGCCGCCGCGCCGCAGTTGGCGTCCTCGGTCTGCTGGAGCACCGGGGTGGCGCTGCTCCACTTGCCCTTCTCGGCCTGGTCTCCGGCCACCACGTTGTGCTTCTCGTTCACCGAGTTGACCAGGTCCTTCAGGGACTTCGTCTCCACGGGCGCCAGCTGCTCGAGCTCCGGGGCAATCGCGTGGATCGCATCCGCGAACTTCGACTCCCACTCCTTCTGGACCTGGGAGATCTGCTCGAACAGATCCTTGCCACCCGGCACCGCCGTGCTGGTCACACTGGCCGGAGCGGGCGTGGCTGACGTGGGGGCCTGCACCCTGGGCTGCGAGGCAATCTCCAGCGACCGGGAGAGGGCACTACCCACCAGCGAGGACAGTTTCACGCTCATCTCGAACCCCACCTGACTTGGAAAATCGCGAATCTTGCGTATTTATCGACGCGGGCCGTCAGAAGTTTCTTCGGACAGCGCACAATGTAGCAGTTTTGCAAACAAACCGTCCAGGTGGAATCCTCCGAAACCCATGAGAGAGTCGAAGAGCCGGAGCAAGGGGAAGGGCACGAGCGGGTCCGCGCCGAACACCGGCCGTTCGCGTTCCCAGCGGGGCCGGGCGCCGGAGGACGTGCCACCCGTCTCCCAGGTGGGGCGCTACCTGCTGTTGGAGCGGCTGGGCCAGGGCGGCATGGGGGTGGTGTACGCCGCGTATGATCCGGATCTGGATCGCAAGGTGGCCCTCAAGCTGCTGCAGACGGAGGGGCAAATCTCCGAGACGGCGCGGGCGAGGCTGCTGCGCGAGGCGCAGGCCATGGCCCGGGTCTCCCACCCCAACGTCATCCCCATCTTCGACGTGGGCGTGTGGGGCGATCAGGTGTTCCTCGCCATGGAGCTGGCGGACGGGGGCACGCTGAGCAACTGGTTGGAGGGGGAGCGCTCCTGGCGCGAGGTGCTGGAGCAGTTCCTGGCGGCGGGCCGGGGACTGCAGGCGGCGCACGAGGCGGGGCTGGTGCACCGGGACTTCAAGCCCGCCAACGTGCTGGTGAGCCGCGCCGGCCGCGTCTACGTCACCGACTTCGGCCTGGCCCTCCAGGTGGGGGCGCCCGAGCGGGAGGAGGACACCCTCTCGGAGGAGGCCCGGCAGTTGCTGCCGCCCGAGCGCCGGATGCTGGAGGCCACCCTCACCCAGACGGGCGTGGTGCTGGGCACGCCCAACTACATGTCCCCGGAGCAGTACCAGGGGCGCGAGGTGGACGCGCGCTCGGATCAGTTCAGCTTCTGCGCGGCGCTCTACTGGGGCCTCTACCGCAAGCGGGCCTTCGAGTCCTCGCGCATGCGGGCGTTCGCCACGTCGCGCTCGCGGCCGGAGGCGTCGGATCGCACCGAGCCCATGGAGCCGGAGGCCGTCCCCGCGGATCTCATCCAGGAGCCGCCGAAGGACAAGAAGGTGCCCGCGTGGGTGCGGCAGGCGCTGATGCGCGGGCTGGCGCTCGACCCCGAGGCGCGCTTCCCATCGATGAAGGAGCTGCTGGCGGCGCTGTCGCAGGAGCAGCGGCGCGTGAAGCGGCAGCGGTGGGTGGCGGCGGCATGCACTGTGGCGGTGGGGCTGGCGGTGGTGGGAGGCACGGCGTACCGGCAGTCCCGGCTGTGCGCGGGCGCGGGGGAGCTGATGGCCGGGGTGTGGGAGCCCTCGGCGCGCGGCAAGGTGGAGGCGGCCTTCCTCGGCACGGGCAAGCCCTTCGCGAAGGAGACGGCCTCGCGCGTGCTGGGCGTGCTGGACGAGTACGCGGCCGGGTGGACGCGGCAGCGCACCGAGGCGTGCGAGGCCACGCGCGTGCACGGGACGCAGCCCGAGGAGCTGCTGTCGCGGCGCGTGGTGTGCCTGGAGCGGCGGCGCAAGGACCTGGGCGCCCTGGTGGGGGTGCTGGCCGAGGCGGACGGCGCGCTGGTGGAGAAGGCGCTGGACGCGGCGCACGCGCTGCCCGCGTTGCAGGAGTGCGCGGACGCGGAGTCGCTCTCCGAGCAGCAGCGGCTGCCCTCGGACGCGGCGAAACGCGCCGACATCGCGCGGCTCGAGGAGCGGCTCGCCGAGGTGAAGGCGATGGTGGACGCCGGCCGCTACCCGGCGGCGCTGGAGAAGGCGCGCCAGCTGGAGGCCCCCGTGCTGGCCACCACCCACCTGCCGCTGGTGGCCGAGCTGCGCTTCCACCTGGGCTGGCTCCAGGAGCAGCTGGGCGAGTCCACCGAGGCGGCGAAGCTGCTCTCGCAGGCAGTCTACGACGCCGAGGCGGGACGGGCGGACCGGCTGAAGGTCTCCATCCTCAACAAGCTGCTCTTCGTGGAGGACGGGCAGAAGCACTTCGGGCAGGCGGAGGGCTGGGGCGGGCTGGCCGGGGCCACGCTGCGGCGCCTGGGCGGCGAGCCGGTGCTGGAGAGCGACGTGCTGGTGAACCGGGCCAACCTGGAGATGTCCCAGGGACGCCCCGCGGAGGCGCGCGCGCTCTTGGAGCAGGCGCGGGTGCTCCAGGGGAAGGCGCTGGCGGCGGGCCATCCGAAGCGGGCGCGCACCACCTTCCTGCTGGGGCGCGTGATGCTGGAGCTGGGCGAGGGCCCGAAGGCGGTGGCGCTGCTGGAGGAGGCCCTGAAGCAGACGGAGGCCTCGGTGGGCGCGCTGCACCCGGACATGGCACGGCGCCACCTGCTGCTCTCCTACAGCCTGCGGGAGATGGGACAGCACGCCCAGGCCCTGGAGCACGCGCGCGCGGCGGCGGGCGTCCGCGAGGCGCTCTTCGGCAAGGACAGCGTGCAGGCCGCGGAGGCCGTGGACGAGGTGGGCATGTGCCTGCTGGACCTCAAGCGCCACGAGGAGGCGCTCGCGGCGTTCGAGCAGGCGCTCGCGGCCAAGCGCAAGGCGCTGCCCCCCGAGGACGAGCAACTCCAATACTCCTATGACGGCGTGGGCCAGGCGCTGCTGGGCCTGGGACGGGAGAAGGACGCGGTCGAGCCGCTGCGGCAGGCCGTGGCCTTCACCTCGGCACCGCCGGACGTGCTGGCGGTGTCGGGCTTCGCCCTGGCCCGTGCGCTCTGGGTGACGGGCCAACAGCCGGAGGCACGCGCCGAGGCGGCCCGGGCCCGCGAGCGCTTCACCCAGGCCGGAATGGCACCGCGCGTGTCCGAGGTGGACACGTGGCTCGAGTCCCTCCCGAAGGAGGAGCCCAAGCCGGAGAAGTCCAAGCGCCGCCCGGTGAAGCCCACCCGCCGCCCGACGCGCCTGTAATCGGATTGCGCATGCTCCCTCTCCCTCTGGGAGAGGGCGGGGGGTGAGGGTCGTGGCCTCCGGGAACCGTGACAAGCCGTGTCACGGGAGCGCGGAGCGTGATAGCGTCCGCCCGTGGCGTCGCACGAAGAAGACGAGAATTCGGGCGCGACAGCGACCCTGCACCGGGCCGGTCCAGGCCGGGTTCGGCTGAAGCTGCTGGTGCTCTCTGGCGCGGAAGCAGGGCGCAGTCTTTCGCTCGAGAAAGGCGAGTACACGGTGGGCAAGGCCCCCACGTGCGACGTCGTCCTGAGTGACAAGACCATCTCGCGGCAGCACCTGAAGCTGCAGGTCCGCGAGGAGCACGTGCTGGCGGTCGACCTGGACTCGCGCAACGGCTCCTTCTGCGAGGGGCTGCGCTTCTCCCAGCTGGAGCTGCGCGCGGGCAGTGTCATCACCCTGGGCACCACCGAGCTCAAGCTGGTGCCGGAGGACACCCGGGAGCGCTCGCTGCTGCTCTCGGCGCGCGAGCGCTTCGGCGCCCTGGTGGGCAGCAGCCGCAAGATGCGCGAGGTCTTCACCCTGCTGGAGCGCATGGCACCCGGCGGCTCGGACGTGCTCATCCAGGGCGAGACGGGCACCGGCAAGGAGCTGTGCGCCGAGGCGCTCCACCAGGAGAGCAAGCGCGGCAAGGGGCCCTTCGTCATCGTGGACCTGGCGGGCATCGCCCCCTCGCTCATCGAGTCGGAGCTCTTCGGCCACGTGAAGGGGGCCTTCACCGGCGCCCAGAGCGACCGGGCCGGGGCCTTCGAGCGGGCGAGCGGCGGCACCGTCTTCCTCGACGAGGTGGGCGAGCTGCCGTTGGACCTGCAGCCGAGGCTGCTGCGCGTGCTGGAGCGCCGGCAGGTGAAACGGGTGGGCGCCAACGACTACCGCACGGTGGACATGCGGGTGGTGGCGGCGACGCACGTGGACCTGGAGAACGCGGTGAAGGAGGGGAAGTTCCGCCGCGACCTGTTCCACCGGCTCGCCGTGCTGCGCGTCACGCTGCCGCCCCTGCGCGAGCGGCCCGAGGACCTCCCCCTGCTCGTGGACGCCGTGCTGGAGCGGATGGGCAAGCCGCCCAGCACGCTGTCGGCGCAGACGCGGGCACTGCTCACCCAGTACCCCTGGCCGGGCAACGTGCGCGAGCTGCGCAACGTGGTGGAGCAGGTGGTGAACCTGGGCGAGGAGGCACTCCCGGAGATGCCCCCGCTCCCCGGTGACGGAGGCCCGGACGGGCCGCGCACCACCACGGCCGAGCTGGAGCTGCCCTTCAAGGAGGCCAAGGAGCGGCTCATCGAGGGCTTCGAGCGCGACTACCTCAAGAGCCTCATCGAGCGCTGCGAGGGCAACATCTCGCGGGCCTCGCGCGAGGCCGGCATCGACCGCGTCTACCTGCGCAAGCTGCTGCGCAAGCACGGGCTCGAGGACCGCGACGGCGGCGCGTGAAGTGAGGTGGTGACAGCCGTCACCACCCCGTGACGGCAGTCACCAGGGGGAGCCCGGTGCGGCATGGTGACGGGAGTCATCAGCCCCGGTGCGAGTCCCCTGGGCAGATCGTGTGAATTCAAGGGCTTCGGGTTCGAGCGCCATGACGCAACGCGTTGGCACACAACCTGCTCTGCACTGCGCACGAGACTTACTCACAGAAAGACTCCCGCCATGCAGATCTCCAACCGCAGCCAGAAGCCGTCCGTCGCCACGACGTCCACCACCACCCCCCGTGAGCTCCCGCTGTCCTCGCCGAAGGGCCAGGCCCGTAACACCACGGGTTTCGAGTCGGCCTCGAGCTTCGCGCCGACCAGCAAGCGCACCGCGGTGGCGCTCACCGCGCAGCAGGCCGCCTCCCCCACCACCGGCCCGCTGGCCCTGAGCAGCCCGCAGGCCCAGGCCGCCATCCAGAAGTCGCTCGACTTCCTCCAGCAGCAGACGGGCTCGCTGGCTCGCGGCGTGGCGCCCGGCGCCGGCATCTCCCAGTCCGTCACGCCCCGCTCCGTCGAGCGTGACGCGCTGGGCATGACGCACGTGCGCCTGGACCGCACGCACGAGGGCGTGAAGGTCTTCGGCGAGCAGCTCATCAGCCACCTGGATCAGCAGGGCAAGGTGTCGGGCCTCACGGGCAACGTCTCCACCATCCCCGCCGGGCTGGGCTCGCAGCCGGTGAAGCTGTCGGCCAACGACGCGCTCGCCATTGCCCAGAAGGACTTCGCGGGCAGGACGGACCGCGCGCCCACCTCCGAGCGCGTCATCTACCAGGGCAAGGACGGCAACTACCACTCGGCCTTCCACGTGGAGCTCACGCACACGAAGGGCCTCGAGGGCGACGAGCGCCCCCGCCGCATGAACTACCTGGTGGACGCCAACAGCGGCGAGATGCTCACGAGCTTCAACCAGATGGGCGGCATCGAGCTGCCCCAGGCGAAGGCGGGCGGCACCACGGGTGGCTCCACGCCGGCTCCGGCCCCCGCGCCCGTGCCCGGCAAGCCGACCACGCCCACCACGGGCAAGGCGGATGACACCAGCCTCTACAGCGGCAAGGTGGAGCTCTCCACGAAGAAGAACACGGATGGCACCTACAGCCTGGAGGACGCCAGCCGCGGCAAGGGCGTGGTGACGCTCGACGCGCAGAACAAGGAGCAGGCCACCAGGCCGGTGAAGATCACCGACAAGAACGACGTGTGGGGCGAGACGTCGGACCCCACGCGCAACCGGGCCGCGGTGGACGCGCACTACGGCGCGCAGATGACGTACGACTTCATCAAGGACGTGCTCGGCCGCGACTCGCTGGACGGCAAGGGCGAGAAGCTCGTGTCCAACGTGCACATCAGCACCAACTTCGTGAACGCGTACTGGGACGGCACGCAGATGAACTACGGCGATGGCGACGGCAAGACGGCCGGCCCGCTCACCACGCTGGACATCGCCGGGCATGAGATCGCCCACGGCCTCACCGAGCGCACCGCGGGCCTCCTCTACGAGGGCGAGTCCGGCGGCCTCAACGAGGCGATGAGCGACATCATCGGCTCGGGCGTGGAGTGGTACGCGGCGCAGAAGAACTCCGCCGTGGAGTTCGACTGGAAGGTGGGCGAGGACGCGTGGACGCCGGCCAACGGCAACGGGGACGCGCTGCGCTACATGGATGACCCGACCAAGGACGGCTACTCCGTGGACAACTACAAGAACTACCCGAAGCAGACCGAGGTCCACGGCTCCAGCGGCATCGCCAACAACGCCTTCTACCTGCTGGCCCAGGGCGGGAAGAACCGCACCTCCGGCCTCGAGGTGAAGGACGGCGTCGGGATGGAGAAGGGCCTGAAGATCTTCTCGCGCGCCCTCGAGCACTACATGACGCCGAAGACCACCTTCGCCCAGGCCCGCCAGGCCACGGTGCAGGCCGCCACGGACCTGTACGGCGCCAACTCGGCCGAGGTGAAGAAGGTCCAGGAGAGCTGGACCGCGGTGGGCGTGAACTGACCAGAGAACCGTGTTTCACACACAGGAAAGACCATGAACCGACACACCCTCATTTCGAGCCTCCTGGCCGCGAGCTGTCTCGCCGCCGTCACCGGCTGCGCACCCGAGACCGTGGAGTCCGAGCCTGAAGCGCTCGGGACCCGGGAGCAGGCGGAGCTGGGCTACAACCCGGGCGCCGGCTGGAACCTCGTCTGGCAGGACGAGTTCGACGGGACGAGCCTGAACACCGGCAATTGGACCGTGCTGACGAGCAACTGGGATCCCGTCACGAACAACTGCAACTTCGGCACGGGCGAGCTGGAGTTCCCCCGGGCGCAGAACGTCACGGTGGGCGGCGGCAAGCTCGTCCTCACCGCGGAGCGCACGAGCGACAACCCGGTGGACTCGCGGTGCACGGGCTACGGCCCGCGCTCGTTCTACTCTGGCCGCCTGCACACCAAGGGCAAGGTGGAGCGGCAGTACGGGAAGATCGCCGCCAGCATCAAGGTGCCCTCCGGCTACGGCATGTGGCCGGCGTTCTGGACGCTGGGCGGGAACATCTCCTCGGCCGGATGGCCGGGCTGCGGGGAGATCGACATCCTCGAGTGGCACTCCAATGAGCCCACGTGGATGAAGGCCGCCACGCATTGGTACAACGGCGGGCAGGCGGACTGGGGCACGGGCGCGAGCGGCGGCTACAACCTCGCCGACTCCTTCCACACCTACGAGGTGGAGTGGACCGCCAGCAGCATGGTGTTCCGGCTGGACGGGAACATCGTGTCGAACACGTACTACCACAACGAGACCGAGTTCCAGCAGCCGCACTACATCATCCTGAACCTGGCGCTGGGCGGGAACTGGTACGGCAACCCGAGCCCCGCCAGCATCGATCTGCCCTCCGGCGTGAGGAAGACGATGGAGGTGGAGTGGGTGCGCTGGTACCAGCAGGGCGGCGCCACGGGCGTCTCGCTCACCAACCCGGGCTTCGAGTCGGACATGACGGGCTGGGCCACCTGGAGCCCCAACGGCACCGAGGCGGCGGACTTCTCCGAGACGTACAACGGGGGCCACTCCGGCGCGTACCACCTGTCGCACTGGAACAACGCGTCGCCGTTCGAGGTGTGGACGTACCAGCCGCGCTCGGGGCTGGCGGCGGGCAACTACAAGGTCCGCGCGTGGGTGCGCAAGGGAGGCGGCTTCGACATCGCGCGCCTCCAAGCGAAGACGTGCGGCTCGTGCGCGCCTGTCTTCACGGACCTGGGCACGTACGGCAACTGGACGCTGGTGGAGACGCCTGCCATCTATGTCTCCGGCGGCTACCTCGAGCTGGGTTTCCACACCCGTGCCAGCGTGGGCAACCCGGGCAATTACATCCACATGGATGATGTGGAGCTGATCCGCCTGTGATGGCCGTCCCGCCCCCGCCCTCTCTCCGGAGACGGCGGGGGCCGAGCTATGGGGTCAGCGGAGGGAGTCGAACCCCGTACGAGTCACGCCTGGCAGTCCTTCCACGTGCTCAATGGGCCCCAAGCGCACCTCGATCTCCGCCAGGGCCTCCTTGAGCAGCGGATTGTTGAGACGGTGCAGTTCGGCGTTGGAGTCCCCATGCGTTGCTCCGTCCCGGAACAATGTGTGGTCCATCGATAACACGCCATAGGGCTCGTGCGTCTCGAACAGGAGGACTCCCTCCGCAGCGCCGCGCACCCAGCCTCGCACTGGCGCTCGGGCTGTCGCGGTGCGTACCCAGACATAGAGATCGAACGTCAGCTCCACCCCAGTGAGCGGGCCATGCGTGGTCCGCACGAGCTCGACCAGCCTGCGTTCGAACCCGGTATGGGACGTCTCCTGCTCGTTCCAATCGGACTCCAATACCGGGGGTGGTGGCGCTCCCGGCGGCCCGTTGAAATGGGCGGTGCGCACTCGCGCGATGGGGCGCAAGACCTCCAGCAAGTCGGCCAGCTGACCCGCGCCCCACACATTGAGCTCACGGGCCTCGTCGCTCGCTGGCCGGCTCCGTGGGTGCCACGTCCAGCTGGCCGCGTATTTGAAGCGGCGCCAGGTATCCAGCAGCGGTTCAAGGGTGTCCTCGTCTCGCCAAGAGCTCATTTCATCACCTGCTCGAAGTGCACCGCGAAGCGCCCGGATTTCAACTCGAGCACCACGCGAACGAGCTGTCCATGGACGTTTTTGTAGAAGATCTCCACCCAGCGTGTGGCGCGGCTGTCTCGTGGGTTGGGGGAGTTCTTCGAGGCCCACTCGGCGAGCTGTGCGGTGCTCACATCGGTGTTACCCGCTTCGCGAGCATCGAGCCGGATGAGCCCCTCGGCCTCCCCACTCCTGGCTGATTCGGCCTTGAGCTGGCTATGGGCCTTGCTGACATTGCTGCTGACAGAGGTCGCCGACAGCGGCTTGCCGGCCTCACCAATGGCTTTGCACTCCGCCAGCCGGCTCCCCGAGGGCAACTCCACCCGGAACTCGGGCATTTTCTCACCGGGCACGGGGCTCTCGGCCAGGCCCTTGACCTGCCGGCCGGGCCCAAGCGGAGTCTTGCCGGCCAGAATGTCCTCCACCAGCCGCAGCTCGGCGAGGGCTTCGGCCTTGTCCAGGGCGTTCGCGCGCCAGAAGCGGCTCATGAAATCGCCCGAGACGCGCTGGCCGTGACGCGTCAAGAACGCCAGGTAGGCATTGAGCGCGCTCTGCATCGCTGAGTTGGCAAGGGTGCCCTTCTGGTTGAGCCGCAGCGACTCCATGAGCGAGGCACGCGCGACCCCGTCGGTGCCCACCTGCTCGAGCGTCTTGAAGAAGGCCTCGCGGAAGACGCGCGGCTTGCCTCCGAGGAAGTTGAGGCCGTTGGTGCCGAGCTCCCCCTTCAACCCCTTGAGCGTCACGGCATCTGTCACGCTCAGCAGAGCCTCGGCCGCGCTCTTGGTGATGCCCAACTCCTTGGCGAGCGCAGCCACCTGCACGCGGGAAAGCACCTCACGGGGAGAGGGAAGCTTCGAGCCGCTCTCTTTGTACTCGCCGACTCTCTTCCGGAGCCAGGTGCCCAGCCGGCTCTCTCCGAAGGCCCTGGCGAACGCGGTGCCCTTGAGCTTGCCGAGCGCGGTCTGGACTCCCTTGGCCGCAGCCCACATGACCAGCGCCTCGACCAGCACGCCCGCGCAGATGCCAATCGCCTCGGCCAACTCGAGCGCCGCCTGCTCGAGCTTCTCGTGGTCTCCGTGGGCGTTGCATACGCTGGTGAAGAACCTGGCAAAGGCCGAGCCAATGCGCGTGACAGAGTCGCCGATCCACTTGAGGAGGAAGCCCAGCCCGAGCCACTCCATCAGCGCCAACCCCACCTTGAAGCCAGCGGCGGCCCCAGGCGCGGCTCCCGCCCCAGCGCCGAGCACGAACCCGATCACCGCACCGATCAACGTGGAGAGCGCCAACAGCACCACCGCGCCCGCCGCTAGCAACAGCAGCGAGGTAAGGATGGAGACAATGGACTCCTCGACATGCCGCCGGACGGCCGGGCCAATGTGCCGGAGGGCAAGCCGGATGGCCTTACGGAAGTCGGCCTGGAGCTGACCGATCCGCTCGAGGGCCCTGGCCACGCCGAGTTCGGCGGCGGCCTCATAGCTATATGAGCCACTGCTGACTTGGCCGCGCAGTGCCTCGGCGAATTCCTGGCTGGGAACCCAGATGAGCTCACCGGCCTGGAACCGCAGTTCCTTCCACCCCTTGACCGTGCGAGGGATGGGGCGCTTGTTCACCGCCGCCAGCACGGCCACGTAGAAGCCCAGATCCTGCCCCCACCGGATGTTCTCGAAGTGAGCCTCGGCGATGGCGATGGCGGTGCCCGAGAGGCCTGGGACGACCCGGTGGAGTCGCACGTTCGGCTCGGGCAGCGGATGTTGGGGTGCAAGCCAGACGTAGTCCGCGGAGACGTAGCCCATGCGTCCGTCCCGGGTGGATACCTGCAACCACCTGCCGGGCAGGCGCTTCACCACGTGAAGGAGCGTGTTGAAAGGCAGGCCGCCAATGACGTTGTCGTCCTTCGTAGACGGGCTGGCGCGCAACCGGAGCACTGGCGCCCCATCCCAGATGACGATTCCCAGGTCGTTGACCTCCTCGCCCTCCGGAGACTGTCGCTCCACGGACTGCGCCAGCGCCACCTTCTTGCCGGGGATGACGGCCACGGGGGTGGCACCGCGCTGGGAGGGGGTCTCCTCCTGGCGGAGAACCTCGTCTTGGAGCAGAGCCCACAGCTCACGGTCATCCTCCGAATTCGTGCCCACGGGCTTTCGCCCGGTGACGCGCTCGAACTCGTGATCCACGCGCGTGCGGAGAGCTTCCCTCGCCTGCTCGGAGCGCTCGGTAAGCCGCTTGCGTCGAGCCTCTGCGGCCGCCGCAAACTGCTCAGCGTCCAACCCGAGCCGCGAGCGCATCACCTCCTCGTAGAGGCTCGCGCTGATGTACACATCGAGAAAGCCGCGGCTGACATCCTCATGGGTGAGATTGAAGTCCCGGGTCGTCACGTGTTTCTTGGCAACAAAGGCCCGGGCCTCCGTGTCCGTCTTCAGGCCGAAGATCTGCTTGCACCCGAGCACGGTGAAGTCTTCGCCGCGCACCTTCTTGAGAACCTTGATGCGAAAGGGACCATAGCGCCGCGAAGGTGGAGCATCCTGCTGGGCGCTGACCTGGAGCTGCGGGGCGGCGCGCGCTCCCGTGAGTGCCACCAGCCTCCCCACAGAGAACGCCTCAGCGAGGCGCTTCTTGAGTAACTCGTCCTCCTGCTCTCTCCGAGAGCCCGACAATCCCAAAGACTGGCTGCCCTCGAGTGCCTCGTAGATCTCCCGGAGGCTCTGCTTGCGCGAGCGGAGCCACTGATCGAGCACCCTGCTCACTTGAGAGGGGGAGACACGGCGGCCCGTGTCCTTGGCCTCTTCGTCATTCCACCAGACGACGATGTAGGGTGAGGATGGACCGGGTAGAATCCACTGGTTGGACATCAAGCCCCCGAGGAGACGATCGGGCGGATAGTAGTCGCGGCTCCACTCCTCTACAAAGCCGGGCTTCGAGTCGGGGATGACGGGCTGGACTTCTCCGCCTGTAACCCGGTATCCGCTACGGGGCCCGGGTGCGCTCCTCCCGCACGAGGGCGAACACCTCCCCGTAGCGGCCCTCGTCGAAGGCCTTCCGCAGCTCGTGAAACCCGCCCTGTCGCAGCGCGTGGAGGTGGCGGTACTTGGCGGAGTGGTAGTTGGACACGGCCCAGGCCAGCCGCAACGCATCCAGCCCTCCGCGCCAGAGCGCGCCATGCACCAGGCAATCTCGGATCAGGTGCGCGGGGCGCTGGAGGGCGGCGGGCTTGAGCCGCCTGCCTTCCGCGAAGGCGCGCACGGCCCAGAGCAGGGCATAGCGCTCCTCCTTCTCCGCGCGGCCCTCGAGCGAGGTGGCGAAGCGGTGATCGATGGGAGCGTGCAGGCGGGGGGCGTGCATCCGGGGCAGCGCCTCGTGGACGATCATCTCCGGGCGCCATACGGCCGCATCCCGGCGGACCAGGCGCGCACGCCAGTGGGTGCGATAGCGGAAGCGGTGCCCCTTCAGCTCGGCCCAGTCGCGGCACGGCAGGCGGTAGGCGGGCTCCACCGGGTGGGAGTCGCGCCAGGCCCGGATGACGGGCAGGGCCTCCGGCGCCAGGCGCTCGTCCGAGTCGAGATACAAGACGTAGTCACAAGGGCCCAACGCCTCCACGGCGGCGGCCCGTGCGGCCCCGTAGCCCCTCCACGCGTGGGAGACCGAGCGGGCGCCCATGCTCCGCGCGAGCTCCACCGAGCCATCCGTGGACTGGGAGTCCAGGGCCACGACCTCGTCGCAAACGGCGCGCAGGCTCTCCAGGCACGCTCCGAGCGTGTCGCGGTTGTTTCCGTGGATGACGTAGCCGCCAAGCTTCATGGGTCCGGGCTGATACCTGATCCCACCCGGCGATTGAAGTCACTCGGTGAGCGGACGCCAGCGCGGCCCTCACAACCGGAAGCCGGAGAGGGCGTCGGTCAGCCGGGCCGTCGTGCTGCGCAGCTGCTCGGCGGACTTGCGCATGGCGTCCACCGACACCACCGCCTTGTCCGTCGTGCGTGACAGCTCGTTCACCGCCGAGAAGATCTGCCCCACGCCCTCGTGCTGTTGCTTCACCACCTTCACGATGCGCCGCAGGCTGGTGCTCGACTCCTGGAGCATCCGGGTGAGCTCCTCCAGGCGCTCGCCTCCCGTGCGCACCTGCTCGAGCTCCTCCTCCATCCGGGCGCGCCCCTTCGCGGTGATGGCCACCGTGTTGCGCATGGCCCCACTGGAGCGCCTCAGCTGCTCGCGCACCGCCACCGTCTCCTTCACCGAGCGGTCCGCCAGCGAGCGGATCTCCACCGCCACCACCCGGAAGCCCTGCCCTTCCTGCCCTGCCCGTGCCGCCTCGATGCCCGCGCTCAGCGCGAGCACGTGACTCTGCTCGGCCAGGTCCCGCACCGTCTCCGTGAGGGTGGACACCTTCACGCTGTGCTCGGCCAGCTCCACCACGTGCTGGGCGATGGCATCGAACTGGCCGCGCAGCTCCTGAATGCCCCGCAGGCTCTCGGCCAGCACCGCCATGCCGGAGCGCCCCACCTCGTCGGCCCGCTCGGCCGCGTTCAGCACGCCGGCCGCCTGACTCGCCGCCAGGTCCGACGTCTGGCTGATCTCCTCGGCCACCGCGTTCGTCTGCGTCACCGCCGCCGCCTGCCGCTCGATGCTGCGCCCCTGCTCGTCCGCCGCGCTCGCCAGGCGCTCCACCGCCTCGGCCATCTCCAGGCCCGCCTGCCGCACCGCCCGCATCAGCTCGCGCAGCTGCGACACCATCTGCCCGAGGATGCGCGAGAGCTGGCCAATCTCATCCTCGCCCGGGGTGGCGAGCTGCAGGGACAGGTCCCCCTTCTCCACCTGCCGCGCCGCCACCATCAAGGCCCGCAGGGGCTGGGTGATGGAGCGCCCCACGCCAATGAGGAACAGGAGCAGGAAGAGCCCGAGCCCCATGCCCGCCAGCGCGAGCCCCCACCACGCCTCGCGCAGCGTGCGCCCCACCTCCAGCTCCAGCTCGCTCGAGCGCAAGCGCAGGCTGTTGGCCGCCGCCTCGAGGAGCTCGGCCAGCCGCGCATAGCGGCGCGTGTGGGCCCCCTCCAGGAAGTCCGCGAGCGCCCGGCTCCGCTCGGCCTCGGGGGCGGCGAAGACGCGTGTGCGCACCGCCCGGGCGTAGCCGTTCCAGGTCCCCCGCGCGTCCTCCACGTACAGGCGGGCGTCCGGGGCATCCGTTACCGCCAGCGCCCGCTCGAAGCGCGCGTCCACGCCCGCGGCGATCTCCTCCCACTGCCTGCGCAGCAGCCGCGCACCATCCTCGCTGGAGGGCGCGAGCATGAGGTGCAGCACCGCGCGGGCGGCGTGCAGCTCCCCCAGCAGCGCCTGGACCGTGTCGTACGTCTCCGACTGCAGCTTGAGCTGCCGGTGCACGGGACCGCCAACCTGGAACTCGTTCAGCGCGTACACATGGACCGCGTGGCTCGCCACGAACACCGCGAGGATGATGACGCTGAGCAGCGAGAGCTTGTGACGGACCTTCAGCCTGCGCAGGAAGGACATGGCGCTCAGCGGGCCTCGCGGACGGGAACGAAGGAGCGCGCGACGATGGCCTGTCCCTCGGGCGACATCACGTAGTCGAGGAAGGCCTTCAGTGGCCCCTCGGGCACGCCGCGGGTCGCCAGCACCAGCGGCCGGGACAGCGGGTAGTCCGCCGTGCGGATCGCCGCGGGCTCCGGCGCCACGCCCTCCAGCGGCACCACCCGGACGCCCTGGACGCCAGGCGCCAGCGTCCCGAACGACAGCGCGTGCGGATGCGCGGCCACGAAGGACAGGACCTCGCGGGGGTGCTTGAAGGCCTGCGTGGGGGCGAACGGGGCGCCCTCCATCACCGCATCCCGGAAGAAGTCCGTCGTGCCCGAGCCGGTGGACAGCTCCACCGTCACGAGTTCCACGGGGGCATCCGGCCCACCCACCTCCTTCCAGTTCTTCACCTGGCCGGTGAAGAACGCCTTGAGCTGGGACCGGCTGAGGGCCGGGACGGGATTGTCCGGGTGGACGTACGCCGCGAGCGCGGCATACCCGATGATGACGTAATAGGGGTGCTGGGCCTTCTCCGTGCTCTTGAGCGAGCGCGCCAGGCCGCTCAGGTCCGCGTGCCCCTCCATCAGGAGCTTGAAGCCCTCCGAGGAGCCGACGTAGTGCTTCGCCTCGACGGGCAGCCCTCCCCTGCGGACGAAGCCCTCGCTGAGCGGGGGCAGGACGGTGTCGCTGATGCTGCCGGAGCCCGCGTAGACGAGCGGCTTCGCGGCTTCGGCCGGCCGCTGGCAGCTCAGGCTTCCCCCGAGCAGCAGGGCCATCCCGAGCACCCACGCGCGGGCTTTCACCCCGAGGCGGGCCCCAGGAGTCTGGACAGTGGAGACGGACACGGCGGCACAGGAGTCTAACGAACGGGGACCGGGCACGGTGTACACGGAGAGTACGGGCGGAGCGGAGCGGGCCTGCCTGCCCTCCGGCCTTCCTCCTGGGGATCGCGAGGTGGAGCAATAATCACGGCGCCCTCGCGCCCGCGAAAGTAGACAGCGCCCATGAAATTCCTCTTCTTCCCCATGCAGGCCCATGGCCACGTCAACCCGATGCTCCCGCTCATCCAGGAGCTGGTCTCCCGTGGAGACGAAGTCCTCGTCTACGGGACCCGCGAGTTCGAGGCGGCGATCCGCAACACCGGGGCCTCGCTCCGGCTGCTCGATGATGGGCTCGGCCTTCCGCCCAGCGTCTCGGGCCTGACCGGCGTGGGGGGAGCACAGGCGATGAAGCAGATGCTGCCGGTGCTGCTGGGCATCATGCGTCAGAGCCTGCTCGCGGCCCCCGGGGTGGTGGAGCGGGCCCGGGCGGAGCAGGCCGACTGCGTCGTCTACGATCCGATGGCCGTCTGGGGCCGCGCCGCCGCCGCGAAGCTGGGGCTGCCGGCCGCCATCTTCCAGACGAGCTTCGCGCTGAGCCACTCTCCCACGCTCCAGCGCGCGCTGAGCCAGAGCATGAAGGGCGCTCCTCCCCCGCGCGCCCTGCTGGGCCTGCTCCGGCTGCTGTGGACCTCCGAGGTGCACCACTGGCGCCACGGGCTCCCGCGCATGAACCCCAGGGCGGCGTTCACGAGCGTCGAGGACCTGAACCTCATCCCCGTCCCCCGGACGTACCAGCCCGATGCCGAGGCCTTCGACGAGCGCTTCGTCTTCGCCGGCCCGTCCGTGCTGCCGCGCAACGACCGGGGAGACTTCCCGCTGGAGCGGCTCGAGGGCAAACCCGTGCTGCTCATCTCGCTGGGCACCACGCCCATCAACCAGCAGCCCGGCTTCTACAAGGCCTGCTTCGAGGCCTTCCGCGACACCCGCTGGCAGGTGGTGATGGCCTGCGGCAAGGGCGTGGAGCCCTCCACGCTCGGACCGGTACCGGCCAACTTCCTCGTGCGCCAGCGCGTGCCCCAGCTCGAGGTGCTCGAGCGCGCCCGCGTCTTCCTCACCCACGGCGGCATGAACTCCACCATGGAGGGCCTCTGGCACGGCGTGCCGCTGGCCGTCTTCCCGCAGTTCGGGGATCAGCCGCTCAATGCCTCGCGCGTGAGGGAGCTGGGGCTGGGTGCCGCGCTCTCGGCCCAGGAGGCCCTGGACCCGAAGGTGCTGCGTGAAACGATCGAGCGCCTCGACACAGAGCCGGGCTACCGCTCGCGCCTCGCGGAGTTCCAGAAGGAGCTGAGGGAGACGGGAGGCCACCGCCGCGCGGCGGATGCACTCCAGCAGTACGCCGGTGCCCGCCGGGGGAGCGCGCGTCAGAAGGCGGCCTGAGCCGGTGCCCTCTGCGCAGTGCGTCAGGAAGGGGCTCGCGCGTGCACGGGCCCCTGGATGGCATTCGAGCCTGGGCCTGTGCCAGTCTCACGCCTCGGGTGAGAATCGCTCACGAGGTGATGCATGCCCCCAGCAGCCGCGGCCTCGTCGCCGCACCCCGCCCCCCGGCGGATGCGTTACGCCCCATTGGAGGGCCTGTTGCGGAGCCTCGAGATCCACGAGCGCTCCGCCGAGATGAAGGAGATCGTCCGGCTGAGCGGCGGGACGGACTACGCCCCCCCGGAGATCGCCGTGGAGAAGTTCGCCGAGGTGCTCCACTTCCTGGCGCGCACCCGCTTCGGGTCGCTGCACCCGTCCGAGGGGCTCTTCCGCGTGGGCGCATGCCTCTTCGAGGGCTACCGCAAGACGCTGCTGGGGCAGATCCAGCTCGCCGCGCTGCACCTGCTCGGGCCGGATCGCCTGATGCGCAAGGTTCCCGAGTTCGTGGGCCGCAGCAGCAACTTCGGCACGCGCACGGTGGAGCAGCTCGGCCCGAAACACTACCGGATGGATTTCCGCGGGGTGCCCCTCCCCGGCGACTACTACAACGGCATCCTCCATGCCGCCCTGAACGCCACCGGGGTCAGCGCGCCCCAGAGCAGCTGGGAGCAGACGGGCCCCGAGGACATGACGTTCCAGGTGCGCTGGTAGCGGTCAGGCGGGAAAGGGGCTGTTCGCCCAGAGCCTCCGGTATGCCGTTGTAGGTCGCTCCGCGCGCCCGGGCATGATAGCCCCTGGTGTGTGAGCAATTCCTTCAAGACCCTCGGCCTTTCTCCTGAGTCACTCGGTGCGGTGCGGCGCGCCCGCTTCACCGCGCCCACCCCCATCCAGGCCCAGGCCATCCCCCCGGCGCTCGCCGGGCGCGACGTCATCGGCTGCGCGGCCACCGGCACGGGCAAGACCGCGGCCTACCTGCTGCCCGTCATCGAGCGGCTGGCCGGTGAGCCGGGCCCCGCCGGACTGGTGCTCGCTCCCACGCGCGAGCTGGTGCAGCAGATCGCCGAGGAGGCCGCCTTCTTCGGCGAGCCGCGCGGCGTCTCCCGGGTGGTGGTCATCGGCGGCACGGACATGAGCGCCCAGGTGGAGGCACTCCGCCAGCGGCCCACCCTGGTGCTCGCCACCCCGGGCCGGCTGGCCGACCTCATCAAGTCCGGCGCGGCGAACCTCTCGGCGGTGCGCATGCTCGTGCTGGACGAGGCGGACCGGATGCTGGAGATGGGCTTCCTGCCCGAGCTGCAGCAGATCCTCGCCGCCCTGCCCCGCGAGCGCCAGACGCTGCTCTTCTCCGCCACGCTCGGCCACAACGTGACGCTCTTCGCCCAGGAACTGCTGCGCCGGCCCGTCAAGGTGGAGGTCACCCCCAGCGGCACGCCCGCCGCGCGCGCCGTGCAGAAAATGTACGAGGTGGACGCGGACGAGAAGTACCCGCTGCTGCTCAGCCTGCTCGCGAGGGATCAGCTCAGCGCGCTCGTCTTCACCCGCACCCGCGAGCGCGCCGAGAAGGTGCTGGAGGCCCTCAAGGGCGGGGGCCACAAGGCCGCCCTCATCCACTCCGACCGCACGCAGGGACAGCGGCGCCAGGCGCTCGAGGGCTTCCGGCGGGGGCAGTACCGCTGCCTGGTGGCCACCGACATCGCCTCGCGCGGGCTGGACGTGGAGGACGTGGGCCACGTCATCAACTTCGACCTGCCGCACTCTCCCGAGGACTACGTGCACCGCATTGGCCGCACGGCGCGGGCCGGAGCCAGCGGGCGCGCCTCGACCTTCGTCACCGAGCGGGACGAGGAGACGATGCGCGCCATCGAGCGCATCATCCGCATGCCCGTGCCGCGCGCCGAGGTGCCGCGCACGGACCCCGTCTTCCGCGAGGAGATGGAGAACTACCGGTCCGGGCAGGAGGAGCAGGCGGTGAAGAAGTCCGGGGCGATCCCGCTTCCCCGCGCACCGGAGAAGGCCCGTACCCGCCCCGCTCGCGCGAGCGAGGAGAAGCGCGAGGCCCGGGGAGCAGCCCCCCGGCGGGAGGGGCAGGAGCGCCGCGGTGGGGACACCCGCCGCCGGGAGGCTCCGGGCCGGGGCTCGGCGCCTCGCCGTGGGAGGGAGGAGGCTCCGCGTGGAGAGCGTGCCCTCGACCGGGAGGGAACCCGTCGAGCCAAGCCCGCGCGCCGGGGTGAAGGCGGCAGCGGCCGGGACAGCGCCCGTGGCGCGAAGGAGCCGCGCGGCAGGAGCGCGGGCCCGGGGAGGAGCGGCCCCCGTGGCGGCGAGCGCCCGGGCGGCAGGGCGGGAGGACGCAAGGGCGGCCCTTCGCGCGGAGCGGGCTCCACTCCGCGAGGCCGTGGCGGCGGGGGACGGCGGGGCCGGTAGGCGGGCAGGTGCGCCGCGAGGGCGGAGAAGCCCGGCAGGGCGATGTGCCCCTTGCCTGCCTGGTTTCTCCTTATTGAGAAGCCCGGATCCGGCTCACAATACCGCCTCGAGCCGCCGAGGGGCGCCCCCCTCGCCGTTGCTCCCCTGACATGGCGCTCCCTACCCCTTCCGAGACAAGTCAGAACGCGTCCCCTCCTCCTGAGCCCCGGGCCACGGCCGCTCCGGTCACCGAGAGGGCCCCGGGGATCCTGGGCTGGCTGGACTTCTTCCTCTCGGAGCCGCTGCGCAACGCGCCTCCCGGGGACCTCGTCCGTCACCGGGTGCTCGTCGGCGCCGCGTGTTTCATGCTCATGCTCGCCTCGCTGTACCTGGTGAGCACGCTGTTCGCGCCGTACTCCCCCATCCCAGGCATCCTGGGCGTGCTGTACCTGGCGATCCTGGTGGCGGCGCGCAAGGCCAGGACGATCGTGCTGCCCGCGGTGGTCATGCTGGCGACCCTCACGGTCGGCTTCGTGGGAGGCCTCTTCGCGAACAAGGCCAACCTCGAAGGCGGCGTGCACGCCACCAACCTGCTGCTCCCCGCCTTCGCCGTGTACCTGCTGGGGCCGCGCCGGGCGCTGCTCTACACCCTCTTCATCGCCGTGGTCATGGACGGGTTCTACCCCCTCTATGTCCTGCGGCACATCGACCTCTCCAGCCTCCCCGCCGAGTCCTTCTCCCTGCCCCGCTTCTGGGTCCGGCACTTCATGGCGGGCCTGGCCTTCCTGGGCATCTGGGGAATCAGCGCGTTGCACAGCACCTCGCGGGATGCGGCCCACCACTCGCTCGAGCGGGCCCTGAAGCAACTCCGGGACAGCGAGCGCAAGCTGAGCAGCATCATCGAGAGCACCGACGACATCGTGGTCTTGATGGACACCGAGGGGCGCCTGCTCGTGGCCAACTCGGCCATGAGGAACTTCCACCAGCGGATGCTCGGCCTGGAGCTCGAGCTGGGGCAGCCGCTCTTCCGCTACGCGAAGCCGGAGCGCATCCAGCTCTGGAAGGAGCGCCTCGCCCTGGTGTGCGAGGGCCAACGCCTGCGCTACGAGGAGACGTACGAGCTGGGCGACTCCCGCATCGTGCGGGACATGAGCCTCCACCCCATCCTGGCGGAGAACGGCCGGGTGGTGGGGGTGACGCTCTTCGCCCGCGACATCACCGAGCGCAAGCAGGCCGAGACGCGGCTGGGAGAGATGCACCGCACCCTGGTGGACGTCTCGCGCCAGTCGGGCATGGCCGAGGTCGCCACCGGCGTGCTCCACAACGTGGGCAACACCCTCAACAGCGTCAACATCTCCACCACGCTCGTCACCGACAAGCTGCGCCGCTCGCGCGTCACCGGCCTGGCCAAGGCCACCGGCCTGCTGCGCGAGCACGCCACGGACCTGGCCGCCTTCCTCACCCGCGACTCCCAGGGCCAGCAGCTCCCGCCCTACCTCATCGCCGTGTCCGACCAGCTGGTGGAGGAGCGCGACGCCATGCTCAAGGAGATGCAGGCGCTCGCCCAGAGCGTCGAGCACATCAAGTCCATCGTCAGCATGCAGCAGAAGCACGCGCGCTCGGCGGGGGCGGTGGAGCAGGTGGACGTGCCGCAGCTCATCGACGAGGCCCTGCGCCTGCACGCCGTGTCCTTCGAGCGGCTGGCCATCCGCATCGTGCGGGACTACGCCGACGTGCCCCTCATCTTCGTGGACCGGCACAAGCTGCTGCAGATCCTCATCAACCTGCTGAGCAACGCGCGCCACGCGCTGGTGGACAGCGCGCAAGAGGACAAGTGCCTGAGCATCCACGTGCAGCGCGCGGCCGGAGGAGAGCGGCTGCGCATCGACGTGACGGACAACGGGGTAGGCATCAGCGCGGAGAACGTGGCGCGCCTGTTCACCCAGGGCTTCACCACCAAGAAGACGGGGCACGGCTTCGGCCTGCACATCAGCGCCCTGGCCGCCGAGGAGATGAAGGGCCGGCTCGGCTGCACCAGCCCCGGCCCCGGCCAGGGCGCCACCTTCTCGCTCGAGCTGCCCGTGAAGGGCGAGAGCGCCTAGCGAAGACAGGCGTTCGCGCTCCGGGACGGCCGTCGCCCACGGGAGACGGCCGGGACCTGGCTCCGCAGAGGGAGCACTCCTGGCCATGGCCTTGCACAGCGCCCCATCGCATCTGGGAGGGCAATGACGCCCTCCGGAAGGAGACAGCGATGGAGAGCCTGGGAGTGAATGAGCTGCTGGAGCGTGTGCTGGGACTGGAGGGCCTGTCCGTGCAGGGCGCCCGCCTGCAGCCCCATGGGCTGGAGGTCCAGGTCCGGCCCCAGTTGCCCGCACGCCGGTGCGGAATCTGTAACGACTTCTGGCGCGGTTACGACAGGCAGCCCGTGCGCCGGTGGCGCCATCTCGCGCTGGAGCGCACGCCGGTGTGGCTGAGCTACGCGCCCCGTCGCGTGAAGTGCCCGGCCCATGGCGTCCGCGTGGAGCGCGTGCCCTGGGCGGCCCACGGCTCCTTCTTCACCACCGAGCTCGAGCAGATGACGCCCTGGCTGTGCCACCGCATTGGCCGGCCCGCCACCTGCCGGATGATGGGCTTCTCGTGGCGCACCGCCGAGCGCCTCCTGCACCGGCCCGTCATCCCCATGCCGGACCTGAAGCGCATCGAGGAGCACTACGTCCTCGGCCCGGACGCGCTGTCCCTCCGGAGCCATCCCCAGGCGCTGGCCGCGGTGCTGGCGCACTTCGAAGTCCCAGGGACGGGCGGGACAGCGGGTCCGTCGCTCGCCTGCTGACCTGGAAACCTTCAGGGTCCAGCACGGCACGCTGCAGCGACTCGGCTCTTTTCCCCCGTGGCCGAAGTGTCTACCTTCCGCCACGCCATGGACCGCCCCCTCCCTGCCCTGCGTGCGAGCCTGGACGACTTCCTCGCCGAGCTGGCCACCCTCCAGTACCGCCACGCCGCCGGCTTCGCCCAGGACTTCCCCCTGCGCGAGCTCTACGAGAACTCGCCCGAGATCGCCTCCCCCGAGGCCTTCGCCGCCGTCACCGAGTCCATCCCCAAGGCCCAGGCCAAGGGGGACTTGCTCGGCGTGCGCCGCCTGCGGCTGCTGCGCGACTTCATCGCCACCCAGATCGAAGAGGCCCTCGCCGCCCCCACCGCCGAGGCCCTCGCCCAGCTCGAGGCCCGCTCCCGCCTCTCCGTGGACGACCAGACCCTCTCCCTCGGCGAGGCGCTCGGCCAGCTCCCCCAGGAGCCCGAGCGCGGCCGGCGGGCCCTCCTCGAAGGCGCCACCGGGGGCTTCCTCTGGGACAACCGCGGCCGCTACGGCGAGCGCCGCGAGGCCTCCTTCCGTGTCACCGAGCAGCTCCGCGCCCCCAGCTACGCCGCCCTGCGCGAGGACGTCTCCGGCATCGCGCTCAAACCCCTGGCCGAGGCCGCCGAGCAGACGCTGCGCCTCACCGAGGACGCCTACCGCGACGTGCTCGCCTACGTCCTCCGGAAGGTGGAGCCCCACCTGCGGCCCCTGCCCTCGGGCCACGCGCGCCGGCATGACCTGCAGGCCGCCACCCAGGTGCCCTGGCTCAGCGGCTTCTTCCGCCGCGAGGACACGCTGCCCGCCGTCACCCGCTGGCTCGGCGAGTGGGGCTTCCACCCGTCCGCCGAGGGCCGCATCCGCCTGGATGACGAGGCGCGCCCCGGCAAGGCCTCCCGGCCCTTCACCACCTCGGTGCGCGTGCCCGGCGAGGTGCGCCTCGTCTTCCAGCGGCGCGCGGGCCTGGATGCCCTCGGCAGCCTCCTGCACGAGTACGGCCACGCCCTGCACCACGCCCACGTGTCGGACCAACTGCCGCTGGAGCTGCGCCGGCTGGAGGACGCCTCGGTGACGGAGGCCTTCGCCACCCTGTTCGAGCGGCTCCTCATGGACGAGGAGTGGCTCAAGCGCTACCTGCGTCAGCCCTCGGCCACCGCACGCGACGCCTCGCGCATGGCGGCCTTCCAGGCCCTCACCGTGCTGCGCCGGCACTGCGCCCGGCTGCCCTATGAGCTGTCCCTGTACGAGCATGGCCCCTCGCCCGAGCGGGCCGAGGAGTACGCGGATGCCCAGCGGCGCGCGCTCTTCGTCGAGGCGCACCCGGGCTTCTTCCTCTTCGACGTGGACCCCCAGCTCTACGTCACGCGCTACCTGCGCGGCTGGGCCCTGGAGACGCGCCTCACCGCGCACCTCACCGGCCGCTTCAACGAGGACTGGTGGCGCAACCCCACCGCCGGCCGCTGGCTCCAGGGGCTCTTCGCCCGCGGCGGCACCGACGACGCCGAGGCGCTCGCCACGGAGATTTCGGGAAAAGGACTGACGCTCCCCGAGGCGGGGGCCCGCCTCGTGGCTCTGCTCGACCGCTGAGCGCCGTCCCCTGGGTTTCCCGGGGGACTACTTCTTCTTGCGCAGCGCGCGGACGATCTTGTCCTTCGTCGCGTTGGCGCCGGTGGCCGCCGCCTTCGGCTTGCTGGCCGACTTCGTCTGGCCCGTGCGCTCGCGCATGGCCTTCATCAGCTGCATCTCGATGAGGAGCAGCTCGTCACCCAGCTGCTCGTTGTTGCCCGCGGCACGCGGGAGCGGCGCGCTCTTGCTGGGCGCACCGGCACCGTGACGCAGCCGCAGCACCTTCTCCTCCTCGGCCGTCAGGGTCTGCGTCTTCTCCAACGCGGCCTTGACCTCCTTGGACGTCACCGTCGTGCTGCTACCGACCTTGCGCTCCATCTCCGCTCCCTTGCAGTGGGCACCTGAACATCCGCTCATGTCGGATGCGTCTGGTCCGCAACCGTAGAGGATTCTAGAGATCGCAAGTAGAGGGTCAAATTTTCTTCCAACAGGCCGCTGCCTCCCTGTAGCGGCCTGACACCCTCACAACACCTGGCAGGTTCAGTTGCCCTCTTCGTCCGCGGGCTCGTCGGCGGGCTGCGCGGCCCCCGGCGTGGTGCTGCCCTCGGGCTTGTTGCGGGGGATGCCGAAGCGGTCCAGCGCGTCGGCGATGCCCTGCGGCTTGTCCGCGTCCGGCAGGAAGTTCTCCGGCGGCTGCAACTTGGGGTCCTGGCCGAGTTCACTCAGCGCGGACTCGAGCACCATGCGCAGCTCGGCGGCGCCCCCGGCGTCATTGGCGGGGACGACGATGCGCCCGTCCAGCCGCGTCTTGAGGACGACGGACGTCTCCGTGTCCACCAGCACCTCGCCCGTGAGCGACTTGGGGGTGCGGTTCTCGAAGAAGGCCAAGCGGCGCTTGGTGGTGTCGTCCCGGCCGCCCTTGGGCTCGAAGACGGCGGGCAGCGCGGCCGGCATGGTGCCGGTGTCCCCTTCCGGGGCGAGCGACACGTTGTAGCGCCAGGCCGTCCGGCCCTCGTGGGTGACGGTGCCCTGGGGCGACAGCTGCAGCCGGCCCCGGAAGAGCGCGTCCATGTCGCGGATGGCGCCGGTGAGCTCCGTGCGGGTGCGCTCGGCCATGCCGCGGTCGCGCAGACGCTGGCGGAAGGTGCCGTAGCGGTTGCGGGCGTACACCTTGCCCCCCACGCGCATCACCTCCAGGCCCTGGTCCCGGCTGTTCTCCAGCACACCGTGGAAATCTCCACTCACACCACCCGGGCCAGCGCGGAAGGTGCGCGTCTCGGTGAGCTTGGTGGGGACGGTGCCCTGGGCGCCGGTCCACTCGTAGCTGACGGTGGCCTTGAAGGCGTGGGGCCCCAGGCGCTCGGTCACCTCGGCGGCGTCCATGGACAGGATGCGGCGGGCCACCCGGGGGTTTTCCGCTACGTCCTCGGGCGGAAGCTTCTCGGCGGCCGAGGCCACCACCTTCGGGGGATCCTCGGGCGAGAAGATGCGAGCCTTGGCCGCCTTGTCGACGGGATCCTGGCAGGCCACGGTGGCCAGGGCCAGGGTGGCGGCGAGGGCGAACTTGGGGAAACGGGTCACGACTCCTCCGGCTCCATGCGGGGTTGCCCAAATTACGGGGTGGGTGCTGGAGCGGCAAGGGACGGCTTGCGCGCGCCAATGTACGGGATAGAACGCCACCTATGCAGAACCTGCGTGACAAGCTCTTGAAGGCTGGCCTGGTCTCCGAGGACCAGGCCAAGAAGGCGGAGACCACCGCCCCGACCGCTCGCCGTCCCGCCCCGCCGCAGGAGGCCCGGCGCGAGGGCCCGCCTGCCCGTCAGGACAGGGAGCCCCGTGAACCCCGTGAGGCACGGGGGCGTGACGAGCGTCCGCCCCGCCGTGACGACCGCGCCGGTGGACGTCCTCCGCAGGCGGGTGGCCGACCCCAGGGCGCCGGTGGGCGGCCCCAGGGTGGACGCCCCCAGGGCCCGGGTGCACGCCCCCAGGGTGGACGTCCCCAGGGCGGCCGGCCCAGCGGTGAGCCTACGGGCGGCATCGTCCCCAAGCTGCCGCCGCTGCCGGGCTCGAAGGCGGCCCAGCGCATGGAGTCCAAGAAGCAGGTGGAGCTGGACCGCAAGCTGCGCGAGCTGGTGCTCAACGGGCAGGTGCCCGTGGACGTGGGCGCCACCGTCTTCTACTTCATGACGCGCAAGGGGAAGCTGCGGCGCCTGGAGCTGACGGAGACGCAGGCCAAGCAGCTCGAGGAAGGCACGCTGGGCGTGGTGGAGCGCCCGGAGCCCGCTCAAATCGAGCACTCGCTGGTGCCCGCCGCGGTGGCCGAGCAGATGTTCGCCATCTCGAAGAAGTCGGTGCGCTTCCTCAACCGCAAGGACGCGCCCATCGGCTTCATGAGCGACGACCAGGTGAAGGAGCAGCAGGAGGCGGAGGCCCGGGGCGATGAGCCCGTGGACGAGGGCGACGACGAGCCCACCGAGGGCGAGGAGTCCGCTCCGGCCGAGGCCGCCGCCGAGGGCACGCCCAGCCCCGAGGGCGGTAGCACCGAGCCCACGCAGTCCTGACCTCGCGTCCCGTCCTCCGGGTGGTGACAGGCGTCACCACCTGATGACGGCGGACACCAGGCTCCCGGGCCCTCCGGTGGAGCCGGGTGTCACCAGGAGGTGACCGGTCCTCGGGCCAACCCCGAGGAATTCCGGGCACCTGGCAGGGCCCCGAGCAGCATGGAGGTATTGGCACACCTCCTGCTCTGGGGTGAGCACGCCGCCCACAACCGGGCGACTCCCTCACCACCCATCGGGGTCCAAGCCATGAGCATCTCCTCCATCAAGGGCAGCGCGGTCGGTTCCTTCTCCAACATCTCCCGTTCGTCGCCGGTGGGCGGAGCCCCGCAGACCGCCGCGGCGAAGCTGAGCGGCATCGTGTCCGACGTCACCCAGAAGCTGGCCTCGGGTGACCTCAAAGGTGCGGTGGAGGGCATCAAGAAGCTGTGTGAGAGCCTGGGCGTGGACTCCAAGAAGCTGCTCGGAGCGCTGGGCCTGGATGGGGCCGGTGCCAAGGGCGGCGCCGAGGGCGCGGGTGGAGCCGAGGGCGGCGCTCCCGCGGGTGGAGCCGGAGGTGGTGCGCCCGCTGCCGGTGGGGCCGGGGGCGCGGGTGGCATCCTCGAGCTGCTGAAGAAGCTGCTGCAGCAGAGCCCGGAGCTGGCGAAGCAGCTGCTCCAGAATCCCGAGCTGCTCCAGCAGCTGGCGCAAAACCCCGAGCTGCTCCAGCAGCTGGCGCAGAATCCCCAGGCGCTGCAGTCGATGCTCTCGGGCGCTCCGCCGGAGCTCGCCGGCGTCAGCCAGTTCCAGGCCGCCGCGCCCCCCGCGCCCGTGGCCCTCTCCTGAGCATGCGGCGGAAACACGAAGGCCCTGGCCCGGCGAGGACCAGGGCCCGCGTGCTGAAGTCAGTGCCTACCGGTTGAAGTGCGAGGCGATGACGCTGGCCACGCAGCAGGTGAGCTTCTTGCCGGTGGGGATGTGGAGGAACTCGTTGGGCCCGTGCGCGTTGCTGTTGGGGCCGAGCACGCCGGTGATGAGGAACTGGGCCTCGGGGAAGCGCTTGCCGAGCATCTCCATGAAGGGGATGGTGCCGCCCTCGCCCATGGCCATGAAGGGCTTGCCGAAGAAGGCGCGCGAGGCGTCGTGCGTGGCCTGCTCCAGCCACTTCTCGAGCGGCGGCGCGTCCCAGCCAGCGCTGGCCTTCTCCCCCTCGAAGGTCACCTTGGCGCCGTAGGGCGGATCCGCCTCCAGCGTCTGCTTGAGGGCCTGGATGGCCGCCTTCGGGTCCAACCGCGGAGGAATCCGCATGGACAGCTTCACGGCGGTGAAGGGGCGCAGCACGTTGCCCGCGCTGCCCAGGGTGGGCATGCCCTCCACGCCCGTGACGGAGAGCGCCGGGCGCCAGGTGCGGTTGAGGATCTGCTCGGCACGGTCGACCGTCATCGGACGGGAACCGGGCACCCAGGGGAACTTCGAGTACACCTCCTCGCCGAGCACCTCGGCCACGGCGGCGGCCTGCTCGCGGCGGGCCTGCGGAATGTGGACCTGGAGGCCATCGACGCGGATGCGGCCCGTCTGCTCGTCCTCCACGCGCGAGAGGATCTGCCGCAGGATGCGGAAGGACGAGGGCACGATGCCGCTCGCGTCACCCGAGTGCACGCCCTCGTTGAGGATGTCCACGCGCAGGTTGCCGGAGACGAGCCCGCGCAGCGAGGTGGTCATCCACAGCTGCTCGTAGTTGGCGCAGCCGGAGTCCAGGCACACCACGAGCGAGGCCTTGCCGATGCGCGGGGCCAGGTGCTCGATGTACGCGGGCAGATCATAGCTGCCGCTCTCCTCGCAGGCCTCGATGAGCACCACGCAGCGCGCGTGCGCAATGCCTTGCTCCTTGAGCAGGCGGATGGCGGCGAGCGAGCCGAAGGCCGAGTAGCCGTCATCGGCGCCACCGCGGCCGTAGAGCTTGTCGCCCTCGCGCACCGGCTCCCAGGGGGAGAGGCCCGCGCGCCAGCCCGTCATCTCCGGCTGCTTGTCGAGGTGGCCGTAGAGCACCACGGTGTCATCCCCGCTGCCCGGGATGTCCATGTAGATGACGGGGGTGCGCTCCTCGCCCTTCTCGTTCTTGAGCGTCACCACCTCCACCTTCAGCCCGGGGATGTGCTTCGCCTGGGACTCGCACCAGCCGGCGATGAGCTTCACCGCCTTGTCCATGTGCCCCTTCTTCGCCCAGTCCGCCTCGAAGGCGGGGGACTTGTTGGGGATGCGGATGTACTCGTGCAGCCGGGGAAGGATCTCCTCCTCCCAGATGCGCTCGGACGAGTTGGCGGCGGTGGCGGTGTTCAGCCGGGGGCTGGTGCTCATGCAAATGGCTCCGGGTTCAAGCGGATGGCTCCTCCATGTACACCACCCGGGCCCTGATGTGCGGACCTCTCACGAGCGCAGGGCTGCTCTCCGGGCGAGCCCACACGCGGGGTGGAAGCATGACGCAAGGCGCCACGCACCCCTAGATTCCGTCCATGTTCCAGGTGCTCACGCTGAACATCGCGCATGGCGCGCCCACGCTTCCCGTCCCCCTCCCCTTCCTGCTCCCGCGCCCCCGGCTGCTGGAGCACCTGGACCGGATGGCCGGGCTGCTCGCGCGGGAGAACGCGGACGTGGTGGCGCTCCAGGAGGTGGACCGGGCCGGGCTGCTCAGCGGGAAGGTGGACCCGCTGGAGCGGCTGGCGGAACGCGCGGGCTACACGCACCTGTTCCACGGCCCCCACCTGCACCTCGGCGGCTTCTGCAACCGGGGCACCGCGCTGCTCTCCCACCGGCCGCTGGTGGAGACGGAGTCGTGGCGCTTCGAGGGCATCCGGCCCGTGGACAAGGGCTATGTGCTGGCCGCCGTGGACCTGGGCGGCGGCCGCGTGGTGGACGTGGTGTCGGCCCACCTGGACTTCTCCTCCGAGCCCCGGCGCCAGCAGCAGGCGCTCCGCATCACCGAGGCCCTTCAGCGCCGCCCCCAGCGGCCGCGCGTGGTGATGGGAGACATGAACTCGCGCCGGGGCAACCCGGGCGTGGGCCTCGAGCGGATGATGCAGACGCTCTCCCTGCACACCCACGCACCGGGCGGCGGCGAGCCCACCTACAAGGCCCACGCGCCCAGGCTGCGGCTGGATTGGATTCTCGCCTCCCCCGAGCTGCGCTTCACGCACCACCGCACGCTCGACGAGCGCGTCTCCGACCACCTCGCGGTGGAGGCGGCGCTGGAGTGGACGGGCTGAGGCCCTGACGCCCGCTCAGGGCTCGGCGGGCAGGGTGAAGAAGAAGGTGCTGCCCGCGCCCAGCTGGGTCTCCACCCAGAGGGTGCCCCCGTGCGCCTCCACGATGCTCTTGACGATGCTCAGCCCCAGCCCGGTGCCCCGCTCGTTCACGCCGGAGGCACGCCAGAAGCGCTCGAAGAGGTGCGGCACGTCCTCGGGCGCGATGCCCGGCCCGTTGTCCTTCACCGAGATGCGCACCATCCCATCCACCTTCCGGGCCCGCAGGGTGACAGTGCCTCCCGAGGGGGTGAACTTGATGGCGTTGCCCACCAGGTTGGAGAGCACCTGCAGCACGCGCTCCCGGTCGGCGCGCACGCGCGGCAGTCCCGGGCTCACCTCCATCACCAGGTCCTGGGACTTGTTCAAGGCGAGCGGCCGGAGCACCTCCGCCGCCTGCCGGAAGAGCTCGTCCACCGCCCAGGGCTGGGGCGCCAGCGGCATGGGCATCCCCTGCATGCGCGCCCGGTCGAGGATGCCGCCGATGAGATCGCGCATCTGCCCCGCCGCCAGCAGGATGTTCTCCAGGTGGCGGCGGCCCTGACGCCGGCGCTCCTCCCCGGGCGGCCGCGCGGCACTCAGGAGCATCTCCGCGTTCATGCGCACCACGAGCAGGGGCGTCTTGATGTCGTGGGAGACGACGGCGAGCAACTCCTCGCGCCAGCGCACCGCCTCCTGCGCCTGCTGGAAGAGCAGCGCCGAGTCCACCGCCGTCGCGATGCGCTGGGCCAACGTCTCGAAGAGGCTGACGTCCGCGGGGCCATAGCGCTCCGGCCGGGCGGAGATGAGGCTCAGCGCCCCGAGCGTGCGGCCCCGGACCCGGATGAGCAGCCGGAGGTTGGAGGGAAAGCCGCTCCACTCGGCGCGCTCCACCGGCGTCTGCGCCTCCGGCAGGTTCTCGGGGCTGGCCGGGAAGGCCCCCCAGGGATGGGAAGCGAACACCTGGGCCACGAAGGACCCGCTGCCGAGCGGATGGCCCGCGGGCTCCACCGCCATCATGGCGATGCGCTCGGCCCCGTTGCTCCCCAGCAGATCGATGGCACAGCAGTCCGCCCACGCGGGAACCAGCAGGCGCGCGAGCTGGGGAAGCGAGGTGCGGTAGTCCAGTGAGCCCGCCAGCATGGCGCTCGCCTCGGCCATGAAGGCCTGGCGCCGGTGGGCATCCTCGGCCACCTGGTGAGCCTGACGCTCGCGCAGCAACAGCTCGCGCTGGACCCGCTCGAACAGCTCCGCGCGCTCGCGCAGGCGCACCTCGCGCCGCAGCGCATGGTGCCGGTCCAGGGCCAGGGCGAACTGGTTGGCCACCGCGTCGAGGAAGGCGAGCCCCTCCTCGGCCAACACCCCCTCCGGCTCCACCTGGAGCGTGCCGAAGGTGAGCCCCTTGGCCACCAGCGGCAGGGTGATGAACGCCGGCTCGGCCCTCACGGGGGGCTCCGGGAGGACCCACGCGCCCGACCCCTCCAGCCCCTCCCCCACCTCGTGCTGGGGCTCCACCGCCGTCTCCCCCATCAGCCAGGCATACGTGGCGGCGGCCTTCTCGGCGGCCACGATGAGCCGCGCGGCCGACACGTCCTCCGCGCGCCAGCCCATCAGGACCGGACGTTCCCGCAGGGCCTCGCCGCCCGCGTCCAACCCCACCAGCAGCAGGGCCGTGCACAGGGGGTGGGCCTGGGCGGCAATCGCCATCACCTCCGCGAAGGTGCGCTCCACTCCCTCGAAGGCCGCCAGCCGCTTGCTGATCTCATACAGGTGCTCGAGGTGACGCCACGCGGGCTCGCGCTCCCGCGGGGGCTGGGACGGGCCCGCCTCGACATTCGCTGGGCTGCCTTCCTCCACGGCACGACCTCCTGGACGGTGGCTGCGGCGAGCCTCGAATTAGCGAGCGTGACCTGGGAAGTCCACTCCCCAGAAGCCCGCTCCGCGCCATTCCAGCCAGCGAAGCGCTCCAGGTGTTGGCCCACGCAACAACAGGAGTGTTCCCCACCTACCTCTGAGGTCAGACGCGGGGAGGGGCTCAGCTGAAGGCGTCGTAGCCGGTGATGGCCTTGCCGAGCACCAGCGTGTGCACCTCGTGCGTGCCTTCGTAGGTGTACACACTTTCCAGGTTGAGCAGGTGACGGATGGGCGGGTAGGCGTCGGTGATGCCGTTGGCGCCGTAGATGCTCCGGGCCACGCGGGCGATCTCCAGCGCGGCCTTCACGTTGTTGCGCTTGGCGAGGCTCACCATGACGGGGGTGGCCTTGCCCTCGTCCTTGAGGCGCGCCAGCCGCAGCGAGAGCAGCTGCGCCTTCACAATCTCCTGCAGCATGTCCGCCAGCTTCTCCTGGGTGAGCTGGTAGGCGGCGATGGGCTTGTCGAACTGGCCGCGGGAGAGCGAGTACTCGCGGGCGCCCTCGAAGCAGGCGATGGCGGCGCCGGTGACGGCGAAGGCGATCGTCATGCGCGCGGTGTTGAGACAGGACAGGGGCCCGCGCAGACCGGTGACGCCGGGCAGCACGTTGGCGTCCGGCACGCGCACGTCCTGGAAGGACAGCTCGCTGGTGGTGGAGGCGCGCATGGAGAACTTGCCGGGAATCTCGCGGGCGGTGAAGCCGGGCATCCCCTTCTCCACGAGGAAGCCGCGGATGGACTCGGGGCCGCCCTCGTCCGTCTTGGCCCAGACGACGGCCACGTTGGCGATGGTGCCATTGGTGATCCACGTCTTGGAGCCGTTGAGGATCCAAGAATCGCCACCGCGGCGGGCGCGGGTGCGCATGCCGCCGGGGTTGGAGCCGAAGTCGGCCTCGGTGAGCCCAAAGCAGCCGATGAGCTCGCCGCGGGCCAGGCCGGGCAGGAAGCGCTGCTTCTGCGCCTCGCTGCCGTAGGCGTGGATGGGGAACATGCAGAGCGAGCCCTGCACGGAGGCGAAGGAGCGCAGCCCCGAGTCACCGCGCTCGAGCTCCTGGAGGATGAGGCCATAGCTGACGGTGTTCATCCCGGCGCAGCCGTAGCCCTGGAGGTTGGCGCCGAGCACGCCCAGCTCCCCGAGGCGGGGCACGAGGTGGGAGGGGAAGGTGCCCTCGCGGAAGTGCGTGCCGATGATGGGGAGCACCTCGGAGTCGACGAAGCGGGCGACGGTGTCGCGGGCGGCCTTCTCCTCGGGGGAGAGCAGGTCGTCGATGCGGAAGAGATCGGTGATGTCCGCGCGAGGCATGGGGAGGGTCCTCCAGGGATGGGACGGGGCTGGGGGCTTGTACCACCGGGTGGGCCAGGGGAACGAGGTGCGGCTATGGTCCGGGACCATGACGACGACCCAGAAGACGGCGGTGGTAACGGGCGCGAGCCGGGGAATCGGCCGGGCCCTGGTGCAGGCCTACGTGAAGGACGGCTACCAGGTATGGGCGCTGGCGCGGGCGACGGAGGCATTGGAGGAGCTGGCGCGCGAGTTGGGAGGAGCGGTGCGCCCGCTGGCGGTGGACGTGGCGGACGAGGCGGCGGTGCTGGCGGCGACCCAACGGATTCTGGAGGCGGGAACGCCGCGGGTGCTGGTGAACAACGCGGGGATTTCGGTATCGGGGCCGCTGAACAAGACGACGACGCAGGACTTCCAGCGGGTGATGGCGGTGAACGTGACGGCGCCCTTCCTCTTCAGCCGGGAGCTGATTCCGGCGATGGCGGCGGCGGGAGGGGGCCGGGTGATCAACATCGGGAGCATGGCGGCGACGAGGGGGGTGAAGTACACGTCGGCGTATTGCGCGTCGAAGCACGCGCTGCTGGGGCTGACGAAGTCGCTGGCGGTGGAGTGGGCGCGCAAGAACGTGACGGTGAACATCGTGAATCCGGGCTGGGTGGAGACGGACATGCTCACGAACGCGAAGGCGGCGATCTCGAAGAGCACGGGCCGCTCGGAGCAGGAGGCGCACGCGGCGCTGGCGAACATGAACGCGATGGGCCGGGTCATCCAGCCGGAGGAAGTGGCGGCGCTGTGCCTCTTCCTGAGCTCGGACGCGGCGGCCACCATCACGGGGGCGGCCTACAACATCGACGGTGGCGAGGCGGGCTGAGCCTCACCGCGCAACATGCCCACTGTCGCCAATATCCCCTCGCCCGCCGGGAGAGGGACGGGGTGAGGGTATCGAGGTCCCCAGGTTCGCCACCGTGAATGCCCCCTCTCCCTTTGGGAGAGGGCTGGGGTGAGGGTCTCCCGGGCATCCCACTCGCCCCCTCCAGACCATCAGCGAGCCCGGAGAAGCGCGGCAATGTCCAACCCGTCCATCAATTCACGCTCCATGGGCACGCGGCCGCCACGCTCTTCAGCACGTGCACTGTGAACCAGGAGCCCAGACACGGGTTCCGGCTCGAACTGACAGACGGCAGCACCGGCAAAGACAGATCCATCCAGCTCGTGCTCGACACCGGCTACCGCCTCGACGCTCCTCCTAGAGGGCGGCAACGTCACCCTGCTGTCGCTGGACGGTGTGTACTCGGGGAGTAGGTAGGCACCATCCGGAGTGCGTCCTCCGGACTCCCCTCGTGTTGCGAGTCTCGCAGTTGTAATACGCTGCGATCGCTCCTCGCCATGAACACGAATGACCAAGGTGTCCTCGCCGCACGCTACGAAGAGGTCAAAGCCCTCATTCAGTCCAACGACCTCGCTCGAGGGACGAAACGGCTCTTGGATCTCGCGAAGGAGTTCGAGCCCCGCAGAGACCTCCTGAATGAAGCAATCCTCTTGACCGCGGAATACGGCCGACTCGCCGAGGATGAGCGCCGGTTCGGCCGTGCGGACTCCACGGAGCATGCGAGGAACCGTCTGCTCTTCAGGATGTTCGGGCTCGCGGATGTGCTCCGCGACGAAGCACTCAAGCGTCTTCATGCTGACGGCGCTTCGAGGCCCGAGGCTCCGGATTCGGGGCGCACCTCCCGGCCCGCTCCAGGGCAGACCGCGCTTGAGAATGCCCGCCAGGAATTCCTTCTCCGAAGACGCATAGCCCAAAGCGGTGCGGAGCAGGACTCGCAGCTGCCTCCACCCATTCTCCAGTGCATCGATCTGGGCAAGACTTACCGGAGCCGCGCCTTCACGTTCTCACTTGCGGGAGTTTCAATCGCGGCCCGCGCGGGAGAGATCACGGGTGTCGTCGGCACTAATGGCAGTGGAAAGACGACGCTCCTACAGATCCTCGCCGGAACCCTGCTCGCCGATGAGGGCGAGCTCCTGTATCCCGCCCTCGAGCCGGCCTCGTTCGAGTGGCTGGAACTCCGCGACCGCATCGCCTATGTGCAGCAGCAGCCACCGCCCTGGCACGGCACTGTTGTCGAGCAACTGATGCTGCATGCGAGTTTGCGCGGTATCAACGGAGAGGCCAATGAGGACGAGGTCGAGTTCATCCTCCACCGACTGGGTCTCGAGAAGTACCGCAACGTTCGCAGGAACCAGCTCTCTGGAGGGTTCCAGATGCGCTTCGAGCTGGCCAAGGCCCTCGTCAGCAGCCCCTGGCTCCTCGTATTGGACGAGCCCCTCGCCCCCCTGGACACCAACTCCCAGCAGATCTTCCTCCAGGACCTGCGGGACCTGGCGAATTCAATGAGCAACCCGCTGGCGGTCATCGTCAGTTCGCAGCACCTGTTCGAGATCGAATCGGTCGCGGACCAAATCCTGGTGCTTGACAATGGGCGGCTCCGGTTCTGCGGCCACGTAGGAGAGCTCGGGAATTCACGCAGCATGAACAGCTATGAGCTGGGATGCTCCGCCCCCCTCGAGCTGATACAGAGGACGCTGTCCTGCTTCCAGGCCATCCGCGTCGAATCGAGTGGCCGGAACCTCCTGATCCACACTCCTCTGAATATCTCGAGCACGGCCATCCTTCGGGCGCTGCTCGCGGAGCCGCTGCTGGAGGTCCGATACTTCCGGAACATCAGCAACTCATCACGCCGGCTGCTCGCGGCGGAACCCCACTCATGAACGCCGTGCTCTGCCTGCTTCGCGACCTGGACCGCCGGCTGCTCTTGCATCACCCGGAGTTCTGGATGCTGCGCTTCCACCATGTCCACCTCTGGGCTTGTCTCCTCATCCTCGTGACAGTGCCTGTCGCACTGCTCACTCCAAGCCTCAGCGATATTCCAGACCCCTCCGTCTTTCTGTGGCAGGTACTGGCCATCTCCGTGGCCGCATCACTGTATTGGCTCTATCTGCAATCCCGGAACCTCAAATCACTTCCTTTCCGTTCCAGGACGAGGTGGTACCCGAAAGTGCTTGGCTTCTGGTACTGCCTCATGGTCATCAACTCTCCCGCCTTTCTATCCTCATGGTTGATGCATGAGCGAATCACCCAGCTTGTCGACCCGGAGACCCTGGCGATAGACACCGCACTGTTCGAAAAGCTCGATAACTGTGTCATTCTCATGAGTGTGAGCGTGGAGAGCTCGGACTCGTACTGCTCTGGGATTCGGAGCGCGCATGGTGCCGTGCTCGTGAAATACGGCGCGGTCGAGCATAAGAACGTGATGGACCTGCTCAGCGCCATCAACAACAGGGGAGTGTCGCTTGTTATTGGACAGGGGGTGGCTGACCCCGAACTGCTCCGCCGGATCAGAGAGCGATTGTGGACGTTGAAGGACTACCATGAAGCCCGAAAGGTTTCCCATCCAGTGCCCGACCCAGCCGTGGGGGCGTTGGGCTCGGCATCGCTCATCCGCAAGGGTTTCTGGATACTCACCCTCACGACCCTGTTTGCCTCTGTCATCCTCTTCGTCGGCAGCGCGCAATGGGGAAGCATCATATGGTTCCTGGCGCCCATCTTCTGCTACATGGTGTTGGCAATGAGCATCTCGTGGCTCGCGGCGGCGGGGGCCTCCATCGGAGGGGGCTTGCTGGTCTTGGTCATCCTCGCGAGCTGGGTTCATGTGTTCCGCGCTAAGAGGAAGTCCCTCTGGCTGGCGGCGGCATGGGGCATCATCAACTTCACCTACCCCATGATTCTCTTCGTGTCGCTTCCGGGCATCGTCGCGTTGTTGCTGTACTGCACCACCTTGCCGGCCCTGCAGATCCGGCAGGATCACCTCCGGGCCCTTCCCGTTTGAGCCATCGCCCATGAGTGTCAATCCAGAGCCCCGGCGCGCGTTCCTCGCGGGTATCAAGGAACTCATCCGAAAGGACGAACCGCAGCTTGCCGCCGATCAGTTGTCGGAGTTCCTCAGGGGCGCCAGCTCGGAGCTGTACAATGAAGTGTTGTTGCACTCTTCCCGGATGCACCGCATCCGCAGGCAGGAGCGCGCAGGGCTGATGAGCTCCACCGATGCGGAGGTGCAGCGGAACCGCATCAATCAGGCGCTCATCGAGCTCGTCGACGAAATCCCCGAGCAGCTCCAACGATCCGCGCCATCATCGGGGCTCATCGCCAGCCCGTTTCCAGTGCCCGCCAGCCAAGCGCTGGAGCAGATCTTCGGGAGCAACCACCTCAAGAGCATGGCCTGGCTTCATCGAGGCATCGAAGTGGCGAGGAGCGTCTGCCGCATCGTGACCCCCACGTCGCGCGGGACCGGCTTCCTGCTACGAGGCAACAGGCTCCTGACCAACCATCATGTCCTTCCAGACGTTGAGACTGCTGCCGGGAGCAGGGTGGAGTTCAACTATGAGGAGGACATCCATTCCCGGCTCCAGAATCCCCATTGTTACACGCTCAAGGCATCCACACTCGTCGCGGATGCGCAGCTCGACTTCTGCTGCGTAGAGGTCGCGGAGGCAGGCGGTGGCGCGCCTCCCCTTGCTTCCTGGGGCGTGCTGGAGCTGGATCCCGCAGCGCGCCCCAAGCCGGGCGACCATGTCACCATCATCCAGCACCCGCAGGGAGGACCGAAGCAGATCGCACTCACGGCGAACCAAGTCGTCAACGTCTACGAGCACCGATTGCAATACAGCACGGACACGCTCCCTGGCTCCAGCGGCTCCCCGGTCTTCAATGACGATTGGAAGGTCATCGCCATACACCATGCAGGTGGTGAGCTGGTCACCAACGCACGAGGAGACAAGATGTTCGCGAATGAAGGCATCCTTGTCTCCCATCTCTGGCCGCATCTGGCTACCTGAGAACCCGTTGTTGGGCTGCGGGCTCGGTGTTGGAGTTCGCACCGGACGAAGGGGTACGGGTGCTCACGGACATCTCCGAGCACGTTGACGGGCTGGTCGGTTTCTCTGCGGAGAGAACGCTCGAGCAATGGAAGGCAGGCACCTTCAACCCTCCGTAGCTACGCGCGCGCCGCGAGCACCATCTGCCGCATGTGGTAGTCGACGAACACGGCCGGGTCGGGGTGGGCCGCGAGTTCCCGGAGCTCCGCCTCCAGCGTGTCGAGCTCCGCGGAGGAGTAGTGAGCCGAAACGAAGGCGTCGCTCCTCCACGTCTGGATGTTCAGGTAGTGGAGAGAGGCCATGCGGTGGCCCGGCAACTTCATGCGCGCCACCTGATCCCGCACGACCTCCACGCCCGCCTCGCGCGCGAGCGCCGGGAGCGCCCGGCCGACGTGCAGATCCTGCCCGTGCGCGCGCTGCATCGCCTCGACGATGGCGTAGTAGCGCTGCAGCGCCGGGACCGAGCCGATCATCGTGTCGAGCTCCTCGAGCGCCAGGAGGCCGCCCGGGGCGAGCTGTGCCGTCCAGTCCCGGAGAACCCGCGGCCGCTCGGTGAGGTGGGTGAACAGGAAGCGCACGTAGATGAGCTCCGCGGGCGGGCACGGGAAGGGCGTGCGGGTGACGTCGTGGACCGCGAACCGGACTCCCGCGCCACCAGCCGCCCGCGCGAGGTGCCGCTCCGAGGCCTCGAGCCCGATCGTCTCCGCCGCGCCGCTCACCTCGTGCACGAGCCGGGTCGTATGGCCGGGTCCACACCCGAGATCGCACGCCAGGGCGGGGACCCGTCCCAGCAGGGCGCGAACCTCCTCGAGGAATGCGCGAGAGCTGGGCGCGTAGACCTCCGCGAGTTGCCGCAGGCGCTCACTGGCGCGGTCGTTGTCACCGAAGGTGTACGTGTTGCTCATTCCTGGGCCGCCGCTTCCACCTCGGGAGCTTCCACCGGCACCGGCACGGGAGCCGCGCCCGGCGGTGTGTCCCAGGAGCCGTTCTCGCACTGGAGCAGCCGATCGAGGACGGAGAGCGCCTGTGACGACGCCGACGCGCGGAGCTTCTCCTGCATGCCGATGTTGATCAGCTCCAAGTAGAGGCGCTCGACATAGGCCGCGGCCTCCTCCGTCCGAGGCATCGCGGTCTTGAGGTTGTCGCGCACGGACAACTCGGGAAGAAAGCCCAGCCTGCGCACGAGCGACTCCACGACATGCCGCTGATCCGGGCGCCCGCCGCGCAGCACCTCCAGGATGGGGGCGGAGAGGAAGCGGCGCCTGTCGCGCCGCGTGGCGCGCCGCTGCAACCAGGCCTCCGAGGTGGAGATGGGCAGATCCGTGGTCTCTCCATCCACCTTGGCGAACGCGTGGGCCTCCGCGTAGCTCACCCGGCCGTCCCCATCATAGTCGGCCGAGTCCACCGCCTTCCCCGTCCGGCTCCGCCCACTGAGGCCCGCGAAGAAGCTGGAGCTGTAATCCTTGTAGTCCGCCTCATCCACCTCCGGCGTGCAGCCGACGGAGGGCAGGAAGTCCACGGTGGCGAAGAAGCCACAGCGAGGCTGCGCCACCACCGGACGTTTGGGATTGGCGTCCTGGTAGATGAAGTTGGCGAACGAGCCGGCGTAGCACTGGGACATCACCGTGACCACGGGAGTGGTGCTCGGGAGCCGGTTCAAGAAGAGGCCAAAGGCACGCACCGTCAGCGTGTCTCCCTCCCAGAGCGCCAGGTGGTTGTTGTAGCGGTGCTGGCTGTTCAAGCCTCCGTGCCCCGTGAAGTAGATGAAGGCCGGCTGCTGGGGCGTGTCCCGGGCGCTCGTATCCACCCACTCCAGGAAGCGCTCCAGGGTTGCCGGTCCCTTCAGGTGGGGAATCTCGGGGGCCTTGAACTGCTCGCGCGCCTTTTCCCCGAGGTAGCGCACCGTGGCCTGCCCGTCATTCCCATTGGCGAAGTAGACGGTGGCGGAAGCGGGCGCGAGCCCCTGCGCCTCGAGCGTCCGCTGGAAGTAGCGGACATTCTTCTCCAGGGCGATCTCATTGCTGGAGGGCTCGCCCCCGCCGCCCAGCACCAGGAGGTTGGAGGCGCGGGGAGGCACCGGGAGCGGCGCGAGGGGCTCCACGGGCTCGGCGGACACGATCTCCTTCTCGTCCTCGGGAGCGGGCTCGGGCCAGTCGGCGAGCCCATCCACGTCCGACTCCTGGGAGACGGGAACCCGGGCGCACCCCTGCGCCCCCAGCCACAACAGCACCACCACACCACTCTGGGCCCAGGATCCCCGCGTCATGCCGAGATTCTACCGCAGGGGAGTCAACGCTTCCGCGCCGTACCGCCGAAACGGTTCTCTGTCTGGCAGGAGGCGCGTTAGAAACCCGGCCCCATGAAGGTCTACGAGATTCGAGACGGATTCGGGCTGGACAAGCTGGTGGCCGCCGAGAGGCCGGACCCGGTGCCGGGGCCCATGCAGGTGCGGGTGCGGGTGAAGGCCACGAGCCTCAACTACCGCGACCTGATGATGGTGGAGGGGCGCTACAACCCGCGGCAGAAGCTGCCACTCGTCCCCAACTCGGATGGAGCGGGCGTGGTGGACGCGGTGGGACCGGGCGTCACCCGCGTGAAGCCCGGAGACCGGGTGATGGGCCTCTTCGCACAGGCGTGGCTCGCTGGAGAGCCCTCGCGAGCCGTGCAGGGCAGCACGCTGGGCGGTCCGCTCGATGGGGCGCTCGCGGACACGATGGTGCTTCACGAGGACGGCGTGGTCCCCACCCCCTCGTACCTGACGGACGAGGAGGCCTCCACGCTGCCGTGCGCGGCCGTCACCGCGTGGAGCGCACTCGTCACCCTGGGCGGGCTCAAGGCGGGCGACACCGTGCTGCTGCAGGGCACCGGAGGCGTCTCCATCTTCGCGCTGCAGATCGCCCGGATGATGGGCGCGCGCGTCATCCTCACCTCCAGCCGGGACGACAAGCTGGAGCGGGCCCGCGCGCTGGGCGCTCACGAGGGCATCAACTACGTGACGACGCCGGACTGGGACAAGGCGGCGCGCGCCCTCACCGGCGGCACCGGCGTGGACCACGTCGTGGAGGTGGGCGGCGCAGGCACTTTCGAGAAGTCGCTGAAAGCCGTGCGGCTCGGGGGCACGGTGTCCGTCATCGGCGTGCTCAGCGGTGGCGCGGGAGCCATGGCCCTCACCCCCATCCTCATGGGCAACCTGCGCGTGCAGGGCATCCTGGTGGGGCACCGCCAGTCCTTCGAGGCCCTCAACCGCGCGCTGACCCTGCACGCGGTGCGTCCGGTGGTGGACCGCGTCTTCCCGTTCGCCGAGGCGCGCGCCGCCTTCGAGCACCTCAAGAGCGGGGCGCACTTCGGCAAGGTCGTCATCCGGGTGGAGTGAGGGAGCGGCAGGACACGGGACGTCACGTGTCTTCCAGCACCGTCCCGCTGGAGGAGCCGCCCGCGCCGCCCTGCCCCAGCCCCTCGCGCACCCAGCGGGCCAGCTCCGGCGGCCCGGCCTCGGCGCGCACGCGGCGCAGCGGAGAGAGCATCCGGCGCAGCGCCTCGGCCGAGCCCGGCCTGTCCTCCGGCCGCCGCGCCAGACAGGCTCGGAGCACAGGCCGCAGCTCCTCCTCCACGTCCGCGAGCGGCCCCACGTCCGCCTCGCGGATGCGCTCCATCGTCTCGAAGGGCGTCTCCCCGTCGAAGGGCCGGCGCCCGGTGAGCAGCTCGTGCAGGGTGGTGCCCAGCGAGAAAATATCGCTCGCCGGGCCCAGCGCGCCGCCCCGCACCTGCTCGGGGGACATGTACGCGTACGTCCCCTTGCGCACCCCGGCGCGCGTCTGCTCCCGCAGCAGCGTGGCCTTGGCGATGCCGAAGTCCGCCAGCTTCACCTCGCCCAGCCGGGACACCAACACGTTGGACGGCGTCACGTCCCGGTGCACCAGCCCGAGCGGCCGGCCCGCCTCGTCCTCCAGCCCGTGCACCGCGGCGAGTGCCAGCGCGAGCTCGTCCGCCACGAAGAGCGCCAGCGCCGCCCCGGGCCGCCCGCGTGCCAGGAGGCTCGCCAGGTCCGCGCCCTCCACGTAGTCCAGCCGCACGTAGTACGCCCCGTCCGCGTACCCCAGGTCGTGCACCCCCACGAGGTTGCGGTGGCTCAGCCGCGCGCCCAGCCGGCCCTCCTCGAGGAACATGCGCTCGTAGGTGGGATTGCCCACGTGCTCGGGGCGCAGCACCTTGAGCACCACGCGCTTCTCGAAGCCGCTGGCCCCGAAGGCCAACGCGAGGAACACCTCGGCCATGCCCCCCGCGCCCAGCCGGCGCACAAGGCGATAGGGACCCAGCTGTCGCGGCAACTCCCTCACCCGCCCTAGACTAGCGCAGCCACCGTGTCCAAGACCGCCCTCGCCACCCAGAATGAGTCCTCCGGGAGCACCCCGCCCCGGCGCTGTCAGCTCGTCGTCATCGATGGGCCCGACGCGGGGCGCGCGGTGGCGCTCGGCGAGTCCCCCGTGCGGGTGGGCACGCGCGAGGGCTGCGCGCTGCGGCTGAGCGACCCTCGCGTCTCGGGCGAGCACCTGGAGGTCCACACGGAGGGAGCGGGCTTCGTGGTGAGGGACCTCGGCAGCCGCAACGGCACGCTGTACGAGGGCTCGCGGATTGGGGAGGCGCGGGTGCGCGTGGGCGCCACGCTCAAGGTGGGGCGGAGCTTCCTGCGCATCCAGGCCGAGGGCCAGGCGTGGGAGGTGGCGCCGAGCCAGGCGCGGCGCTTCGGAGAGCTGGTGGGCGAGAGCCTGGCCATGCGCGAGCTGTTCGCGGTGCTGGAGCACGTGGCGCCCACGGACACGACGGTGCTCATCCAGGGGGAGACGGGGACGGGCAAGGAGGTGGTGGCGCGCGCGCTCCACGAGGCGAGCGCCCGGCGCAAGGGGCCCTTCGTGGCGGTGGACTGCGGCGCGCTGCCAGAGGGGCTGGTGGAGAGCGAGCTGTTCGGCCACGTGCGCGGGGCCTTCACGGGGGCGCTCGCGGCGCGCTCGGGCGCCTTCGTGCGGGCCCACGGTGGCACGCTCTTCCTCGACGAGCTGGCGGGCATTCCACCGTCGGTGCAGGCGCGGCTGTTGCGCGTGCTGGAGGAGCGCCGGGTGCGCCCGGTGGGCGGAGACGCCGAGCAGGCCGTGGACGTGCGGGTGGTGGCGGCCTCGCGGGTGGACCTCTCGCTGGCGGTGGCCGAGGGCACCTTCCGGCCGGACCTCTACTACCGGCTGGCGGTGGTGACGCTGCCCCTGCCCCCGTTGCGGCAGCGCCGCGAGGACTTGCCGCTGCTGGTGGCGGAGCTGCTGCGCCGCAGGGGCTTCGAGCCCGGACCCATCCGGGGCCCGGGGCTGGAGGTGCTCTCGGGGCACGACTGGCCGGGCAACGTGCGCGAGCTGCGCAACGTGCTGGAGCGGGCGCTGGTGCTCTCGCGCGGGGCCCAGGGCTTCGAGGAGTTGCGCCTGTCGCTCCAACCGCAGGGGACGGGGCCGGAGGTGCCGTTGCGCACGGACCTGCCCTTCTCGGAGGCGAAGCAGGCGCTGGTGGAGGCCTTCGAGCGGCACTACCTGCGCGACGTGCTGGCGCGGGCGGGTGGCAACCTCTCGGAGGCGGCGCGGCAGGCGGGAGTGGATCGCAAGCACCTGCGAGCCCTGGCCCGGCGCCATGGCCTGCTCTCCGAGGAGCCCGACTGACGCCCCTCGGCCGTACCTATCCTTCTTCAGGAGGCCGGTGCCTCGGGGCGAGGCCTCCGCAGCGACGAAGGAGGGGAAGTGTCTTCCCAGGTGTCAGCCACGCCCTCGCCCGCCAGCATCCTGGTGGTGGAGCACATCGCGGCGGATCTCCAGTCCGTGAGCGAGGCGCTCGCGCCCCTGGGCTACCCCCTGGTGCACGCCACGTCGGGCCACGAGACCCGCGATCAGCTCTTCCGGGAGCGGTGGGGCTGTGTCCTGGCGGACGTCCAAGCCCCCGGCCTGGAGGTTGTCGAGTCACTCGTCCAGCGTGTCCCTCTCCTGCTCCTCACCCCCACGCCGCGGGAGGAGGCGCTGCTGCTGCGGGGCTGCGCATGCGGCGCCGTGGAGTACCTGCTCAAACCGGTGGATCCGGACGTCCTGCGCACCCGGGTGAAGGCTCTGCTCGAACGCCTCGAGGGGGAGCGGACAGCCCCGGTGCTGGAGGTGCCCGACGACACCGAACAGGTGCGTGCGCGGCAGAGGACCGAGGCGCTCGCCGCCAATCTGCAATGCAGCGAGGAGCGGTTCCGCGCCTTCGCCGAGGCCACCTCCATCGTGCTCTGGAGCGCCGATGCGACGGGCAACGTGGTGGAGGACTCGCCCTCGTGGAGGGCCTTCACGGGCCAGAGCTACGAGGAGTGGCGGGGCTATGGCTGGCTCGATGCCATCCACCCGGAGGACCAGCCCAAGGCGTATGAGGCCTGGCGGAGGGCGTACGAGTCGCGCGGCTTCTATGAAGTCGAGTATCGGCTGCGCCGCAAGACAGGAGGCTACAGCGACGTGCTGGCGCGGGGCGTGCCCCTGTTCAAACCGGATGGCTCCGTGCGCGAGTGGGTGGGCACCGTCTCCGACATCACCGAGCGCAAGCGCGACGCCGAGGAGCGGGAGCGCATCCTCCGGGAGCTGGCCGAGGCCGTGCGGACCCGGGACGAATTCCTGTCCGTGGCCAGCCACGAGCTGAAGACGCCCCTCACGCCGTTGAGCCTCAAGCTCCAGGTGCTGGCGAGGACCGCCGAGGCGCGGGCCATCCCGGCCGAGCGGCTGCCCAAGGACATCGAGGTGATGCGCCGGCAGGTGAAGCGCCTGGCGGACCTGGTGAATGACCTGCTGGATGTCTCGCGCATCTCCACGGGCCGGCTCCAGCTCCAGCTGGACGAGGTGGACCTGTCCACGGTGGTGCGCGAGGTGGTGGCGCAGTTCGAGCCGCAGGCGGTGAAGGCGGGGTGCCTGCTGGAGCTTCGGGCCGGGCAGAGCGTGGTGGGCCGGTGGGACCGGCTCCGGGTGGAGCAGGTGGTGGTGAACCTGCTGTCCAATGCCATCAAGTATGGCGCGGGCAAGCCGGTGTACGTGCGCGTCGAGGCGGAGGGCGAGTGGGCGCTGCTGCAGGTGCGGGACGAGGGGATTGGCATCGAGCCCGAGCACCTGGGCCGCATCTTCGGGAAGTTCGAGCGCGCCGTGTCGGAGCGGCACTACGGCGGGCTCGGACTGGGGCTCTACATCACCCGGCAGGTGGTGGAGTGGCTGGGGGGAAGCGTGAGCGCGGAGAGCCGCCCGGGAGAAGGCGCGTCCTTCCGCGTGAAGCTGCCCCTGCGCGGCCCCCCGGAGTCCCCTTAAGGCGCGCCCACGCCCACCACGATGGCGGTGATGTTGTCCCGGCCGCCCGCCGCGTAGGCCTCCTCCACCAGGGCCTCGGCCACGCCCGCGGCCCTGCCCTGCCCCAACTGGGCGGCCATCCGCTCCGGCCCGAGTGGCTCGTACAGCCCATCCGAGCACAGCAGGTACACATCCCCCGCCCGCACCTCGAGCCGCCGCACGGTGGGCTCCGCGTTCTGCGTCCCCAGCGCGCGGGTGATGACGTGCCCGTAGGGACTCTCCCCCCGCCCGGGCGTCTCGACACCGGCCTGGCGCATCTCCTCGAGGAGGGAGTGGTCACGGGTCAGCGCCTCCAGCCGCCCGCCGCGCAGCCGGTAGAGCCGGCTGTCCCCCACGTGCGCCACGGCCGCGCTCCGGGCCCCCAGGGCGAGCGCCACCACGGTGGAGCCCATCTCGCGCAGCTGTCCCACGCGGCGCGAGAGCACCGCACGCTGGGCGAGCAGGGTGCAGTTGAGCAGCAGGTCCTCCTCGCGGCAGTGGCCCGGCCGCGGGCAATGGGGCCAGGTGGCCTCGGGATCCCTGGCCACGCGCTCGCAGAAGCCGGAGAAGGCCTCCACCACGCACCGGCTGGCCACCTCACCGCCCTCGTAGCCACCGAGTCCATCCGCCACCACGAACAGGCCCAGGTCCGCCCGCGCCATCCATGCATCCTCGTTGTGGGAGCGGCGTCCCACGTGCGTCCAACCCGCGCTGTCGATTCGCATCGGCTCTTCCTCCCTGCCCCGGACAGGAGCAAGGCGAGGGCCGACGCCAACCCCGCGAAAGGACTCGGGCGCCTGGGGTCTCCCGTCCCCACCTCCCCCGTCTGGGGGTCCACGCACCGGGGACTCCAGACCCCACCCCGGGACAGGGCTCCGGTAGGGTCGCGGACCATGGCCACCCCTCCCGCTTACCTCATCCGCACCGAGCGCCTCGTGCTGCGCTGCTACTCACCCGAGCTGGCGCCCCTGCGCCAGGCGGCCGTCGCGGCCAACCGTGAGGCGCTCCTGCCGTGGTTCACCTGGGCCCGGGAGGAGCCCCGTCCCGTGGCGGAGCACCTCCAGCTCGTGCGCCGGCTGCGGGGCAAATTCGATCTGGATCAGGATCGCATCCACGTGGTGCTCGATGCGGACCAGCGGGAGTTGCTGGGGGAGTTGGCGCTGCTGGCGCGGGGGGAGGCGACAGCGCGGGAGCTCGGCTATTGGGTGGACTCGCGGCACACGGGAAAGGGCGTGGCCACCGAGATGGTCTCGGCGCTGGTGCGGGTGGCCTTCGAGGTGGACGGGCTCGAGCGCATGGATATCCAGGCGGCGGTGGGCAACGAGGCCAGCGCCGCGGTGGCACGCAAGCTGGGCTTCACGCTGGAGGGGACGCTGCGGCAGCGGGCGCGTGCGGACGGAGGCCCCGCGGAGGACACCTGGCACTTCTCCCTGCTGGCGCGCGAGTACCCCACGAGCCCCGCTGCCCGCGTGCCCGTGAAGGCCTATGACCTCGCGGGCGCACTCCTCCTCGAGGCCGGTCCCCGGTAGTGTCAGCCCCGTTCCCCATCCAACGTCGCCATACTCGAGGAGGGCTCACCCATGCAGGTACCGTCGCGCGAGGCGCTGCTGTCGGAGCTGGATTCCCTGGGCTACGGAGCACGCGTCGCGCGGGCCGCCCGGCTGGGACGTGATGCCCGGGGCAGCGCCGCCCTCTCGCAGCTCACGGACGGGCTCCTGTCCGGCGGGGCCTACGAGGCGAGCCTGGCGCTCGCGCTGGCCCGGGGCGCGCGCGACGAGTCCCTCGTGCTGCGAGCCCTCACCCACCCCTCCGGCCTCGTGCGCGGTCAGGCCGCCGCCCTGGCTGGAAGCTTCATCCAGGACGACGCCGCCCTCGAGCGGGTGCTGCCGGAGCTGTCCCCCTTCGTCCGCCGCCGCGTCCTCAAGGGCGTGGCCCTGGCCCGGAGGAGCGCGCTCGCGGCCCGGCTGCTCCCCCTCGTCCGCACCCGCCATGGTGCCGCGGAGGCGGCCCTGCTCCTCCCCGCGCTCGACGCGGACACGGTGCGCCGCCTGCTCCCCGAGCTCGAGCACACCTTCCACGCCTGGCGCGCGCTGGTGCGCCACCACCCGGACGAGGTGCTGGCCTTCCTCCGCTCTCGCCTCACCCACGCGCCGGAGCGCGAGCGCGGTGCCCTGCTCACCACCTACCGCATCGCGCTGATGGAGCTGACGCACACCCATGGCGAGGCCGTGCTCGTCCTCGCGCGCGACTTCTCGGCGCCGGATGAGCTCCCGCGCTTCGTGAGGGACACGCTCCCACGGCTCGCGCGCAAGCACCCCGAGCAGCTCTTCGCGCTGCTCGACCGTCCCGCCTACCGCGCCGCGCGGCTCGCCAACGTCAATGAGCTGACGGCCGGCCTGCTGCGCCACCTGCGCTTCTTCTCCCACGAGCAGCGCCTCGGCCTCGCACGGGCCCTGGCGATCGATCCCTACCACCTCGCCCGCTTCCTCGAGGCCCTGCCCCCCTCCCAGCGCGCCGCCGCCTTCGCCCATGCCTTCGAGGGGGCACCGCCCCGCGAGGTGCGCGAGGATCTGCTCCAGGTGCTTCCCCATGAGCTGCGGGACGCCGAGGCCGCGCGCCAGCTCGGCCTGCGCGAGGTGCGGGAGGACCGGGACCGGCAGCTCGCCATGCAGGCCCTGCGCACCATCGAGCACGCGCGCGAGCCCCTCCAGAAGGCGGCCTTCGCCAGCAAGGCCGAGGACCGGGCCCGGGCGCTCTCGCTGCTCGTGTCCAGCACGGGCCTGTCCCGCCGGGGCCTCACGGAGACGCTCACGTTCCTCTCCCGGCTGAAGAACGATCAGGATCCGGTGCGCCAGCAGGCCCTGAGCGCGCTCGCCCAGGTGCCGCCGTCCATCGTCGAGCCCGGCCACATCCCCGCCCTCGAAGCGCTGGTGACGTGTGTCGTCGAGGCACGGGACACCTCGCGCGGCACGCAACTGGCGCTGCAAGAGCTGGCCTTCCGGCTCATCCGCGCCCACGCCACCGCACCCGAAAACCCTCTCTTCCGCTTCGCCCTCGACACGCTGAAGCGGCTGGCCGGCCAGTCCGGCACGCTCACCCTGCCCCCGCTGGAGAGGGATCTGCCGCGCGGCACCGAGCACCACCTCTTCTCCGCCCTGCTGCCGATGATCCGCTCCGCCGGGCAGCGCGAGAGCTATGACCTCATCCTCGCGCTCACCCAGGCGCTCGGCCGGCGCGCGTGGAACGTGGACATGCTCCAGGCGATGCTCGAGCCCATCACCGAGGCCACGCCCACCTGGCTCGCGCAGCAGGCCATCGGGCTGTGGCTCGCCCCGCCGCGCACGAAGGACGTCCGGGTGCGCAAGCTGCTCGACCGCGACGAGAGCACCGTCACCCTGGCCCCCGTCTTCGCGCACCTCCACCGGCGCCGGCAGGAGTGGTTGGACCCCTACCTCGAGGGGCGTGGCCTGAAGGGGCTCTTCAGCACGGGGAGGACGGGCTGGGTGCCCTCGGTGCAACGCGGCTTCCACCGCTGGCTGCCGCGCCAGCAACTGCGCTACCGGGACCTGCTCCTGCGCATGGCCCACGACACCGAGCGCAGCGCCTTCGAGCGGATGAGCGTGCTGCACACCCTGCCCCGCCTGCAGGTGGTGGAGGTGGACACCCTCGCACCCTTCCTCGGCTCACCGGACGTGCCCACGGTGGAGGCCGCGCTCGGGGCGCTCGCGTGGCTGGACAGGCCGGAGCCGGCGCTGCCCCTGTTGCTGGAGAACCTCGACGGAGACCGCGCCCGGGTGGCCATGTACGCGGTGCCCCGCGTGGCGAAGCGCGTCTCCCCCGAGACGCTCGCCTCCACGCTCGGCGCGCTGCTCTCGCGAGAGAAGCTCAAGGTGACGGTGCACAAGGAGGCCCTGCGGCTGCTCGGCACCTTCCGCTCCTCGCGCAGCATGGCGCTGCTCCGCCAGCAGTGGGACAGGCCTCAGCTCCACCGGGACGTGCGAATCGCCGTGGGCCACGCCGCGCGCCAGCTGCTCGACGAGCCGGCCGCCTGGGAGCTGCTGGAGAGCATGGCCCGGAGCCCGGACGAGCACGTGGCCACAAGCCTCCTCGATGCGCCCCCCTGGCAACTGCCCCTGGAGGCCCGCCCCCGTTACGCGGCACTGGTGCTCCAGGTGTCCCGCCACCCGGAGCTCACCGTGCGCCGAAGGGCCTTCATGGTGCTTCCGGGCTGGTCCGCCGGAGTGGAGGAGCAGGTGGCGCGGGAGGCGGCCGGGCGCGTGGTGGACCTCACCGGGGGCGCCGAGTGGCACGACGCCGCCCGGGCGTTGGTGGAAGCCACGCGCGCGGGGAAGGCCTTCGAGCAGGTGGTGGCCTGCGCCTCGCGGCTCGTCTCCGAGCCCCTGGCCCCCGACGCCACGCCCGAGCGGGACGTCCCCGCGCGCCAGCGCCTGCGGCAGCTGCTCCAGGTGTTGCGCGAACTGCCCCGGCCAGTCCGCGTGAGCCTGCGGGCGCGCTTCGATGAAGTGGCGCGGGTGCTCGCCCGGGACGCTTCGCTATGGCCCGACAGCGCCGCGCTCCGGCTGGCCAGCCTGGAGTGGCGCGAGGCCCGGGCCGTCTCGGAGGTGCTGCGGGGCCTGGCGACGGAGACGCGGGAGGAGCCCCTCTTCGCGAGAACCCTCGCGGACGGGGTGGCCACGGAGCTGGAGGACGCCAGTGCCGGGTGGACGCCCGAGCTGCTGCTGGAGGTCGCGGACCAGGTGGGCGCGGAGCTGCCGCTGACGGCGGTGAAGCTCGTCTCGGTGGCGGGGCCGCGCCTGCACTGGCGCGAGGACGCGGCGCGCCGCCTGCGAGCCCTGCGCCAGCACCCGGGCGCCGCCGTCCGCGCGGCCGCCTACGCCACCGTCACCGCGCACGAGTAGTCCTCGAGAGGGCTCGTGGATGGCCCCTCTCCCACCAAGGGAGGGGCCGCGGTGGCCGTCGAGTGCGCTAGCGTCGCCTTCCCATGTCCATCCCCGGCCGGTCCACGCTCACCGCCGCGCCCGTGTCTTCCGAACGCTTCCCCGGACTGGATGCACTCCGGGTCTTCGCCATCCTCGGGGTGGTCGGCCGGCATTATCCGCACACCGGCGCTCCGGCATGGTTCGCCGAGCCCACTCGCTTTGGATGGGTGGGGGTGGACCTCTTCTTCGTCCTGAGCGGTTTCTTGATTGGCCGGCAACTCCTCGAGCCTGTCGCGCGCGGGGAGCTCCCGCGGTGGGGCACCTTCTACCTGCGCCGGGTGTTCCGCATCCTCCCAAGCTACTGGGTCGTGCTCGCCGTCTATGCGTTGGCCCCCTGGGCGGGGAGCAACGATGCGATGGCTCCGCTGTGGCGCTTCCTCACCTTCACCCAGAACTTCGTGTCCGGTAGTGGCGCCTTCGGCCACGCGTGGTCCTTGTGTGTCGAGGAGCAGTTCTACCTGGTGCTCCCGCTGCTGGTGCTCGCCCTCCACCGGGTGGCGAATGCCCGGAAGATCGCGCTTCTCGTCCTGGGACTGGCCGCGGCTGGAATGGCGCTGCGCGCCTGGCTCTGGTGGGCTCATCTCGCCACTCCGCCCGAAGGGGCTCCGCTCAATCCCATCTATTGGAGGTGGATCTACGGGCCGACCTGGAACCGGATGGATGGTCTGATGGCCGGTGTGGTGCTGGCCCTGGTCAACGTCTTCCGGCCGGAATGGTGGGCCCGTTGGCACCGGTTCCCCATGCGGTCCGCGCTCCTGGCGGGAGGCCTGCTCCTTCCGGCCTGGGCGCTCTGCACGGTCAACAAGACGCTGTGGGGCTGCGTGCTGCTCTTCCCGCTCCTCGCGGCGGGGTTCGCGGCGCTGGTCGTCTTCGCGACCACCGGGCCCGGCACCCGCATCCTGGGACGCATTCCGGGGGTCCGCTGGCTCGCCTCGGTGACGTACTGCGTGTACCTCACGCATCAGCTCGTGAAGAGCGTCGTGCTCGATTGGATGGGAGCCCGGGGCCTGGGGCCTTTCCATCCACTCACCGCGCTCGCGTTCATCGGCGGACTACTGGCCGTGTCCGCCGGCTTGCATCTCCTGGTCGAGCGGCCGTTCCTCCGCTGGAGGGAGCAGTGGGCCCACCCGGTGCCGCCCAAGGCCCGGGCCGCGGAAGCGTAGGAGGGAGGGGCGCCCTCTTCCTCAACCGGGCCCCCTCTTCGGCTGCAGCGCGAGGGGCCACAGCCGGGCGAGGTCACCGCGCAGCGCGGCGGCACTCGGGTAACGGTGCTCCAGGTGCTTCCGTATCAGCTTGAGCACCATGCGTTCGAAGGGCTCTGAGCTCCGTGGTGAGGAAGTGCCGGTCCCCATCCACGCTGGCGGGGTGCTTTCAGCGCTTCGGGGACCGCGTCTTCTTCTCGGCCGATGACGGTCTGCACTGCATGGAGCCCTGGCACCTCGAGCTCGAGCCGGAGCCGGGAGGGTAGCTCTACGACGTCCGTCGTGGACATCTACGACGCCCGTCGTTGACATCTACGACGCCCGTCGTAATACTGGGGCCCATGAAACCGACGCCACCGCCCCAGCCCACGCGGGCCGAGCTCGACATCCTGCGAGTCCTCTGGAAGCAGGGCCGCTGCACCGTGCGCCAGGTGCACGAGGCGCTCCAGGAGACGCAGGACAAGGGCACCGTCTACACCACGGTCCTCAAGCTGATGCAGAACATGGCGGAGAAGGGCCTCGTGCGCCGGGACGAGCGCGAGCGCACCCACGTCTACGAGGCCGCCATCAGCCAGCAGAAGACGCAGCGCGCGCTGGTGCGCGACTTGATGGACAGGGCCTTCGGAGGCTCCACGGCCAGCCTCGTCATCCAGGCGCTCTCCGCCAAGAGGGCCACGCCCGAGGAGCTCGCGGAGATTCGCAGACTGTTGGACCAGAACGAGGGGGAGAAGAAATGAACACGCTGGAAGTGCTCGGGCAGCAGCCGGTGATGCGGGCGTTGGGGATGGCACTGGCTGGATTCGTGTGGCAGGGCGCGGCCATCGCGCTCGGGGTGCGCGCGCTCCTGGCCTGCATGGGACGCCGTCCGGCACGCACGCGCTATGCGGTGGCCTGTCTCGGGCTCCTGGTGATGGCGCTGCTCCCGGTGGCCACGTTCTCGTCCATGCTGGCGAGCACGCCCTCCGGGGCCGCTCCCGCGCCGGTCGCGCAGGGCGAGAGCGTGCTCACGGGAGTCACCGAGGCCGCACTCGCCACCTGGGCCGGGGCGTTGCTGGAGGAGGCCCGCCCCTGGCTGCTCTGCGCGTGGGTGTGCGGCGTGCTGGTGCTCTCGCTGCGCACGGTGCTCGCCTGGGAGCGGGCGCAGCAGCTCGCCAGGGAGGGAACACGGCGGCCAGGAGAGCGCGTGATGCTGGCGCTGACGCGGGTGATGGCGCGCACGGGCGTGAGCCGCCCGGTGCTCCTGTTGGAGTCGGCGTCCATCGAGGTGCCCACGGTGGTGGGGTGGTGGCGTCCCATCATCCTCCTGCCGGCCAGTGCGCTGACGGGCCTCTCCGTGTGGCAACTGGAGGCGGTGCTCGCGCATGAGCTGGCGCACATCCGCCGGCACGACTACCTGGTGAACCTGCTGCAGGCGCTGGTGGAGACGGCCCTGTTCTACCATCCCGCGGTGTGGTGGCTGTCCGCGCTCATCCGCGAGGAGCGCGAGCACTGCGCGGATGACGTGGCCGTGGAGAGCTGTGGCGACGCCCGGCTGTACTCGCGCACGCTGGCCCACCTCGAGCAACTGCGCGCCAGCGCCCCCGTCCTGGCCGTCGCGGCGAATGGGGGCTCGCTCCTGCTGCGCATCCAGCGGCTGCTCGCCGTGCCCGAGCGCGGGGCGTCCCTGCACCCCTGGCGGCTCGCGGGCAGTCTGGCCGCGGCCCTGCTCGTCCTGGTGCTCGGGGCCGCGCTGCCGGCCCAGGCGACGGGAGCCACCCCGGAGCCCTCCGCCCCGCGGGCCCAGGCCCCCCTAGCCTCGAAGGAGCTCCCTCCCTTCGGGCCGGGCATGACGCGCCCCGAGAAGCTCTCCGGAGACATCCCGCGCATTCCCGACTCGCTGCTGCCTCCGCGCTACCCACCGGGCACGAGCTGGCTGCTCATCACCACCTGCACCCTCACCGTCGAGGGTCTGGTCACGGACTGCGCGCTCATCGGCCCCAAGCCGGAACTGCGGGAGTTGGAAGTGGAGGTGCTGCGCGCCATGTCCACCGCTCGCTTCAAGCCTGTCACTTCCCAGGGGAGCCCGCTCGCGGTGCGGTATACCTTCAACATCCGGATCACCCTCCCCAACCCGCCCCCGGGCCCCTGACATCAGCAGGGCGCCTTGCCAGCGCCCCTCCACAAGCGAGGACCATCACGTGATGAGAAAACCTTCGGGCCTCATGAATTCAATCGTCTGCGCCATCCTGTTGTTCCTCTGCGTGCCTGCCGCTGTCCAGGCGCAGCCCGCCGCACCGGAAACCCCGGCCGTTCGGCGCGTCACCGAGTTGGTGAAGCTCATCAATTCCGCGGACGCGGCGGCGGTCAAGCGCTTCATCGAGGAGACCTACGGTGGCGAACTGGCGCAGATGCCGATGCGCGCGCACCTGAACTTCATCGCCCAGGTACGCGACCGCACACGAGGCGTGGAGGTGCAGGGCATCCAGGATGGCAGCGCGACGGAGGCGACCGCGCTCTTGCGCGCGAAGTTGACGGACGACTGGATGCGTCTCCGGGTGAGCGTCGAAGCGAATGCGCCCCACCGCATCACGGACATCGACATGAGCCCGTCGAAATCCCCGTCCGGTGAGCGCGCCGTGAAGAAGCTGACGGATGTGGAGCGTGCGCGCGAGCTCAAGCTCTACGTGCAGAAGCTGGCGGGGGCCGACGTGTTCTCCGGCGCGGTGCTCCTGGCGAAGGACGGCAAGGTTCTCTTCGAGAAGGCTTACGGCGAGGCCAGCAAGGATTTCCACGTCGCGAACCGCACGGACACGAAGTTCAACCTCGGCTCGATGAACAAGATGTTCACGGCGGTCGCCATCGCGCAGCTCGCCGAGCGCGGCAAGCTCTCGTTTGAAGACCCGCTCGCGAAGTTCCTCCCGGAGTTCCCGACGAAAGAGGCGGCGCAGAAGATCAAGCTCAAGCACCTGCTGACGCATACGTCGGGCCTCGGCAGCTACTTCAACCAGAAGTTCATGGACTCGTCGCGCGCGCGCTTCCGCACCGTCGACGACATGATGAAACTCGCCGAGGGCGAGACGCTCGCCTTCGAGCCGGGAACGAAGTGGGCTTACAGCAACACGGGGATACTCGTGCTCGGCGCGGTCATCGAGCGTGTGACCGGGCAAAGTTATTTCGATTACGTCCGAGACAATATCTACAAGCCCGCCGGGATGACGAACACAGACGCTTACGAATTGGACCTGGTGACGCCCAACCTCGCCGTGGGTTACCAGAAGGAGTTCAACGATGACGGCACGAGCCGCTTCCGCAACAACATCTTCCAGCACGTCATCCGCGGCGGCCCGGCGGGCGGCGGCTATTCGACTGTCGGCGATCTCCTGAAGTTCGACACGGCACTGCGCGCGAACAAACTGGTTGGCGCGGAGTACGTCCGCCAGTTGCTTTCGGCCAAGCCCGAACTCAACTCGCCCGGATACGGCTACGGTTTCAACGTCGACCGACGAACCGCATCGTTGGCCACAGCGGCGGCTTCTCAGGGATCAGCTCCAACCTCGATATGTTCCTCGACAGCGGCTACACCGCCATCGTCCTGTCCAACTACGGAGGCGGCGCCATGCCCGTCAGCAACAAGATGCAGGAGTTGATCCTGGCCGGACAGGAGTGACTTCAAACCCGGAGCGCATGCACGCTGGCGTGCGCGACGTGTTCGTCAACGGGACCCAGGTGCTCAAGGGGGGCGAGCATACCGGCACCAGTCCCGGGCGGGTCGTGCGCTGGCCCCCCCTGGAAGGACACTACCGCTTCGACGTGGCACCGCGGGCGGCCGCGCGTTTTGCCTTCGGCGCCGTCCTGGCGCCCGTCGTCGTCTTCCCTGGTGCCTTGGCCGGCCTCTTCTTTGCCGTGGCCGGCTTGCCGGTTCGTGCCCCGCCGGACGTGGCGGGCTTGGCCTTGCCCTTTCCCTTGGCGGCATTCAACGCCACGGCCGCGAGGAGAAGCTTCTTCAGCCCGCTCGCGTTCACCTTGTCGCCCTGGAAGAGCTTGATGGCGCGCCACTTGTTGCCGCCGAGCTCGGCATTGAAGACGCCGTCCACGTCCTCCAGCTTCGCTCCGTTGATGAAGGTCACCTTCACCATGTCCTTGAAGGCATTGCAGATGCAGAGGATGCCGTTGTGGCTCCACGTGGGCGTGCCCATCCACTTCCATTCCTCCGTCACGTCGGGAACGGTCTCGCGGATGATGCGACGGATTTCCGCCATCGTCTGTCCCCGCCAGTCGGGGTGAGCGGCGATCTCTTTGTCGATGAGCTCAGAAGGGTTCATGTCGTCTTTGTCGTAGGCCGGAAAGGGGACTCACCGCTCGGTCAGGCGCTCGCGGGCGTGGCCTGCAAGCGGCGCCAGAAGAAGTACGAGAACCCCCAGAGCATGCCGGTGGCCACCGCGAAGCCCCACGCCTCCGGGCCGTCGCCTACCGAGAGGTGGGCGATGAGCGCGGAGACGAGGTTGATGGCGAAGCCGGCGTAAGCCCACTCCTTGAGCCGCGCCGGCACCGGCGTCAGCAGCACCACCACGCCGAGGAGCTTGGCCCACGAGAGTTGCACCCGGAAGTAGTCGGGGAAGCCGAGGTGGGTGAACGCCTCCGCCACCTGCGGCAGACGCAGTTGCGCGTAGGCGGTGAAGCCCATCTGCAGGCAGAAGAGCGCGGTGACGATCCAGAAGCCGATCACCATTCCCCTGGAGCGGGGCATGTTCAGGTCGTTCGGCGAGAGGGCCGGGTTTGGCAGGGTCGATTCCATGGGGTTCTTCCTCTTTCAAGACTTGCCGAACTGCTCTGCGTACTCGGCGTGCAATCGCTGCCAGCCGAACTTCATGGCGTCGGGGCCGACGATGCGTCCAATGGGCTGACCGGCGAGACTCCGGTCCAGCACATCGAGGCAGATCTGCCAGCCCGCGGCGCCCATGGCAATGAATCGACGGTCGATGTTGTGCCAGAGCGTGAGCCGCGTGCCGCCAGCTCCCTGCGGCTCCAGCTCCCAGCGGAGGTCCTGCTCCCCCCAGCTGAATTCGAGCACCTTGGGCGCATCAGCCCGCTTCACGCGGGTCTCGGAGACGAGCGGCGTTGGCGCTCCCACCGTCGAGAGCTTCGCGGTGCCCACGGCACCGAGGTTCCGGTCAGCGTCGAACGGAGCCCATTCGCGGAGATGCTCGGGGTCCGTGAGCGCCTTCCAAACCTTCGCAGGAGGATGAGAGAGGTCGCGGACGACAACGAGCGTCCACTTCTCTCCCTCTTTGCGGACCTCGGCGCCCGAAGCGGCACCCGGCGCGTATTGCTCACGGCTGCTCATGTCTTTTCTTTCCTTTCACAGAGGGCACCTTGTCCATCTTCTCCAAGTGTTGCTCCAGGGCATCGAGGTGCTTTGACCAGAAGCGCCGGAAGGGAACGAGCCATGCGTCCAGCTCCATGAGCGGCTCCGGTCTCAGTCGATAGAGGCGCCGCTGCGCTTCGATTCGTGATTCCACGAACCCCGCCTCTCGCAGCACTCGCAGGTGCTTGGAGACGGACGGCTGCGACAGCCGAAGCTCGCGCTCGAGCTCGCCAACGGAGCGCTCAGCCGAGAGCAGCAGGCTCAAGATGGCCCGTCGATGGGGCTCCGCGAGGATGGCAAACGATGATTCCACGAGAGATATATAGCCACCCGTTCATATGCCCGTCAAGGCATATGACACGAACCAGGACATGAAGCGCCGCCCGGTGCGGGCGGGCGGCGCCAGGTGGTCAGGGAGTGGGGGCCTGCTCGGCCGGGTGGAAGGGCAATTCCAGGGTGAACGTGGCCCCCTGTCCGGGCCCGTCACTGTGGGCCGTCAGCGAGCCGCCCAGCTCCTGGGCCGCCAGCGCACTGGAGTGCAGGCCAAAGCCGTGCCCCCCATCGCGGGTGGTGAAGCCGTACTGGAAGATGCGCGTGCGCATCTCCGGGGGAATGCCCAGGCCCTGGTCTCGGATGTCGATGCGCACGCGGTCGGTGCCCACGCGCTCCAGCGTCACCCGCAGGAGCCGCTGCTCCACGGGCGTCTCATCCATGGCGTACTTGGCGTTGCTGACCAGGTTGACGAGGATCATCAGCACCTTGTGCCTGTCGGTGAGCACCGGCGGCAGCGCGGTGAGGCGCCGCTCCTCCTTCACCTGATGGCGCAAGAGCCCGGCCGCGTTGATGCGCAGGGCATCCTCCACCAGCGCCTCCAGGGACACCGGCTCGTTCAGCCGGGGCGTGCGGGCATGGGTCTGCTGCACCTTGACGATGTCGCCGATGTGCTCGGTGTAGCGGCCCACGTCATCGAGCAGCGTGTAGAGCTCCTGGCGCTCCTCGAGCAGGTTCTGCCCCAGCCGGCGCAGGAAGGGCATCATGTTTCGCCCGCGCTCGTCCTGGGTGAGGAAGGTCGAGAGCTCGGTCTGGCGCTCCTCGAGCAGGGTGGCCACGCGGCCCACCTGCTCCAGCCTCAGCCGCTCGAGCCGCTCCTTGGCGAGCTGCGCCGAGGTGTAGACGCTGTTGAGCACGTTCCCCACGTTGTGCAGCACATTGGTGGCGATCTCCGCCATGCCCGCCTGCCGTGCCGTCCGCACGAGCTGCTGGTGGACTTCCTTCAGCTCCCGCGTGCGCTCCTCGACCCGCTGCTCCAAGCTCTCGTTCGCCATGCGCAGCTCCTCCTCGCGCTGCTTCACCTTGTCGGCCATCATCCGGAAGGCACCCGCCAGGACGCCCAGCTCGTCACCGCGCGCGGTGCCCAGCTCGACCTGGAAATCACCGGCCGCCACGGAGTGGGCCGCCCGGGTGAGGGACTGCAACGGTCGGGAGATCTCCCGCTGGAGCACCCAGGCCATGATGAGCAGCTCCAGCACGAGCGACGCCACGCCGAACAACAGGACATAGCGCGCCGCGCTGAAGGCGGCCCCGGACACCACGCTCTGGGGCAGCACCGTGACGAAGTTCCACTCGGGCCCGCGCAGCCGGGCCACCGCCAGGTACTCGCCAAACTCCGGGAGCTCCAGGATGACCTCTCCGGGCTGACGGTTCTTCACCCGCTCGAAGAGGGCCCGCAGGTGGGCCCGCTGCGCCTCGGAAGCGAACCGCGGGGGACGCCCCTCTCCCGTCGACGCGCCGGTGCCATGGAGGTCGTAGCCGACGGTGGCGCCCTCCAGCTCCAGCTCGGGATGGGCGATGAGCTGGCCGTCGTCGCGGACGAGCAGGTTGTACGCGTTGGGCAGATGGTCCTTGATGGAGCGGGTCATCAAGTCATCGAGCAGGACGTCGTGACCGAACGACGCGACCTGGCGGCCATCCATGTCGAGCGGGGTGGTGACCGTCACCATCCAGCTCTGGGTCGTGGGATCCAGGAAGATGCCGCTCCAGGTCGTCCGCCGCCCTGGGTTCTGCTCGGGCAGGCTCATCGTGTAGTAGTCGAACCCGAGGGAGGAGAAATCGGCCGGGATCTCCAGGCTCCAGTTGGGGTGCCCGGGCCAGAAGGTGATGGCCGGTCCTTCCGCCAGGGTGATGTAGGTGTCCATGAAGCGTGCCGAGAAGGCCGGCCCGTACTGGGCGACCACGTCGTACGCGGCCAGGATGCGGCGGCGGAGCCCGAGGTCGAGCGAAACACCCTTGGGGACGAAGACACTCACCATGCGCGTCCCGTCGAACCCCTCGGCGCGGGAGCGGACCGAGCCGTCGGGCAGGTGCGTGAACAGGCTGTCGAAGCGGGGGTTCGGGTCCTGTTGGCTCCAAGCCACGATCCGCTCGCGCAGGGCCGTCTTCATGAGGCCGTGGTTGTCCTCCGCCAGGAGGAAGATGGCCTGCTCGCGCTGGCTGCGTTCCACGACATGCCGCTCCATCTGCTGGAGGGCATCCCCGCGCAAGGTGCGGAGCATGTGGAAGTAGCTGACGAGCGTGGTCAACGCGATGACAACGGCGATGCGCACGCCCATCTTGAGGAGCGTTGCCCGGGCCAGAGAGGCGGAAGGTTGGGAAGGCGAAGTCAGCATCGAGGGTGTCCTGGCTTGGCTGGCGCGACCCGTTGCCTTCGAACGAAGCAACGGGACAACTAAAACAGCGCCCCTCCTGCTTTTTTTCGTGGCAGTCCGAGCGAGCGTACGGAGGCCTCGCTCCCATGCGAGGCGGACGTTCGCGCCGGGCCTCGGCCGGCGAGCACACCCAGCGCCCTCCCCTCCTCCAGGGACCCGAGCAGCAGCGGTTTGAAGCTCTCCTGCCGCGCGAGCATGAGCAGGTGCTCCTGCTTCGTCGGCGTCCCGTGCATCGCAGCTTCCCGTGTCGCCGACTCATGGGGGGTGTCCACTGGAGATCCCGGTGGCTCCGTGTTGGGGGAAAGCACAAAACCAAACACAAACATGCTGGTGACGGCGGACACGCTGTTCCGCGACTCCCTGCCCGGCAGCACGGTGGGTCCGTTCATGTCGCAGTTCCTGCTGCTGGACGTCCCCTACGGCGCGCAGACCGTGTCGCAGCGCATCCGCACCCGGGTGGCCGGGGATGACCGCGTCTTCACCTTCCCCGAGTGGCTGCTCATCCAGAACGGCGAGCTCCCCGCCCAGGAGGATGCGAACGAGACCCGTTGGAGGCATACGGCGACGCGGCTGCTCAATGACAAGGTGCTGGTCGTGGGCCCCAACCAGGCCAACGTCCCGGGCTCGAGCTGCGAGCTGTACACGCCCGCGCCCTGAGCCACGAGGCCGTGAATGAGCAGGGAGGCCCGGGACCTCATGGCCCCGGGCCTCGGGGTGACCCGCCAGGCGATGACTCGACTTCCCTGAAGGGGGTCAGGGTCTCTCCCCCACCTTCGGAGGCAACAGGAGCAACAGTCCGCTCGCCGACCCCGCCAGATCGTTTGATGGCGTGCCCCTCCCTCCTTGTTTATTGGACCGCCAAGGGGCCCCCTTCCCCCCCCTCTGCTGGAGAGAGTCCCATGCGAATCTTGTCGATGACCCTCCTCCTCGCCGCCCTCCTGTCGGGCTGTACCAGCAAGCCCCCCAACCCGGACGGCCCGCCGCCGCCCCCCGGGGACACGGAGCTTCCGCCCGAGGAACCGCTTCCCAGCGGCCCTCCCGTCCCGACGGGCCCTCCCAACGTGCCCGAGTTCCAACCAGCCTTCCCCGGCCAGACGCGCGCTCCGGCCATCCAGACGAAGACGGCCTTGCAGGTCACCGAGATCGCCTCGGGCTTCAGGAATCCCTGGGCTATCGCCTTCCTCCCCGACCAGCGCATGCTGGTGACGGAGAAGCCCACCGGCTCGCTCTACATCGTCACGTCCCAGGGTGCGAAGTCTCCCGCCGTCGCGGGTCTGCCGCCCGTGGACGGCCGTGGACAGGGCGGTCTGCTCGACGTGGAGGTGGGCCCCGACTACGCCCAGAGCGGCCTCATCTACTGGACCTATTACGAGCCGCGCGCGGGCGGCAACGGCTTGGCGGTGGCACGCGCGAAGCTCGTGGAGGGTGAGCAGCCGCGCGTGGAGGGCGTGCAGGTCATCTTCCGCATGATGCCCACGCTCGAGTCGACCCTGCACGCGGGAGGACGGCTGGTGTTCACCCCCGACGGCAAGCTGTTCGTCACGCTCGGGGAGCGCTCCATCCTCGCGGGCCGGGTGCAGGCGCGCGATGTGCGGAGCCACTTCGGCAAGGTCGTCCGCATCAACCCCGACGGCTCGGTGCCCCTGGACAACCCGTTCGTGAACACCGAGGGAGCCAGGCCGGAGATCTGGTCGGTGGGGCACCGCAACATCCTGTCGGCGGCGCTCGACCGCCAGCAGCGGCTGTGGACGGTGGAGATGGGGCCGCGCGGGGGAGACGAGCTCAACCGCCCCGAGGCGGGCAAGGACTACGGCTGGCCCACCATCGGCTATGGCGAGGAGTACTCGGGCGCGCCCATCCACGAGAGCCCGCAAGGCCCGGGCATGGAGCAGCCCGTGTACTACTGGGATCCGGTGATGTCGCCCTCGGGGATGACCATCTACACCGGGGAGCTCTTCCCCGAGTGGCGCGACAACGTCTTCATCGGAGGCCTGTCCAGCCAGGCGCTGGTGCGGCTGATGATGAGGAATGACCGCGTGGTGGGCGAGGAGCGGCTGCTCACGAACTTGCGCGCGCGCATCCGCGAGGTGGTGCAAGGCCCCGAGGGAGCGCTCTACCTGCTCACCGACGACACCAACGGCAGGCTGCTCAAGCTCACCCCGCGCTGAACCGGCCTGGGTCTGGCGAGGGAAGGCGTCGTAGCATGGAAAGGAGGGGCCCGGAGCAGGGAGTCCGGGCTCCCGTTTGCATCAGGAGGGATGCGGTGGCGAGCAGCTTCATCGAGTTCGGGGGCAAGGGCATCTGGGACAGCGACGGCGCCATCCGTGACCTGCTCGCGTTGTTGCTGGTGGAACTGGAGGCGCGGGGGCTGCGCCGGAAGCAGGCGGAGCTCTGGGAGTACTGGACGCTCCAGGCGTACGTCACCTCACGGGGACCCACGATCTCGGCCTGGACCTGTACGTGGCCGACGCGCCCACCCGGAAGCTCGTCATCGACTGCTGCGAGTCCGTCGCGCGGAGGACCGGGAAGGTGGAGCGCCCTCGGCCCCGGGGCTTCGATCACGCGGACGGTGAGCTGTTCGAGGGGAGCGAGCAATTCATCGACCTGGACGAGGTGCGCCCGCTCGCGTTGCAGGTGACGCGGCTGCTGCGGGGTGAAGCCGGCGCGCCCGCGGATTCTCCCGAGGCCCTCCACTGGCGTGAAGCGAAGGCAGCTCCCAGGTAGGTGCGCGACGAATGAGGAGAACGCGAGAGCGCTCCCAGGGCGCCACGCATACTTGGACCAGAGAGGGAGGGACTTTCATGACGTGACCCGCCAGGCTCTGACTCGACTTCCCTGAAGGGGGTCAGGGTGAGGATCTCTCCCCCGCCTTCGGAGGCAACGCGAGCGGCCACAGCCGGGCGAGGTCGCCCCGCAGCGCGGCGGCACTCGGATGGCGGTGCTCCGGGTGCTTCTGCATCAGCTTGAGCACCATGCGCTCGAAGGGCTCGGGCAGGCCCGGGGTGAGCGTGCGCGGAGGCACCGGCGCCTGCTGCACGTGCAGGAACATGAGCGGCACCGGCTGCGGGTGGCGGAAGGGCAGCTGCCCCGTGAGCAGCTCATACGCCACCACTCCCAGCGAGTAGAGGTCCGTCGCGGGAGAGACGGGATGCGCGCCCGAAATCTGCTCGGGCGCCATGTACTCGGGAGTGCCGAGCACCGCGCCCTGCGCCGTCACGCCGGCCACGTGCGCGCTCTTGGCGAGCCCGAAGTCCATCAGCTTGAGGATGCCCGGCTTCGTGAGGAAGAGGTTGCCCGGCTTCACATCGCGGTGCAGCACGCCGCGCCCGTGTGCGTGCTCCAGCGCGGCCGCCGCGTGGGTGAGCCACCGCAGCGACTCCGCCAGCGTCGGGCGGACGCCCAGCAGGCGGCGCTTGAGGTCCATCCCCACCAGCAGCTCCGCGGTGAGGAAGTGCCGGTCCCCATCCACCCCCACGTCGTGGACGCGCATGATGTTGGGATGGTCCAGCCCCCGCGCGTGCTCCACCTCCTGGCGGAAGCGGGCAATCTGCGACGCGTCCGCGCCCGGCACGGCCAGCACCTTGAGCGCCAGGTGCGCGCCCGTGGTGAGGTCCGTCACCTCGTGCACCATGGCGCTGCCACCGGAGCCCAGCCAGCGCTCCACCCGGTAGCGCCCGGCCAGCACCTGCCCCGGGATGAGCCCGCGCACCACCGGGTGGCCCTGCTCGCCCACCGGATGCCCGGACCCATCCACCGGGTGCTCGCTGCTGCCCAGCAGCAACGTGCGCGCCGGCCCGCTCCCCCGCGAATCCCGCGTGGGAGGCGGGGCCACGGGCGGCGGCACCACCGCGCCCTCCTCGGGATTCAGGTACGCCACTCCGCTGTCGTGCTCCTCGTCCGTCACGGCAGCCTCCCCTCCCCGCCCGGCCTCAACCGGCGAGCAGCGACACGTTGGAGGCCACGCCATTGCCCTCGATGTCCAGGTGCGGCGTGGGCAGGTTGTACTCGGCCGCGGCCGTGGTGGCCTCCATCATGATGGGACCGGCGATCTCCGGCGGCTCGCCGTGGCACAGCAGCTCCACCACGTGCTCCACCGTCCAGCGCCCCAGCCGCTGGATGGACACCTGGCCGTTCTGCACCTTCGCCGTCTCGGCCAGCTCCGTGCTGCCCATCAGCTTCTCGTCCACCGAGCCGCCCAGGTAGCCGCGCGCCAGCGTCATCACCCGCTCCAGCACCACGTTCCACGCCTGCAGGTGCGAGCGGTCCTGGGCCTCGTCCATGATGTCCAGACCCACCGGCAGCTTCTCCATCCGCTCCAGGAACGTCTGGATGAGCGGCCCGCGGATGAGCCGCCCGTGCTGCGGCGCGATGATCTCCACCGCCGGCGTCAGCTTGCGGATGACCGCCACCACGCGCTGCAGCGCCAGGTTCACCGGCATGTAGATTTGGTGGAAGGCGCGGATGCCCGTCCAGTCGGACTCATCCGCCCACAGGCCCTGCGCGTTGACGTCCGTGACGCCGCCGAACAGGTCGCCGGTGAAGAGCACCCGCGTCTCCGGGTCGTAGAGCATCACCGCGCCGCGGAAGTGGCAGAAGGGCGAGGGCACCGGCAGCAGCTTGTGGCCGGTGGGCACGTTGAGGCCGTGGCTGAACTTCTCCGTGGCGATGAAGCGGCCGCGCGGCAGGTTCTGGTGGACGATGAGCCGCCAGGTGTCCTCGGAGCAGAGGATGCCGGCCTTGGGGGCGTAGCGCGCCGAGATGATGCTCGCCGACGAGCCCACGTCCGGATCCTGGTGGTTGATGAAGACGGCGCTGAGCCGGTCCAACCCGCCGATGAGCGACGTCACCTTGGTGGACACCGCGGCGAAGTCGCTGCTCGAGCCCGGATCGATGAGGAGGTTGAACTCGTTGGGCCGGCCCGTCTTCGGATCCGTGCCCCGGAAGCGGCGCAGGTACGGGTTGGCGTAGAAGATGGTGCCGGGGTCCCTCTTGCCCACCCAGAAGGTGTCCGGGGCGATCTCCACGGGAACCAGGCGCAGGTCGTTGCTCTGGCTGTCGGACGGACGGACGTTGCTCGGTGGGGGGGTGCGATTCGGGCTCGCCTGGATGCTGCTCATACGGGAACTCAGACCTTGCGTGGGGGAGGACGAGCCCCTGAGGCAGGGGCGCGGGAACACTCCCTTCCGTAGCAAGGCGCGGGCCGCCCCCAAGTCCGAGAGCAACGTCCACCCGCGCACGCAACCACTGCGCGCGCGCAGGTCGCGGGACCGCAAATCGTGCGCGGTTCCAGCAAAAAGACTTCTAGGGGGCCTTGGGGTTGCCCGGCCGTCCGGACAGGTTGCCGAGCTCCGACTCGGCCTGCGCCACGTCCTTGGCGTACTCGTCCAGGTAGCGCTGGCGCTCCTCGCTCGTCCACTCGTCGGGGGAGAACCGGTCCAGCGTGTACTGCTGGGTGAGGTGCACGGGGCCATAGAGGGCCTTCACCACCTCGCGGTCGGGATCTCCCTGCTCGCGGAGGAGGAAGCCCTCCACGTCGCGCAGCCGGAGGGGGAAGTCGGGGTTCTTGTCGTGGAGCAGCAGCCCGAAGACGGTGAACTTCACCTCGCGTGCACCGGCCTCCAACTCCTCGTTGAATTCCACATAAGCGAAAGGAATACCCGCCTCGTCGTCCACGCGGCCCGCCATCACGTAGCGGCCGGGCTTGCGCACCTGCAGGCCGACGTAGAGCTGCAGGGAGCCCTGCTCCACCACCTCGCGCACCTTGCCGGTGAAGGTGGCGGGCGCGGCCGGGGTGAAGACGATGTCGAAGAAGGCCCCGCCCTCGGCGTTGCCGCTGGCGCGCACGCGGAACTCGACGCGCAGCGTGCCCTCGAACATGGCGAAGCCCTGGCGCGAGGGCTGGAAGCGCCCCGTCCACATGCCGTCCCCGGCCACCTCGTCGCCCTCACGGCCCGTGTCGTTGAAGTCCAGCGGCACCGCGGCGGCCTGCCCGGCCTGCGCCAGGTGCGGCGCCTCACGGGCCACGGCGGAGTGCACCTCGCACGGCAGCGGCTGCCCGGTGCTCGCGTTCTCGCAGCCCACGAAGAAGCGCACCGTCTCGTCGCCCACGACGTAGATCTTCTCCTGCTTCAGCTTCAGCGCGATGTCCCGCTGCTCCTTGCCGAGGGGCTGCTTGCGCTCGGGCGAGGCCGGGTACACCAGGTCCGGTTGCTCCGAGATGGGCCGCGACTCGTGCGGGTAGCGCGTGGACTGCTTGTAGGAGTCATAGGTGAAGCGGGCCCGGGTCAGGCGCTTCTCCCACAACTGGCGCTGTGCCTCGCGCTCGGCCTCCTCGGGTGACAGCGGAGGACCGGCGGGCGGCTGCACGGCGACCCCCGGAGAAGGCCGAGCCGGCCCACGAGACGGCGGGCCGGCCGGACTGTCCGGGGACTCCGGACCGGGCGCGGACGAATCCGCCACACCCGGCCCGGGACGGATGAGCCCCACGGAGAGCAGCACCCCGCCTACTCCCAACACGAGAGGAACGAGCAGGAGAAGCCAACGGCCACGGCGGGAAGGGCGCTGAGTCATGGGGTACATCCAATGCTGCCAGAAACGGCTCAGTAGGCGTAGGCGGCCATGTCGGCGCGCACGGGCCCGACGATACCGGCCCAGTTGCCGGCGGCGTAGTGGTCGTAGCTCTCACCGTCATCGCGCAGCGACACGGTGTGGTAGCTCCACTTGGCCACGCCGTTGCTGGTGGCCGAGGTGCCCGTGTTCAGCGTGCCGTCGCAGAACCAGTCGCCGGGGTTGCAGAAGCCGCCGGTGCTGGCGACGCCGCCCGTCGAGTGGTAGGCCACGGCCTCGTCATCCTGGCCCGGCAGCGTGCCCGAGTAGAGCGTGCCCTTGGCGCCGGCGAACATGTAGAACCACTTGGAGCGCGTGGTGTTGTGGTTGTACATGCCGCGCGCCGTGGAGGTGACCAGGTCGCTGGTGAGCGGCTCGCTCGACGCCCAGTCGCCCATGTTGGCCAGCTCGCTGCCGCCGCCAGCGCCCGAGGCCACGTCCACCCACTTGATGTTCCAGCCCACCTGGGTGGTGCCGTCGGTGTTGCCGCACACGCCCGTGGAGCTGGGGACGGCGTTCTTCTTGTAGCGCGCCGAGCCGCCGTACATGGACAGCGCGTAGCCGATCTGCAGGTTGCCCGCGCTGTGCGCCGCGATGTAGCACCAGTTGGCGCCCGTGCAGAAGCAGTCCAGCGCGTCGCGAACGCGGTAGTTCTCCACCGAGATGCGCTGCGTGCCGTTCCAGTTGACGGACTTCTTGTTGATGCCGGCCGCGGTGGTGCTCGGACCCCAGTAGCTGAAGTCCGCGTAGTTGCCCGCCTTCGTGGTGTTGCCGTTACGGCCGTGGATCCACAGCGAATAGTTCGTGGCCGATGCCTCCGCGCCCACCAGGGCGGTGGCGGCGATGATGGCCGTGCTCAAAAGCTTCTTCATGAGAGAGCGCCTCCTGCTCTTGCTTCCAAGGGGGTACCCGCCCGGCTGTCTGCCGTGCAGGCGGAGCCACTTTACTCCCAGGTTATGAAAAACTGAAAACCTTCCAATCCCGTTAAAACTCCCAATCCTGACTCACCGTGTCAGAACTGGATTTCTCGACGCGCCGCGTCAGACACCGGACGGGGGAGCAGGCGCCGCGCGTGCCGGGTGGGGAGGGGACGGGTGGAGGGAGGCGTCCGGGGCGCGGGGCGTGGATGCCTAGCTTGAATCCCGTCCTCTCCACCCTTTGAGGAGGCCCTGCCCATGTCCTCGATGGATGTTCCCCTGACGCTGTTGGATCCCGAAGGCGGTTGGATCAATGCCCCCGTGCACGTGCATGACCTGCGCGGCCGGCCCACGCTGCTGTACTTCTGGTCCGAGCTGAGCAAGACGAACCAGGAGCAGCTGCCGCTGGTGAAGACGCTGCTGGACGAGTTCATCCCCAAGGGCTTGCAGGTCATCGGCGTGCATGTGCCGATGGAGGGCGAGGACCTGGGCCATGCGCTGGACACCAATGACATCGAGGCCATCGTGAAGCGGATGGGCTTCCGTCACCCGGTGGCGGTGGACGACGGCTCGATGGAGGCGGCCTACGGGGTGGAGGAGGTGCCGACGTTCCTGGTGTACGACGCCTTCGGCATCCTGCGCCTGCGCGTGGCGGGCGAGGCGGCGACGAACCCCGAGCTGCGGCGGCTGTTGGAGCGGCTCACCGGCCCCGAAGCCACCTCTGGCGCATTCGCGCCCTGAACCCCCGCGCACGAGGATCGACATGGCAGGCCGGAACAAGAAAGAGGCCTCCCGGCTGTCGCTCGGAGCCCTGACCGCCGCTGGAATGGGGGCGGTGATGGGGCTCCGGGCGCTCTTTCGGGAGAGGGTGAGCTTCGCGGGGCGCACGGTGTTGCTGACGGGCAGCTCGCGAGGACTGGGATTGGTGATGGCCCGTCAGTTCCTGGCCGAGGGGGCGCGCGTCATCCTCAGTGCCCGGGAGGAGGTGGAGCTGGCGCGGGCCCGCGACGAGCTGGAGGGACAGGGAGGTGAGGTGCTGGCCATCGCCTGCGACGTGAGCGATCGCGTGCAGGTGGAGGCGATGGTGGCGCAGGTGCACGAGCGCTTCGGCGCGGTGGACGTCCTGGTGAACAACGCCGGGGGCATCCAGGTGGGGCCGCTCGAGTCGATGACGGAGGAGGACTTCGAGGAGGCGATGAACGTGCACTTCTGGGGTCCGCTCTACACGTCCCTGGCGGTGCTGCCGGAGATGAAGCGGCGGGGCTGGGGGCGCATCCTGAACATCTCGTCCATTGGCGGGAAGGTGAGCATCCCGCACCTGGTGCCCTACAGCGCGAGCAAGTTCGCGCTGGTGGGCCTGTCGGACGGGATGAGGGCGGAGCTGGCGCAGGACGGCATCCTGGTGACGACGGTGTGCCCGTCATTGATGCGCACGGGCAGCCCGCCCAACGCGTTCTTCAAGGGTGACCACGAGGCGGAGTACGCGTGGTTCGTGCTGGGAGACTCGCTGCCGGGGATGTCGATGAACGCGGAGCGGGCGGCGCGGAAGATCATCGAGGCGTGCCGCCGGGGCGATGCGGAGATCCTGGTGGGCCTGCCGGCGAAGCTGGCGGTGTTGGCGCGGACGCTGGCACCGGGACTGACGGCGACGGTGCTCGCGCACGTGAACCGGCTGATGCCGCAGGACAGCAACACGGACCGGTACCGGGGCCGGGACAGCGAGACGCCGCTCACCCGCTCCTGGGTGACGAGGCTGACGCGGCAGGCGGCGCAGAAGAACAACGAGGACTTCCTGCACTGAAGAGCCGCCCCGCTCCCCCTCCCCCACTCCCACGCCCCCCTGCCCCCACTCCTCCCTCGCCCCCCGGGAGAGGGTCGGGGTGAGGGTATCGGGTGTACCCGGGTTGAATCCCCTGCCCACATTGAGGGCCACGGGTTGGAGAACAGATTCGGGCACCCTCACCCTGACCCTCTCCCGAAGGGAGAGGGGATATCACTGCCCTGAAGGGCATCAGCCCGACAGGGGCAGCCGGAGGCTGAAGGTGGAGCCCTGGCCCAGCTCCGACTGCGCGGTGAGCGAGCCGCCGTGGAGCCTCGCGAGCGCCGCGGCGATGTAGAGCCCCAACCCATGTCCGTGCCCGCCCGCGCCGTCCGCGCGGTGGAAGCGCTCGAAGATGTTGCGCAGCTCCGAGGCGGGGATGCCCACGCCCCAGTCGCGCACCTGGACGATGGCCAGGCCGGGCGTGAGGGAGAGCGTCACCTCGACGCGCCGCTGCTCTCCGCCGTACTTCACCGCATTGGAGAGCAGGTTGTTGAGGATGTACCGCACGCGCTCGGCATCGAAGGACAGCTTCACCGGCTGCGCCACCCCCGTCAGGGAGAAGTCCACCTGGGGCTGGAGCTCGCGCCACTCCTGGACCACGTCCTGGAGGAAGGCGCCAAGCTCGCCGCGCTCCCGCTGCAGCGCCACCTTGCCCTCGGACAGGCGCGCCGCATCGAGGATGGAGGTGACGAGGGAGTTCATCCGGTCGAGCTGGCGGAGGATGGCCTCGGAGCACTTGCGCTCCTCGGCGGCGCCGCGCTCGTCCTGCTTGCGCAGCAGCAGCTGGGCATTGAGGCGCGCGGAGCTCAGGGGGGTCTTGATCTCATGGGCCACCCAGTTGAGCATCTCCTCGCGCACGGCGCCGCTGGAGTGGCCCGCGCGGTCCCCCGCGGTCATGGCCTCCCCGCTCGGCTCCGGAGCGGGGCGCGAGCGCAGCACCTGCTCCACCGCGGCCTCGAAGGTGTCCAGGTCCACCGGCTTGGAGAGGAAGGCATCGGCCTCCTCCAACCCCCTGGGGTGTGCGGCGCTCAGCAGCAGGAAGGGGACCGAGCCGAGGCGAGGATCGGCCCGCAGCGTCCGCAGCAGCTCCACCCCGGTGCGCCGGGGCATCATGTGGTCGCTCACCACCAGGTCCGGCCGCTCGGTCCGGGCCAGCATCAGGGCCTCTTCACCGTTATGGGCCCGCAGGGTCCGGTGGCCCAGATCCTCCACCACCTGGGCGAAGATCTCGAGCATCGCCTCCTCATCCTCCGCGATGAGGACGAGGCTCATTCCTCTCCCCCGCCGATACGCGAGCCGATGGGCTGGGCCAGGCCCGTCAGCAGGCCCGCGGCCGAGCGCATCGGATTGAGCACGCGGATGCCCGCGTCGTTGATCTCGAACTCGCGCAGGTCCCCGTCGTACTTGCTGTCGCGCATCTTGAGGATGGACATGACGCGGTGGATGCGTCCGCGCAGCTCCACGTAGCGCAACAGCAGCAGGTTCTCGCCGAGGATGGCGATGGGCGTGTCGCTGAAGTCCAGCTCGGTGCCGGCGATCTTCGACACCTCCTTGGTGAACAGGGACGTCACGCCCGCCGCCCGCAGGTGCACGCTGAAGGCGGCCAGGAAGGTGCGCCGCCGCTCCGGGTCCACGATGGAGAGCTCGAGCTCCGTCAGCCCGTCGATCACCAGCCTCCGCACGCCCAGCAGGGCCACCTCCCGCAGGATGCGGTCCACCAGGACATCCGCCTCCAGCTCGGAGGGAGGCTGGTGCATCAATATCATCGCCCCGCTCGCCAGCGCCTCCCGCACGTCCAGCCCGATGCGCTGGGCCCGGGCCAACAGCGCGGCGGGAGGCTCGAAGAAGGAGACGAAAAGCGTCTTCTCCCCCTGGCGGGCCCCCTCCGCCGCGAAGTGCGCGGCGAGCAGCGTCTTGCCGATGCCCATGCTGCCCGCCAGCAGGGTGGTGCTCTGCAGGGGCAGGCCGCCATCCAGCAGCCCGTCGAACTCGGGCAGACCGAAGCTCGCCCGGGTGCGCGGCGGGACGAAATCCTTGTCCGAGGGGACGCGGGCCTCGAGCCGCGGGATGATCTCCACCCCCTCGGCACCAATCTGCAAGAGGTGCTCCCCTTGCAGGTGGGGCCGGCCGCGCAGCTTGACCACCTCCATCCGGCGATGGCGGCGCCCGCCCTGATGGCTCACCCACAGCGAGACGATGCCATCCACCGTGGTGGCTTCCGGCAGCGTCATCAACTTGTCGATGGGGTACTCGGTGGTGAAGAGCCCGATGCAGTCCATGGTGGACAGCCCGATGCCCAGCTCATACAGGAACTCGCGCAGCCGGGCCTCGTCCTGCCACAGGTCGCGGATGGAGCGCAGCCCGTCGATGAAGAGCATCTTCGCGCCGTGCTCGCGCACGGTGTGCAGCAGGGTGTCGCGCGCCTCCTTGGCGCCCTTCTTCAGCGAGGCGTAGGCGCTCACGAGGAAGAGCTTCTCGCCCAGCAGCTCGCGGCGGAAGAAGGAGAAGCCGGAGAGCGCGTCCACCAGCTTGTCGTGAGGCTCGGAGGTGACGGTGGCGAGCACCACGGGCAGCCCGCGAGCGGCGGCGAGGAAGGCCACCTGGCTGCAGAGGATCGTCTTACCGCAGCCGGGGTTGCCCGCCACGATGAGGGTCTGGCGCCGGGGGATGCCACCGCCCAGCAACAGGTCGAAGCTCGGGATGCCTGTCTCGAACAACTTCTGGGTACCGCGGCTGTCCATCATGGAGCTCGGTGCAATAGGTGGGGACCATGCGCGAGCCCTGGCGAAGGCGCGCCTTCGCTTCAACGGCAGGCTCCGGACGCATGTGCCGGTCCGCGCCTCCTAACATGGAACCCGCCCGCCAGGACCGCGGCCGGCGGAGCATTCCCTGAAGGGGGGCTTGCAGGCCCCACCCTCCTGATGACCAGCCAACTTTTCTCCGCCCGGCCGCCTGGTTTCCTGGCGGCCAGGGGAGAGGCTCACGCCTTGGAAGGCTCGCCTGGGCCCAGCTCCTCCCACCAGCGGCCCTTGTACTCGGCGGCGCGGGCGAGCTGCTCGCGCAGCGCCTCGATCATCTTCACGTTGCCGTCCTGCTCATAGCCCTTGAGGGCCTCCTGGCACCGGGGCACGCGCTGGAGGAAGTCGCGCAGGCGCTCCAGGGTGAGCTCGGGCGCGTACATGCCGTACCCCAGCCGCTCCAGGTAGAGGGCGTTGAGCACCTGCTCGAACTGGCCCTTCACGGGCAGCGAGAGCATGGGCTTGTGCAGGTAGACGGCCTCGCTCATGAGGGTGTAGCCGCCCCCGGCGACGACGGCCCGGGCGGTGCGCAGGTCGTCGATGAAGCCCTTCTCGCTGAAAGGGCGGTAGAGGAGGTTGCCGTCGCGCACGTCCTCGGTGATGTCGCGGCGCATGCCGTAGATGTGGCAGGGCAGACCGCTCTGCTTGAGGATCTCCGGCAGCTGCGTGTTGGTGGTGGAGGTCTGGTAGACGAGCAGGTGCTCGCCGGGCTCGGACTTCGCGGAGATGATCTCCGGCCGCAGGATGGAGGGCAGCAGCGTGGTGCGCTCCTTGCGGACGGGCGGGTAGAAGAAGGTGGTGACGAGGTAGTGGAAGCACCCGGGCAGCTTGGACTTCACCAGGGCGCGGGTGGCCTCGAAGTCATCCTCGAAGCCGGCGAGCAGCGAGGCGTCGTGCTTCGCGCGGTTGATGACCTGCATGTTGTCCACGCTGATGACGGGCAGGCGGTGGTTGCGGCCGAAGAGGTAGCTGAAGCTCTCGAAGTCGCTCACCACGACGTCCGGCTTGAAGTCCTCCACGAGGTCGAAGTACTGGCGCACGTTCTGCGGCCAGCCCTTGACGGCCCCGGAGAGGTTCTGCAGCACCGTCTGCCACTTCTTCACCGAGTTGCCCTCGTAGGCGATGGTGAAGCCCCAGATGCCATGCACGTTCTCGAAACGCTTGGCCAGGTAGTCCTTGGCGCGCCCCGAGACGACGATGTGGACCTCGTGCTCCTTGGCCAGTTCCTCGAGGAGCACGCGGGAGCGGGTAGCGTGCCCCATGCCTTCGCCAACGACACCGTAGAGGATTCGCATGGCGCCGCAGCATACGCGGGATGTGGCGCGCGAGCCCATGCGGCGGTAGCGTCCCCTCCATGCAACACGAGGCAACGGACGCCAAGAGCCCGAAGAACGCGGAGGGATTGACCCGGGCAGCCCTGCTGGGGCTGTGCGGCGGCATCCTCCTGGGAGGCCTCTTCCTGCTGGGAGTGGGGCTGAAGACACGCCTGTCGCCGGCGGACTGCACCGACCTGTCGGAGACGGAGTGCAGTTTCAAACGGGAGGCCGACCTGGAGATGAGCCGTATGCAGGTCATCGTCGGCTCCGGCCTGCTGGCACTCGGAGCGGCCGTGGTGGTGCTGATTCGCTCGAAGGCGCGCCCGGCCTCCAGCTGAGGACCCTTCGTCCTCCAAGGAGGCGCCCCAAGAGGCGCCCCGCCCCTCCTACACACCCCTCCTCCGTCAAGCAGCCGGACGGCCAGGCGGGGTAAGTACTTTTGCCGGTGCGGCGTAGACCGGCTAATTAGCTCTAGCCTCGACATTAGGCTTCGGTTAGGAGAGGCCCCCTCTTATGCAGCTTGAATCCTTGAAGATGTTTTGTGACGTGGTGGAGACGGGCTCCTTCTCGCGGGCCGCGCAGCTCAACCACGTGACGCAGTCAGCGGTGAGCCAGCAGATCCGGGCCCTGGAGAACCGGTACGAGCAGAAGCTCCTGTCGCGCAGCGCGCGCCAGGTGACGCCGACGCCGGCGGGCGAGCGCCTGTTCCGCGGGTGCAAGGAGATCCTCGCCCGGTTCGCCGAAGTGGAGAATGAGATCCGCGAGCAGTCCACCGAGGTGCAAGGCACCACGACGGTGTCCACCATCTACTCGGTGGGCCTGCACGAGCTGCGCAACGTGCAGAAGCAGCTGCTCAAGACGCACCCCAAGGTGAACATGCGCCTGAACTACCGGCGCAATGATCAGGTCTACGACGACGTGATCCTCGGGGCGGCGGAGATTGGAATTGTGGCCTACCCGCAGCCGCGCGCGGGCGTGGACATCCACCCGTTCCGCGACGACCGGCTGGCGGTGGTGTGCGCGCCCAACCACCCGTTCGCCAGCAAGGCGAAGGTGAGCCTCACGGCGCTCTCGGGCGTGCCCTTCATCGCCTTCGATCGCGAGGCCCCCACGCGCAAGGCGCTGGACCGGCTCTTCCGCGAGAAGAACCTGGACCTCAACCCGGTGATGGAGATCGACAACGTCGAGACCATCAAGCGCGCGGTGGAGATGGGCATCGGCGTGGCCATCCTCCCCTCGTCCACGGTGGCGGCCGAGGTGGCGCAGGGCTCGGTGGTGTCCAAGCCCTTCGCCGAGGGTCCGGTGTCGCGGCCCATCGGTCTGCTCATCCGCAAGGGCAAGTACCTGGATCGCGCGTCGGCCGCGGTACTCGAGGCCTTCAAGCTGGCCGAGGCCACGACCGAAGAGCACTGAGCCCGTCCCCGTGACGGCTCCCGGCCCCGTGCCGCCCCCCGCGGGTGGCACGGGGTTTTTCGTTGGCTCAGGCGGCGGTCTCGACGCCCGCGGCGGGCGCCAGCGCATGCAACCAGGGGGTGAGCAGCCGGGCGCACTCCTCGGGGTGCGTGAAGTAGGGCACGTGGCCCACGCCGCGCAGGAGAAGCTGCGGCGTGCCCGGAGGAAGCGAGGCGGCCAGCCGCGCCATGGTGGACGCGGGCACCAGCACGTCCCGGTCTCCCTGGAGGCACAGGCACGAGAGGGGCAGCCGGCTCAGCTCGGGCGGAGGCGGCTCGCGGAGGATGGAGAAGGCGCGGTGGAGCGTGGTCATCCGCTCCAGCGTCGTGGTGGGCACCACCTCGGGCACCCGCTCGGTGGGGATGCGCTTCCACGAGGCCAGGGCGGCCGTGAGCGGGCCGGGGCGGCCCAGGACGGCAATGGGCCCCATCATCGGGATGAGGTGGCCGCGCAGCCCCAGGTGCTCGGGCCGGGTGAAGGAGCTGAGGAAGGCCACCCCGCGCACGGCGCCCGCCGCGGCCAGGTGCCCGGCCACCATGCCCCCGAAGGAGCTGGCCACCACCGCGTCCATCCGTCCGGCCGCCGTCAGCACCTGCCGAGCCAGCTCCCCTGCCCCACAGGCGGCGTGGCTGCCTTCCGGGTACTCGACGAGGACGGGGCGGGCCACGAAGGAGAGGCGCTCGGCGAGGGCGCGGAAGCCCTCACCCCGTGCGCCCAACCCGGGCAGCAGCAACACCCGGGGACCCGTGCCTCGACCCATCTCCGTCAGCTCGACCAACCGGCGCATGTGCCTCCTTCACGAACGCGCTCCGAACACCGCTCGCGCGCCGCTTCTGCCCGCCCCCTGTGCACGCCTCCCTGCCTACCAGGAGACCTCGACCTCCGTCTCGCTCAGGCTCACCTGCCGTCCGGTGGCATTCACATCCGCTACCTTCGTGGTCTCGAAGAGGCCCCGCACCGCACCCACCAGGTAGTCGGAAGGCAGGGGGCTGCCCTTGATGACGACGACGCCGTTGACCGGCCCCGTCCACCGCACCGAGCACTCGCCATGCCGCACGGACGTCCGCCAGGCCGAGGGGAACCCGTTGAGCATCCGCCTCGGCTCGCCCCCGGCCAGCATCGTCAGCACCCGCCCCGCCCCGGACTCCAGGTACTCGGGCGCGACCTGATGTCCCAGCCGCTGCATCGCGGGCTCGAAGCCGCCGTGCCGCTCGCTCAGCGCCCACGCCGCGGCGTAGAGCAACCGGTTCAGCGCGCCGACGGGGTAGCTGAAGAAGGCCATGAACCGGCTGCCGCCGGCCGCTTCGATGCAGCGCCTCAGCGCCACGTCGTCCTCCAGGCCGCGCACCACGTCCAGCGCCCCCGTGAAGAAGAAACCGCGCAGGGTGTCTTCCGGCCTGCTCAAGGCCAGCCGTTGCTCCAACTCCTGCGGTGAACCCTTCTCCATCGCGTCCCGGCCGGGCGGGAAAGTCCCCGCTTGGCCCCCTGTCCTCCTGAACCGCGAATATTGGACCTGCCGGGGTGGAATCAAGACGCGTCGCATGCCGACCCATGGCGTCGTCCCGCACCGCGTCACCCGGGAGTAGGAGCAGGTCGCCCATGGGAGCAGACTCGTGTTCGAGGATGGACGTCAGCGGACAAGGCCCCTGCCGTGCACCGGGGCCGCCGGGTCTACACTCTAGAGTCATGAGCGCGCTGACCGCAGGTGACGTCCTCGGAGGGAAGTGGCGCATCGTCCGTCCAGCCTTCGGGGACGAGCCCGGCTCGGAGTACCGGGTGGAGCCCCTGGAAGGAGGGGGCGCCCGGCGGCTCACGCTGTGGCGCACGCTGCGGGCCCCCACGTCCGCCGAGCTCGGGCGCTTCGAGGAGCTGGTGCGCGCGGGCGAGCGGACCCGCAACCCCTCCTTCGCGCCAGTGGAGACCGTGGGGTACGACCCGGCCCTCGAGGCGCTGTGGATGGTGCGCCCCTGGTGGAATGGCGAGTCGCTGCCGTCGATGCTGGGGGGACTCCATCCGGTAGGGCTCGATCTCCCCTACCTGCACTCACTCGCGGACCAGCTGGCGCAGGCGCTCACCGCCGCCCAGGCCGCGGGGCTCGCGCATGGCCGGCTGCGGCCCACGCGGTTGCTCGTCGCGCCCGGGGGCAGCAAGGGCGTGCGGCTGTGCATCCTCGACCTGGGGCTGGAGGTCTTCCGGCGCGACCATGCCCCCACCTGGCTGAGGGCGCCCCAGGTGGGCGCGGCCTACCTGGCCCCCGAGCTGAGGGAGACGGGTCCCGTCCCGCCCTCCGCCGACGTCTTCTCCTTCGGGCTCATCGTGCGGGACATGCTGGCCACGCGGCGGGATGGGGCGTGGCAGGGACGCTGGGAGCACTGGGTGGAGCGGGCCACGGCCGCCGAGGCGGGCAGGCGGTTCGGCTGCCTCACCGAGGCCATGAGGATGCTGGTGCCGGTGCTGAGGGCCCTGCCGGATCTCCCGCCGCCCCCGCCGTCGAACTACGAGCCCATGCCCCCACCGCCTGACGCTCAGTAGAGCTTGCGCAGACGCGCGGCGAAGAAGCCGTCCCAGTTCTCGGGGCCCGGCAGCGTGCGCAGGTACGCCTGGGTGAGCGGGAGCTTCACCCCCTCGTGCAGCACCGGCGGCTCCGCCGTCCACTCGGGGTGGCTGCGCAGGAACATCTCCACCTGATCCTGCCCCTCCTGCGGCTCCATCGTGCACACCGCGTACACCAGCAGGCCTCCGGGCGGCACCGCCTCCTGGCAGTTCTCCAGGATGCGCCGCTGCAACACCGCCAGCCGGCCGATGTCCTCCGGCTTGCGCCGGTAGCGCAGCTCCGGGTGCCGCCGCAGTGTCCCCAGTCCCGAGCACGGCGCGTCCACCAGGAAGGCGTGGAACTCGCCCCACTCCTCCGGCCAGGGCTGCGACGCGTCGTGCGCCTCGGCCTTCAACCGCGCGGAGAGGCCCAGCCGCTTCGCCTCGGATTCGATCTTCCGCAGCTTGTTGGCGTGCAGGTCCGTGGCCACCACCTCGTGCTTCTCGGCCTGGTGGCACGCCTTGCCGCCCGGCGCCGCGCACGCATCCAGCACCCGCGCCGTCTCGGGAATGTCCCCGTAGACGCCCACCAACTGCGCCGCCTCGTCCTGCACCTGCCACAGGCCCTCGGCGTAGCCGTACACGTCCTCCAGCCGGCCCACCGGCGGCAGGACGATGCCCACCGGAGACACCGTCGTGGGCCGCACCTCCAGCCCCGTCTCGCGCAGCTGCTCCAGCAGCGCGTCACGCGTCCCCTTGGCGCTGTTGGCGCGGATGACCACCGCGGGCGTCTGGTTGTTGGCGGCGAGCATCGCCTCGGCGCGCTCCCGGCCGAACTGGCGCACCCAGCGCTCCACCAGCCACTTCGGGTGGCTCTCGCGCACCGACAGGAGCTCGATGGGGTCTGCCTCCGGCGGCAGCGGCTGCGAGGGCAGCGAGGCCAGCTTGCGCAGGATGGCGTTGGTGAAGCCCGCCGCGCGTGCCAGCCCCACCTCCTTGAGCGCCTGCACCGTCTCGGCCACGGCCGCGCGTGCCGGCACCCGCGTGTAGAAGATTTGATAGGCCCCCACGCGCAGTGCGGCCAGGACCTTGTCCTCGAGCGCGTCCAGCTTGCGGTCCGCGAAGCGGGTGATGGCGTAGTCCAACGCGAGCTGACGGCGGGTGGCCCCGTAGGTCAGCTCGGTGATGAGCCCGGCGTCGCGGGGATCGGCCGGCGGCGACTCCGAGAGCACCGTGTCGAGGACGACATTGAGGTACGCATCCGTGGCCCGGACACGGCTCAGGACCTGGATGGCGATGGCGCGTGCGTTCATCCTTCCCTCCCCGTACCACACTTCCCCCGCCCCTGGCGCCCTACCTGCCCATCACCTGGGCGGCCCAGCGGCGCGTCCCATCCTCCACATTCCGCATCAATGCGTCGAAGCGCCCCGCTCGCATCAACTCCACCAACCGCTCGTCCCGCGCGACGAGCGATACGGCGTCGTAAGGAAACCCGATATCCACTTCACCTGACGTTCGATAGCTGGGCTCCGAAACCTTGGCTTCCAGGTAGCGCGCGTAGGTATCGAAGAACCGGTCCACGCTCGAGGCCACGGGAATGACCCGGGGCTCGAACTCATAGGTGTCCACCATGACCACGGGCTGCCTTCCCCAGTCATCCGCGAGACCAGGGACAGTGGCGTAGGTGAAGACACCCCCACCGAAGACAATGACGGGCTGCCCCAATTCCTCCCACCAGTTTTCCCGCCACCATTCATTACGCTCTCGCAGCGAATGATCATTGTCATCCCATCGAATGAGCGCCCAGCACATCACCTTCGCGGCAAAAACAGCATGACCCAAGCGCGCGTAAACGCTTGCCAGTACCGGATCGAAGGGAACACCTACCAGCGCCTCCCCGGCGCTCAATGGCTCACGAGCGGGTGGTGCGGTCTCCAGCCCCAGATTCAACCGCTGACATACGTCCAGCAACCGCTCCAACCCAGGCAGGGCCATGGATTCCATCATTCCTCCTTGTCCAGGCGCCTAGTCGAGACCAGCGAATCGTTTCCGCAGTTCGCGATGGGCGGCATCCTTGGCTTGTCCGGCAGTTTTCAAAACCCCTGGCGGAGCATCAACGCGGTGGTACCAGGGCTCGAACTGCCTATCAATGATTTCGGCTGCTCTTCTTACTTCATCGGCTGTCGGACTGGGACGGGCTTTGCGAAATCGCGCCCACAAGAAGTTGATTTCTTTGTGGACGTACTCCTGCAACATGACCAGGTTCTCCGCGGCATTGATATTTTCATCTGGAAAGAGGTGGGCGTATTGAAGCGGCCGTCGGTGATGGATAGGAAATTGTGAACCCAGATCATCTAGAATGTTGGCGAACCGCGGGTACAACTCCGCGTAGTGAACGCGAGCTTCCGCTCGAAGTGTGCTTTTCAAATCAGTATCGAGTGGTTCCTGAATTGCCTGTTCGAGACGGACGAAAAGGCTCCGCAGCGTCTTGCGCTCGCTACGGCCGAGGGCCTGCTCGCCCTCCAGCGCCACCTTCCGCCAGAGTTGCTCGAACGCCGTCCGTTCATCCTTGGTCAACCGCTTGAGCGCGGTGCGCAGCCACCCGGCCACCACCTCGGGCTCGCGCCCCAGCGCCTTCGTCACCCACTCCAGCCCCTCCGTGGCGAAGAAGCCCAGGCCCTTGGCGATGATTCCCAGCGCGAACCACAGCGCCAGTTCCTCCGCGCCCCGCTGCGCCAGCCAGGCCGAGCCCTCCACCACTCCCTCCCGCCAGCGCAGCAGGGTGGCCTCGTGCATGGACAGGTACCAGCTCTGCCCCGGTTGCGGCGGCGGGCGCTCCACTCGCACCGACTCCACCCAGCCCCGCCCCTGAGCCTCTCCCACCCGGTGCTCGGCCCGCAGCACCACGCGCACCGTGCGCGGGCCCACCCCCTCGGTGAAGGGCAGCAGCACCTGGACGAGGTGCCCCGCCACCCGCGGGGATAGCGCGAGCGGGCTGCCTCCCGGCCCCTCCCGCGTGCGCCGCACCTCCCGCAGCTCTCCTCCGGCGAGCCGGCCATCCTCCAGCCACACCTCGAGCGCCACCCGCGCCTCGCCACCGGCCGGCACCTGCACGGCACGCATCCACTTGCCGGCCACCTCGTGGAAGGCGAGGAAGGTGCCAGCCGGAGTGCCCGGCATGCGCACCGGGAGCCTCCTGGCCTCGGCGGGCCGGGTGGACGGACTCGTGGCCTCGTAGTCCACCGCCCAGCGGGCCTCCTCGCGCCGCAGCCGCAGCACCACCTCCCCGGTGCGTCCCGCCACGTATTCGGTGAGGACGAGCCTCACCACCCGTGCCAGCGCCTCCCCCTCCACCGGCCGCCCCACGGGCCCGCCGCCGTGCTCCTCCTGATAGCCCACCAGCGTCAGCGCGCCCTCCTCCACCCAGAAGGTGAAGGCCCGCACCGCCCCCACCTCCTCCACCCCGCTGCACAGGCCCACCACGCGCTCCAGGGCCCTGTCGGCCTCCGCCTCCCGCGCCGCCCGCGGGTCCCGCCCTTCCCGCTGCGCCGCCAACACCAGCGCCTGCGCCCGCTCCTCCTCCACCCGGCGCGCCCGTGCCCTCACCTCCTCGGAGCTGGGCGCCCACGCCTCCGCCGAGGTGTCCGCTGAAGCGGGCGGTGCTCCCGCGCCCCTCCCAGTGGCGGAGGCCGCGGGGCTGCGCGCGGGCGCTGCCGCGTTGAAGAACTGGGGGGTGGGCGGCCGATGGCCCAGGCCCGTCAGCGTGCCACGCCTGGGGATCCCCGTGGCGCACCCGGCCTGCAACACGAACACGAGCAGCACCCACCCCACCAACAAGGGGGGTGGACCCGCCGAGCACTCACGGCCTGGACGAGTGGACAAGGCACGCATCCAAGCAAGGCGTGGAACCTGGCAACCAGGGTCCGGCACCCCGGAGGAACCTGTCTGCACACAACCCGACAAGGTGGCGAGGGGGAGGAGGTGCCGGGGAGCCCTCCCCTACGGGAACGTCACCCCTTCCAGCGAAACACTCGGGGGCTCACCGTCCTGCCACAGCAGGAGCGTGAAGTGGCCCCGGGCCTCCGGAGCCCCGGCCTCCACCACCACGCGCCGTCGCTTCGAGCCCGGAGGGAGGGGCTCCAGGGGCCATACCCGCAGCACCTTCAGCCGTGCGGCCGCGCGGGCCTTCCTCGCCGCCTGAGCGCGCACCCGAGGAGCCCTCTCACTGGTAGACGTCTACCAGCGATGTGGGCGAATGTGTGCAAACGTGCACGGACAGTGGTAGACGTCTACCACTGGAGTGCCCGGGCGCCGCTCCCTCACCCTTCCAACCGGGTCATCATGTCCACCAACTGCGAATCCGACAGCTTGCTCGCGGGCAGCGCGGAGAGGGTGAGCAGGGAGTCCTCCAGCATGTCCTGGTAGCCCTTCTCCGCCGGGCCCCCGCGCTGCACCTCGGCCCACTTCGCACGCGCCCACGCCGCCAGCTCCGCCGGAGTCAGCCTGCCCGCCAGCCGGTCGGCGATCTTCTGCCGCACCAGGGCCCGGGTGAGGAAGTTCGCCGCGGGCGTCCCCTGCGCGCCCGGCACCTTGCGGCCCAGCGTCTTCGAGGGCGCGGCGGCCGCGGCCGGTGCCTCCACCTTGCGGCCCAGCGTCTTGCGGTTGCCGCCCGAGGGAGCCAGGGCCTTCGCCGGTGCATCGGCGGCACGCGCCAGGGCCCCCGAGGACCTCACCGCCAGGGACTTCTCCCGGGGGATGTCCTTCCCGCGGCGGCCGAGCGTCTTCCCCTTCTCCTCCGGCGCCCCGGCCTCCTCGTCGTCTCCGGACCAGGCGGCATCCACCACGCCGTCGTCCTCCGCCTCCACCGCCTCGTCCTCCGTCTCCTCCTCTTCCTCGGCCTCCTCCTCTTCCTCGTCCGTCAGCTCCCCGGCGAGGTCGCCGCTGGCGAAGCGCTCGAGCGCCTCGAGGTACGAGTGGAAGCCCTGGCCCTCGATGGTGGAGGCGCAGGCCTCGGCCACCACGGACTCCCGGTCCCCGAGCCGCTCCAGGTACACCTCGATGGCGGGCACGCCCACCGCCTCGAGCGCCTCCATGAGCGGGTAGGAGCCGAAGAGTCCCGCGGGGCTCACCACCACGCCCTCCAGCCGGGAGCGCTCGGCATGCAGGGTGTCGATGAGGACGCCCTCGTGGTTGGACTGCACCACCTTCAGCTCCAACCCCAGCTCCGTGGCCCGGGCCGTCAGGGCGGCATCGAGGTCCGCGAACCGACCTCCCTGCCGGCCTTCCCGCTCGCCCAGCAGGTTCAGGTTCGGCCCGTGCAGTACCAACAGCCTCTTGCCCATGTCGCGTGTCCTCTTCTCTCCGTCCTACGTCTCGAAGGGCCGGCTGCCTGGGGCCAGTTTCCGGCCCGCGAGGAACTCGCCCGCCGTCATCACCCGCTTGCCCTCGGGCTGCACCTCCAGCAACACCAGGGAGCCCTCGCCACACGCCACCTCCAGCCCCTGCGGCCCCGCGGACACCACCGTGCCCGGCGCGCCACTCCCCTGCCCCACCTGCGCCCGGTGCACCTTGAACAGCTTGCCCTCCAGAGTGGTGAAGGCGCCCGGCCACGGGGTGAAGGCCCGCAGGCGCCGCTCCAGCTCCACCGCCGGCCGCGTGAAGTCGAGCTTCCCCTCTTCCTTCTCGATGATGGGCGCGAGCACCACGCCCTCCGAGGGCTGAGGCCTCGGCTTCAGCTCGCCGCGCAGGTACGCGGGGAGGCACTCGCGCAGCAGCTCTCCGCCCAGCTTGGAGAGCTTGTCGTGCAGCGTGGCGCTCGTCTCGTCCGGAGCGATGGGCAGGCGCTTCTCGGCCAGCACCGGGCCGGTGTCGAGGCCCTCGTCCATCACCATCAGCGCCACGCCCGTCTCCTGGTCACCATGGGCGATGGCCCACTGGATGGGGGCGGCGCCCCGGAAGCGCGGCAGCAGCGAGGCGTGCACGTTGAGGCACCCCTTGGCGGGCGTCTCCAGCAGGTCCTTGGGCAGAATCTTGCCGTAGGCCGTCACCACGGCGACGTCCGGGGCGAGCTTGCGCAGCTCCTCGGAGAAGGGAGGGGTGCGCAGCTTCTGGGGCTGCAGCACGGGCACGCCACGCTCGAGCGCGTAGGCCTTCACCGGGGAGATGGCGAGCGCCTGTCCCCGGCCCTTGGGCTTGTCCGGCTGGGTGACGACGGCCACCACGTCTCCGATGTCGAAGAGGGCGGCCAGGGAGGACACGGCGAACTCGGGCGTGCCCATGAAGACGATGCGGGGGCGGGTCATATGGAGAAGCGTTCTGCTGCACCCGGGCGCTTCAGGCAACGGACTTCAGCGCGCCCGAGGTGGGACCTTCGGTGGCCTGACGTTTCCGGGCGCGGATGGAGCCGAGAATGCTGATGGCGGCCTGGGCCTCCTGGGTGGTGGCCAGCGGCTCCAGGGTCTCGATGACCTCGGAGAGCAGCCGGGCCTCCTCGGCCTCGCGCTCGCGGATGCGATCCACGGCCTCGCTGAAGCGGTCGAAGAAACCGCGCAGCTCGTCCTTCTTGCGCAGCGGGCGCATGCGCGGGTAGCGGCCGGCGGCGAGCGTCGCGATGTAGAGGCTCATCACATACACGGGACCGGCCACGCGGTGGGTGAGCACGAGCCCCATGAGGGCCAGGAGGCCCGCGATGCACAGCGCGCCAAGTCCGGTAAGCCACAGCATGGTCTCGCCACTCGTGGCGAGGGCCAGGGGGGAGGCGCCGCTGTCCACCGCGGCCTTGTGCGCCCGGTACGCCAGCACGCCCACGAGCAGCACCCCGCCTCCGCCGAGCGCGGCGAGCCGGAGCATGTACCGGACTTGGAACCCGGCATCGACCAGGTATTTCCGGCGCACGACATGAGGACGGGCAGAAGGTTGGGTATCGACGGACATGGCGTTGAGCAGCGTACTCCAATCTCCTGGGTCGGTTTGCTCCTTCCGACAGGATGGGTTTACAGGGAAAGCGCCTACAACCCATTGGGGGGTCCCATGTCTCGCCTACTTGCCGCAACGAGCCTCGCGCTCGTGCTCCTTCTCTCCGGGTGCAAGGTGGACCCGACCTCCCCGGACTACTGGGAAAAGACCCTGGGCAAGGCACGGCGGGCGCAGGACAAGGCCCGGGTGCTGGAGACGCTGCGCAGCTCGGGCCACCTCAACGCGAGCTTCCTGCCCTTCCTGCACGGGCAGCTCGCCTCGAACGAGAAGCCCGAGGTGAAGGCCGCTGCGGCGCGGGCCCTCGCCGACTTGAAGAACCCGGCCTCGGTGGAGCCGCTGGGCAACGCGGTGGACCTGACCGCGACGGACTCGGACGGCAACCAGTTGAACAAGGAGCTGGCGTCCGCGCTGGGAGAGATTGGCGACCGCAAGGCCGTGCCCGTGCTGATGAAGCTGCTGAAGGCTCGGGACAACTACACGCGCATCGAGGCCGTGGAGGCGCTGGGGCAGATGCGCGTGAAGGAGGCGGTGGAGCCGCTCATGGCGCTGGCCACGGATGAGGGGGCCGAGCCCTTCCTGAACAAGAAGGCGATTGAAGCGCTGGGCCGTATCGGGGACGCGCGGGCGGTGCCGGTGCTGATGCGGATGCTGACGAAGGAGCGCCGGGGGATGTCCTTCTACGTGGAGAGCTCGTTCTCGCTCTTCCAGCTGGGCCAGCCGGCGTCGGACGCGCTGCTCGCGGTGCTGGAGGGCAAGGACACGGAGCTGTCGAGCTGGGCACAGCGCAACGACATCAATCCCGCGAGCTATTCCTTCAAGGCGGCGCAGCTGCTGGGAGATCTGCGGGAGCGCCGGGCGGAGGCGGCATTGGTGAAGCAGCTCGAGTTCAAGCACGAGGATCCGCGGATCCAAGCCATCGTGCGGACGCGGGCGGCGGATGCGCTGGCGAGGATGCGTTCGGCGGCGGCGGTGAAGCCCCTGGCGGCGCTGGTGTCCGAGCCGGATGCGGGGGTGCGCGGGGAGTACACGTACGCGCTGGCGCGGCTGGGCGGGCGGGACGCGCTACCGGCGCTGGAGAAGGCGGCGGGCCTGGGGCACTGGTACGCCCGGGAGGCGGCGCTCGAGGCCCTGACGATGCTGGGAGACGCGCGGGAGTTGCCGGTGCTGGAGAAGCTGGCGGCGGCGGAGCCAGCGAAGACGGCGGCAGAGTGCGAGGCCCTGGGCGGTGAGGGGTGTGGGAACCCGGAAGCGCTGGGGAAGAAGCGGGTGGAGACGATTGCACGGCACGGCAAGCGGCTGGAGGCGGCGAAGGCGTGCGGGACGGACACGGGCTGCTGGGTGAAGAAGCTGGAGGACGCGGACAAGGGCGTGGTGGCGCGCGCGGCGCTGGAGGTGGGGCGTGGCAAGGCGGCGGCGCACGTGGGAGCGCTGCTGGCGCGGATGACGGAGAAGGACCCGGACACGCGGATGGCGCTGATTCTCGGGACGGAGTGGCTGGTGGAGGACGCGAAGGACGCCGCGGCCCTGGCGCGCAGCGCGCTGCCCACGCTGGAGAAGCAGCTCTCCGAGGAGAAGAGCAGCACGGAGTACGTGAGGGCGAACGAGGACCTGCGGCGGCTGGTGGCGAGACTGCAGCAGCAGAAGACGTGAGTCAGCCCACCTTGCGGACCGGGGGCTCGTCCCCGCCGCCCGTGTCTTCCGCATCGAGGAGTACGGGCGCGGGCTCGGGCTCATCCTGGAAGGAGCTCGGCAGCAGGTTGAAGGGCAGCACCTTCGCCAGGGCCACCAGCAACAACATCCCTCCCGGCGCCGCGAAGATGGCGAGCGCCGGAATCGCCTTCGCCACGTCAATCAATTGCGCCCGCATCCGCTGGCGCTCGTCGGCCGTCAGCGTCTGCCCTCGCGCGGCCTTGGTCAGCAGGTGGTACAGCTCGCCCGTCTCGCGGACCTCCTGCATCAGCCGGTGGAAGTTCCGCTCCAGCGTGCTCTGCATGCGGGACACCATGTCCTCGCCCATCAGATTGGCGGCCGAGGACACCGTGAACACATCCACCACCGAGCGGTTCTTCGCGTAGAACTCGGCCACCTCCAGCTCCAGCTGGTGCACCGTGCTCTCCGGCACCCGCAGCGCCCGCGCGAGCTTGTCGATGAAGACCCGCTCGCCCCGCGTCCGCCGTCCATCCACCAGCGACGCCAGCAGCGTCTGCTCCAGGATGAACCGCCGCAGATCCAAGCTGCGCACGTCCTTCACCGCCGCACTCAAGGAGTGGCGGCGCTCGAAGGACTGCCGCACGGCGCTCCGCAGCTCGCTCTCGAGCTCGTCCGGCAACCCCAGGTCCTCCACCTGCCGGAGGATGGCGCGGCGCGCGGAGAACGTCGGCTGCCGGTCCACGCAGGCCAGGCCCGTGAGCACCTCCACCAGGAGCGCCTTCTGCCGGGCGGCGAAGTCGATGCGCCGCCGGGCCATCTCGCGGTTCAACCCGCCGCGGCAAAAGTAGTCGAGCGCCTGCCGGCCGAACATGTGCGCGTCGGCATAGAGCGCCCCGTTGTGCAGGACGAGCCCATACGCCGGATCCCCCGACAGCGAGAGGGCGCGGCGCTCCAGCGCGTCCTCCACCCGGCCCCACAGCCGCTTCGGGGCCTCGTGCCCCAGGCGCAACTTCTCCTCGATGGCCTGAGCATCATCGAGCTGGCCGGTGAGGACGGCGAAGAGGAGCAGCAGTTGCTCGCGGCGGGGCCCCGGGGGCACACCGGCCAGGGCCGCGATGTCCAGGGCCATGCGCGCGAAGGTCCGCACCACCGCGCGGAAGAGCACCTCCTCGGGAGCGGCCGTGCCGGAGGACTCGGGGGACGCGCCCTCCGCGGGAGCCCCACCGTCCGCGGGGGTGCCGTAGAGCAGTCCGCTGGCGCGCAGCATCCGCCGCAGGTACGAGCGGGCTCGGGCGCGGCCGGAGCTGGACTCGGAGAGTCCCGGGGGCACCAACGGAGCTGGCACGCGCACATGGGCCGCGACCGACTCCTCGAGCATCGAGGAGAGCCAACCCGCCTTGCCTAGATCCATCGGAACTCCACCCCAGGTGCCGCACCAGGCGGCCCGCCAGGAGATACCCCACTTACCGTCAAGGCGCCAACGGCCCCTCCCCACGAGGAGGCGGGGCCGGTCCGGGTGTCCGGAACCGTGCTTCCGCGCGGCCCCAGACGGCCGGGGACTACAGCGCGGTGGCCTTGCCGATCTCCAGCGGCTTCACCTTCGCGGCGCTCTTCGCCTTCTTCAGGTCCGCCTCCAGCTTGTCGGGCGTGCCGGCCAGCAGGGGGAACGTGCCGTAGTGCATGGGCACCACCGTGGGGTTGCCGAGCAGCCGGGCGGCCTGGGCGGCGCCCGTCGGGTCCAAGGTGAAGTGACCGCCGATGGGCAGCAGGGCGTAGGTGGGCTTGAAGCGCTCGGCGATCTGGCTCATCCCGCCGAAGAGGCCGGTGTCACCGGCGTGGTACAGGGTGGGGCCGTTGTCGATCTGGATGACGAAGCCCATGGGAGCGCCCGCGTACTGCGCGGGGCTCTTCTCGTCCGCGGCGTAGCTGCTGGAGTGCACCGCCTCGACGAAGTGGATGGTGACGTCCTTCACCTTGAAGCTGCCGCCGACGTTGCCGCCCATGGCCCTGTCCTGGGGAATGCCCAGGAGGTTGACGAGCTCGTAGCAGCCGTACACCTGGGCGCCCGTCTTCTGCTGCAGCGCCTTGGTCTCGCCCACGTGGTCGAAGTGCCCGTGCGAGACGAGGATGGCATCCACCTGCTCCGGCCACTGGGCGCCCTGCGGGGCCTTGGGGTTGGAGAACCACGGGTCGATCGCCAGCGTGGCGCCGCCGGGGGTGCGGAGGACGAACGCCGCGTGGCCCCACCAGGTGAGCTCCGTCTTGCCGGCCGTGGCCGCGGCCTCCTTCTTCGCCGGCCCCTTCCCGGCGGGCGGCTGCGCGGCGGCCGTGCCAGACAGCCCCAGGAGCGCTCCCACCGTCACTGCCATGAGCTTGTTGCGCATTGCGTCCTCCTCCTCGAAACGAGACAGGTCCCCCGCGGTGCCACCCGGGCACCCCGCGGTCGAGGGGCCGCATATTCGGCGAGCGGGCAATCGTCCAGCGGCAAATCCGGCGGCTGTCCACAGTCCGGTGGACAGTCGCACCTGTCAGGGCGTACGGCTCGCGGCATACCCGCTATAGGCTGGGCCGCCCGTGGACCATCGCTTCCAGGTCAACCTCCGAGGAGTCATCGACCTCCTCTCCCACCACCTCTACAGCACGCCCGGCGTGTTCGTGCGCGAGCTGCTGCAGAACGCCACCGACGCCATCCGGGCCCGGCGTCACCTGGAGCCCGTCCACGCGGGCTCGGTGCGGATGGAGCTCATCGAGAAGCAGGACGGTGGCCTGCCCACCCTGCTCTTCAGCGACGACGGCGTGGGGCTGACGGAGGACGAGCTGCACCGCTTCCTGGCCACCATCGGCGAGAGCTCCAAGCGCGAGACGCTGGAGGCGCGCCGCAACGACTTCATCGGCCAGTTCGGCATCGGCCTGCTCTCCTGCTTCATGGTGTGCGACGAGCTGCTGGTGGTGACGCGCTCGGCGAAGGGGGACGGGCGCACCATGGAGTGGCGGGGCCGGCATGACGGGACCTACGCCGTGCGGCCGTCCGAGCACCCCTTGGAGCAGCCGGGCACCCAGGTCTTCCTCGTCGCCCGGGCGGACGCCGCCGAGTACTTCACCGCGGAGCGGGTGCGGCAGCTCGCGGTGCACTACGGGGGCCTGCTGCCCTTCCCCATCCACCTCACCGCGGACGGCCGCATCGAGCCCCTCAACCCGGCCCCTCCGCCCTGGCGCCGCGAGTACGAGAGCGCGGCCGAGCGCCGTGCGGCGCTGCTGGCCTACGGGCGCGAGGTGTTCGGCCAGGACTTCGTGGACTGCATCCCCCTGCGCGCGGAGGCGGGCCAGGTGGAGGGGGTGGCCTTCGTGCTGCCCTTCTCGCCCCACTTCAACGCGCGCCAGAAGCACCGCGTCTATCTCAAGGACATGCTGCTGTCCGAGAGCGCGGAGAACCTGCTCCCGGAGTGGGCCTTCTTCGTCAGATGCGTGGTGAATGCCCAGGGCCTGCGCCCCACCGCCAGCCGCGAGGCCTTCTACGAGGACGCCACGCTGGCGCGCGCCCGCGAGTCGCTCGGCCAGTCGCTGCGCCAGTACCTGGTGGACCTGGCCCACAACGACCCGCGCACCCTGCAGCGGCTCATCGCCCTGCACGGCCTGTCGGTGAAGGCGCTCGCGCTGGACGATGACGACTTCTACCGGCTCGTCATCCACTGGCTGCCCTTCGAGACGACGCTGGGGATGATGACACTGGGGCACTACCGCCAGTCCTTCCCCTCGGTGCGCTACGTCAACACGCTGGACGCCTTCCGGCAGGTGGCGCGCGTGGCGGCGGCGCAGGGGCTGTGCATCCTCAACGGCGCCTACACGCATGACACCGCGCTGCTGGAGAAGCTGCCGCGCGTGCTGCCGGACGCCCAGGTGGAGCTCTTCTCCGCGGCCCAGCTGCCCCAGGGTTTCGAGGAGCTGACGGCGGAGGAGCAGCAGACGGTGGCGCGGCTGCGGCAGGTGGCCACCGAGGCGCTGGAGCCGTTCCGCTGCGAGGTGAGCATCAAGAAGTTCCTCCCTCCCGAGGTGCCCACGCTCTACGGGGACGTGGACGACGGGGCCTTCCGCCGCGACGTGGAGCGCGCCCGCGAGGAGACGGACGAGCTGTACGCCTCGGTGCTGGAGGGAGCGCTCTCCGAGTCCCGCGAGGAGGAGCGGCCCCAGCTGTGCTTCAACCTCCGCAACCCGGTGGTGCGCCGGCTGGCACGGGTGCGGGACACCGCGCAGCTCAAGCTGTCGGTGGAGATGCTGTACGTGCAGGCGCTGCTGCTGGGGCACCGCCCGCTCAACGCGCGGGAGATGTCCCTGCTGAACCGGGGGCTGCTCGGCCTCATCTCCGCGCGCCTGGATGACGACGAGGGCACAGGGGGCATGCATTGATGGAGCAGGACTGGCGCGAGCAGGTGAAGAACCTGCTCGGGCGCGCGGAGAGGTTGGAGCCGGGCGAGGCCAAGGTGATGGCGCTCGAGGAGGCCGCCCGGCTCGCGGACGCGCACGCGGACGTACCGCTCGCCTTCGAGGTGCGGGACGCGCTCATCGACGCGGCCACCTTCGGGGGTTTCCCGGACCGGGCCCTGGTGGCCTTCGCCTGGTGCCGCGGCCAGCAGCAACGCGACCCCGTGCGCTACCCGCCGGAGCCGCTGCTCTGGAAGCAGAAGTGGGTGGTGGGCCGGCTCGACGAGTTCCCCCACATCAGCCGCAAGCAGATCGCCGGCGCGCTGGACGACGTGGAGCAGTGCTTCGCCAAGGCGGGGGCGGGACGGCGGGCGGTGCTGAAGCTGCGCTACCAGGCCGCTCGCGACATGGGCGAAAACGTGGTGGCGGAGGACTTCTGGGCGCAGTGGGTGCGCGAGCCGCGCGACCACCTCACCGACTGCCCGGCCTGCGAGCTGGATGACGAGCTGGACCACCACCTCGACCGGGGCGAATACGCCGTGGTGCTGGAGAAGGCCCGCCCCCTGCTCGAGGGGCGCAGGGCGTGCGCGGAGGTGCCCCACCTGACGCTGGGCAGCGTGCTCTACCCGCTCTTCAAGCTGGGCCGGCTGGAGCAGGCGAGAGACAACCACCAGCGCGGCTATGCCCTGGTGCAGCGCAACCGGGAGTTCCTCGCCACCGTGGGGGAGCACCTGGAGTTCCTCACCCTCACCAGCAACGTGGAGCGGGGGTTGAAGCTCTTCGAGCGGCACATGGGGTGGGCACTGGAGCACGCCAGCCACCGCGACCGCTTCACGTTCCACTCGGCCGCGTTCGCCCTGATGGAGCGGGCCCTCGTGGAAGGACGCGAGCGGGTGGTGCTCTCCCTGCCTCGCGCCTTCGCGCTGTACTCGCCCGGAGACACGTACGAGGTACGGACGTTGCGGGGCTGGCTCGCCTCGCAAGCAGAGGGCATCGCGGCGAAGTTCGACTCGCGCAACGGCACGGACCGCTTCCACCAACTGCTCGCGCGCACGAAGCGGCTCGGCACCGAGGTGGTGCCCTTCCCCATCGACAGTCCTCTCCCCGGATAAATCGCCTTTCGAGGAATAGCCGTGCACCTTGTAGTAGGCTCGGGAGCTTCACTCATGCTCCCGAGGGGTGCCTCGTGTCTCTCAAAAGGTCGTTGTTCTCCGTCCTGCTGTCATCGCTGGCGCTGGCTGGCTGCGGTACCGGCGTGGATGGGCAGCCGGATGATTTCAATCAGGGGCGTGGCCCCATCTACCCCGAGGGCACCAGCCTCGTCGCGGACGGGGGTGTCGATGGCGGCAACCCGTATGAGGTGAGCGGCAGCCGCGTGATGCACTACCGCCTGGACATCGGCGACTTCACCCAGCCCGTGACCGCGGATCCCCTCGCGTCCGAGCTGAAGGCCTTCACACTCGAGGATGGCGGCACGCGCGCGCTCACGGTGCAGACGTCGCCGGACGGCACCTTCCGCGTCACCGACGCCCCCGCCGGCCGTTACTACCTGCAGCTCGGCTCCCTCTACGTCGTGTCGGACTCGCGCACGGTGAACCTCGACCGCTATGACCTTGGCCGCCGCGATCGGGCGACCGCCGCCTCCGTGCCGGTGACGATCTCCGCGTCCAACCTCGAGCCCCAGCCGGACGAGAGCTACCCGAGCTGGGATGCCGTCAGCTCCAACCTGGGCGAGGCGGCGACCCTGTACGCCGATGTCCCCGTGCCCGCGGGCGCTACGTCCGTGAGCATGCTCCCGGTGAACTACTTCTCGATGGTCGCCCCGGGCGGGCTCCTCGTGAACGCGTCGCGAGGCGACCGCCTGTACGTCAACCACACCACCACCCGTGACACCGACACCTTCAGCTACACCACCATCGACCGGTTCTTCACCCCGGGCCCCGTCACCATGAGTGCCACCACGAGCACTGACCTGAGCGGCACCTTCCAGGAGGCGCCCCAGTACACGGCGGGCTTCGAGTGGTGGCGCTCGCGCTTCGAGGCCTATCAGGTCCAGGTGCACCCGCAGTCGCGCCCCACCAGTCAATGGCTCAGCATCTCGCCTACGCCCTGGAGCTCGGATTCCTGGTACGGCTACTCGGGCGACCTGATGTTCGCCAGCCTCTCCGGCATCACCGACCTCGTCACCACCGTCACCTACGGCAACCCCTACCCCTTCAGCTGGGGCGCCGTGGCCACCTTCTCCCATAACTTCAGCACCCCCACGCGCCTGCCCGGGACGACGTCCGGCGGCATCACCGCCAGCCTGTCCGACACGCGGCGGCTGAGCACCGCCATCGCCGGGCCCATTGCCCCGCGCGTCACCCCGCCGTGGGACCTCACCGTGAACGGGTTCAACGCCCAGCAGGAGCTCATGCTCCCCACGCTCACGCCGCGCCTCACCTGGAAGGCCCCCCTGGTGGGCACCCCCTCGGCCTATCGTGTCCGCATCACCCGGCTGTACGTGAGCGGGACGCGGACGGCCACGAGCATCGTGGGTACGCTCCACACGACCGGGACGTCCGTCGACGTGCCTCCGGGTGTGATGCAGCTCGGACAGAAGTACGCCATCACCGTCTACGCCTATGTCGCTCCCGGCGTCTCCCTCGCCGCGCAGCCCTACGTGATGGAGTCCCTCGTCGATGTCGCCAGCGCGAGCACGGTGAGCAGCATCCTCTCCACCCCCACCAGCCTCGCGCCGGAGCTCCACGCCGAGCCGGAGCCGTCCTTCGAGCCCGAGCCGGGCATCAAGCCCACCCGCCAGTACCGCATGCGTGAGCAGCTTCCGCTGACGCGCTGAGCGGAGCCGCGGATTGAACCCGTGGCCCTCTTCCGGGCCACGGGTTGGAGCACCGTGACGGGCACCCTCACCCCGACCCTCTCCCGGAGGGCGAGGGAGGGGGTGCACCGTGGGTTGACGGTGAACGGGTTGACGGTGAACGGGTTGACGGTGGAGGGGGCTACGGGCGCTTGTCCGGGGCCTGCTGACGCGTCCTCGCCGGGTCCCGCTCCACGACCGGCCCGAGGATCTCATCGATGCGGCGCATCACGTCTCCGCTCAGCTTCACCCCCGCCGCCTTCACGTTCTCCTTCACCTGCTCGGGCCGCGACGCGCCGATGATCGCCGAGGCCACGTTCGGGTTCTGCAGCACCCACGCCACCGCCAGCTGCGCCAGCGACAGCCCCACCCCATCCGCCACCGGCTTCAACTGCTGCACGCGCGTCAACACGTCGTCCGTCATGAAGCGCTGGATGAACCGCGAGCCGCCCTTCTCGTCCGTGGCCCGGCTTCCCTCCGGCGGCTTCTGCCCGGGCTTGTACTTGCCCGTCAGCACGCCCTGCGCGATCGGCGACCAGACGATCTGCCCCACCCCCAGCTCCTGGGACGTCGGCACCACCTCGCCCTCGATGACCCGCCACAGCATCGAATACTGCGGCTGGCTGGAGATGAGCTGGAAGCCCATCTCCCTCGCCATCGCCACGCCCGAGCGAAGCTGGTCCGCCGTCCACTCGGACACCCCGATGTAGAGCGCCTTGCCCTGGCGGACCACGTCCGCGAAGGCCCGCATCGTCTCCTCGAGCGGCGTCTCCGTGTCGTAGCGGTGCGCCTGGTACAGGTCCACGTAGTCCGTCTTCAGCCGCCGCAGCGAGCCGTTGATGGACTCCAGGATGTGCTTGCGCGACAGGCCCCGGTCATTGGGACCCGGGCCGGTCGGCCAGTACACCTTGGTGAAGATCTCCAGCCCCTCGCGGCGCTGGCCCTGGAGCGCGCGGCCGAGCACCTCCTCGGCGCGCGTGGCGGCGTAGACGTCCGCGGTGTCGAAGGTGGTGATGCCCTCGTCGAGGGCGGCGCGGACGCACGAGAGCGCCGCCGCCTCTTCGACCTGGGAGCCATGGGTCAGCCAATTCCCGTAGGAGATCTCGCTGACCATCAGACCGCTGCTACCGAGATGCCGGAAGTTCATGCGCCAGCATTAACCCGCTGAACGCGACGGCACCACCGGAACCTGTCCGTCCTCCACCACCGGACGCGCCGGCAATGAAACGGTGAACACAGTCCCATCCCCCGGCACGCTGCGCACGGCGAGGTCCCCCCCCAGCCTCCGCACGATGTTCCGGCTGATGGACAGTCCCAGTCCCGTCCCCGTCGAGCCCTTCGTGGTGAAGAAGGGCTGGAAGAGCCGCGACAGCACCTCGGACGGGATGCCAGGCCCCGTGTCGCTGACCTCGATGACGGCCATGTCCGCCTCGCGGCGGGCCGTGACGCGGATCTCCTTGCGCGGCCCTGCCCCCGCCTCCAGCGCCTGCGCCGCGTTGACGAGCAGGTTGACGAAGACCTGCGAGACGGGCCCCGGGCTCCCCCTCACCTCCAGGCCCCCGGGCAGCTCCGTCTGCACGCTCGCCTGCCGCATCGTCTCCATCTGGGCGATGCGCAATGCCGAGCGGATGGCCTCGTTGAGCTCGAACCACCCTCCGGCCTCCTCGTCCGTCTTCGCCAGCGAGCGCATGTCCCGGACGATGTCGCTGATGCGCAGCGCTCCCTCGCGCGCGTCCAGCACGGCCTGCTCCAGCTCCTCGAGGTCCACCGGCTCGCCCTGGCGCAACGCCACCACCTGCTCCTGGATGTAGCCCAGGTTGCTGATGACGTAGGCCGCCGGGTTGTTGATCTCATGTCCGATGCCGGCCGCCACCTGTCCCAGCGTCGCCAGCCGCTCCGAGGACGCGAGCTGGCACGCCAGCCGCCCGTTCTCCAGCGCGAGCACCACATGGCTCGCCAGCATCGCCGCGCGATCCACCTCCCGCTTGCCGAACATGCGCAGCCCTTCCCTGCGCAGCAGGCCCAGCACGCCCAGCACCCGCGCCCCCACCGCCAGGGGATGGAAGATGACCGAGGTCCCCTTGCCCAGCGCCTGCAGCGAGCCGAGCCGCCGGTCCTCCAGGCCCGGAGCCGCCAGGGCTGGCGTCCTGTCCGAGGGCAGCGCCTGCACCACCCGCTCGCCCAGCTCGCGCAGCAGGCCCCCCTCGTCCTCGGAGGACAGGCCGCACGCGTGTGCCACCTGCAGCCGCCCCTGCACGTCCTGCATCAGCAGCACCACCGCGTCCGCCGCCATCAGCGTCCGGCTCCCCTCCACGATGGCCTGGGGAATCCGATCGAACTCGTTCGTCTCGAAGAAGGACTGGCTGGCCCGCACCAGGTCCGCCGAGGCGTTGAGCCGGTAGCGGTCGAGCGCCCGCGTGACGCACGCGTACATCTCCCGGATGTTGAACGGCTTGCGGATGAGATCGAACGCACCGGCCCGCATGCACTCGATGGCCGTCTCCACCTCGGCATAGCCGGTGGCGACGATGACCTCGGTGGCCGGCAGCACCTGTTTGACCTCGCGCAGCAGCTCCAGCCCGCTCATGAAGGGCATGCGCACGTCGGTGATGATCAGACCGGGCGAGCACTCCCTCAGGAGCTTCAGGGCGGCCTTGCCGTCGGACGCCTCGGTGACGGCGTAGCCCTCCTGCTCCAGCTGGTAGCGCAGCAGCAGGCGCATGTCCCGCTCATCGTCCACGACGAGGATCTGCTCAGGCATGGGGGAACTCACGCGGAGACCTCCGTGGGGAGCACCGGCGCCACCGGGAACCACAGCCGCATCGTGGTACCGGCCCCGGGGGCCGTCTCCACGTCGATGCGGCCACCGTGCGACTCGACGATGCTGCGGGTGATGGACAGGCCCAGGCCCGTCCCCTCTCCCACGGGCTTGGTGGTGAAGAAGGGATCGAAGATGCGCTGGCGCACGTCCGGAGACATGCCGCTCCCGGTGTCCGTCACGAACAGCACCATGCCGTCGCGTGCCGGAGAGGGGTGCGCCCCGATGGACACCGTCCCTCCCGGCTGAGTCGCATCCAGCGCGTTGCCCACCAGGTTCAGCAACGCGGACTCCATCTCCGGCACGTTGGCCTCCAGCCCGGGCAGGTCCGCCGGGGATTCGATGATCTTCAGCTGCACCTGGGCGCGCTGGGCCTGGCCACTGGCCAGCTCCTGCACGCGCTCGAGCATGCGCCCCACCTCGATGCGCTCGCGCGAGGGGCCGCTCCTGCGCGAGAAGTCCAGCAGCGTGCGCACCAGCCGGGCACAGCGCTGGGTGTGCGTCTCGATGAGCGTGAACGCCGTGCGCGACGTCTCGTCCAGCGAAGGCCTCATCAACTGCGCCTGCGCGAAGCCGAGGATGATGCCCAGCGGGTTGTTGAGCTCGTGCGACAGGCCGGCCACGAGCGTGCCCACCGCCGCCATCTTCTCCGACTGCACCAGCGACTCGCGCAGCCGCTGCACCTCGCGCAGGTCCCTCGCGATGCAGACGTGCCCCAGCACCGCCCCCGCCGCGTCGAGCACGCGCGACAGGGAAAGCTGCACGGGGATGGCTCCCGCGTGCCGCGTGACGAGCGAGAGCTCGGCCTCCACGGACTCGCCGCCCCCCGCGCGGGCCAGCAGCCCGGTGACGAGCTCGCGCGACTGCTCGGGCACCACCCGCTCCAGGAAGGGCATCCCCAGCATCTCCATCCGCGGCCACCCGAAGAGCCTCTCCGCCGCCTCGTTGCACACGAGGATCCACCCCTCCCTGCCCACCATGAGGACGGCGTTGGGCGAGCTGGAGGTGATCTGCGCCAGCAGCGAGAGGTGCTCCCGTGAGCGCTCCAGCTCGGCGCCGCGGTGGGCGAGCCGCTCGAGCATCAGGTTGAAGGTGCCGGCGATGGCGCCCAGCTCGTCCCCGGCGCGGACCTCGATGCGCTCGTTCAGGTCTCCCCCGTCGATGATGCGCCGCATGGAGACCTGGAGCTGCTGGAGCGGGCGCATCAGCAGCCGGGTGCGCCAGATGATCAGCAGGATCAACAGCGCGGCCGTCACCACACCGCCCTGGATCATCCGCTGGCGCAGCACCTCCACCGGGCCGGAGATGCGCTCGGCGGGCACGGAGAGGACCAGGGACCAGCCGAAGCCATGCTCCCGCGCGAAGCCCTCCACCGGGACCACCAGGTAGAACATCCCGTCGATGAGCGCCGTGTCGTGCGGGCGCGGCCCGGAGGACAACGCCTTCAGCTCGCCAATCACCCGCTCGGGCAGCTGGCCGGTCAGTGGCCGCTCCCCATCCAGCAGCACCACCCCGAGCCCCTGGCGCGCGGCACCGCCCCCCACGAAGGACAGGTCGAACCGGGCGACCAGGGCCCCCTCGGTGTGCTTCTGGTAGACGACGGGGAAGGCGAAGAGCACGCGCGGCCCCCCCTCCTCGGAGACGACCAGGGCCTGGGGCTCGCCATCGCGCACCTTCGGCCACCAGGGCGCCTGCTCGAAGGAGCCGACACGCTCGCTGCGGCCGTTGCGGGCGATGACGCGCCCCATGAAGTCCAGCAACCAGAGGTCGCTCTCGCCGGGCAGGCTCAACCGCTGCATCAGGGGCTCGAGGTAGTCGCTCCGGCCCAGCGTATCGATGACGCTGTTGGTCATGAACGGGTTGGAGGCGAGCGAGTGCGCCGCGGTCCACCGCAGCTGGAGCTGCTCGTCGATGCCATCCGAGGCGAAGCGGGCCAGCTCGAGCAGATGATCCCGGTTCGCCGTCTCGAGCGCCCAGTGCGCTCCGCGCGACACGGTGGCCACGAGGGCGCCCACCATGACCACGTCGATGAGCAGGAAGAAGAGGAGGAGCTTGCCTTGGAAGCTCCGGAGGAGGTTCACGGGTGTTCCTACGGCTGGGCGGGCACCAGCACGCCGCGAGGGTTGAAGATGGCCAGGTTGAAGTCCGAGGGGCTCAGCGCCTCGTGATTGGAGCGGGTGAAGGCTGGCTGATAGGTGCGCACCAGTCCCTGGTAGGGGCCCAGCCGTTCCAGCGCGTCGCGCACCCGGGCGCGCTCGGTGGACCTGGCCTTCTGGATGGCGAGCGCGAGCAGCCAGACGGCGTCATGGGCCTGAGCCGTCCCCGACGCGCTGAAGATGTCCTCCTCGGAGCGGGTGCCGAACAACGCGTGGTACTTCGCGGCGGCCGCCCTGGCTCGCGCGCTCCGGTTGCCGACGAAGGAGAACGTCTGCACCACGCGCAGGTCCACCGCGGAGAGGGCCTCCCCCGCCTGGCGCACGAAGTCGCCTCCGATGATGCCCGAGTGCGCATAGATGGGCAGCCGCCTGCCCGGAGGCCGGCGCGCCAGGGTCCTCACGATGGCGGCCCCCTCGGGCGCATTGGCCACCAGGAGGAGGGCGTCGGCGCCCGCCCGCTCCATCGCGGCCAGCTGGACCTCCATGTCCGCATCGGCCCAGTTGAACCACTGCACGGACACGGGTGCCAGCTGGCGCCGGGCCAGGGCCTCGGTGATGGCCTTCTCGTTGCTCCGGCCCCAGGCGGTCTTCTCCAGGATGACGGCGAGCCGCCCGTGTCCCCGCGCCAGCGCCCGCGCGACCAGGAACTCGCCCACCCGCGCGTCGTCGACGGAGACCCGGAAGGTGTAGTTGGGCACCCGCTCGTGGTGGACCACGCCGGTGGCCGCCGCCCAGGGGCTCAGGACGATGAGCTGGTGCTCATGGATGAAGCCCAGGTTCTGGATGATCGGAGGGCTGTGCAGCCCCGAGAGGATGGCCACCAGATGGGGCATGCTCGCGAGCTCCGGCAACTGCTCCGTGGCCCGCGCGGGCACGCCGTGGTGGTCCCTCACCACCAGCTCCAGCTTCCGGCCGCCCAGCAGGCCGCCCTGGGCGTTGAGCTCCGAGATGGCCAGGAGCGCGCCACGGCGGAGGGCCTCGCCCGCCAACGCCGAGCCGGAGCTCATGTCCGCGTGCAGCGCCAGGACGATGGGCTCCTTCGGCTGTGCCCCGGCCACGCCGCAGCACAGCAGCGCGAGGCCGAACACTCCTGGCAGCAGTCGTTTCATGGCGCACCCGGAAATCCTGGGAGGCCAGAATATACGCGCCCGGCCCCCTTGGGGGCACGGGTGCTGGGCTCGTCACGAACGCGTGGCGAGGACGCCTGGTGTCCGGGCGCGCGCTCTCAGCGCTTGAGATTGCGGAAGGGGTTGTTGAAGGGCTCGGCCGAGGGCTTCTGCGCGGCCGGTGCCGGCGCCTTGCCGCTTCCCTGCTTGCTGGCCGCCGGGGCGGGCGCGGGACGCGAGGAGCCCCCCGAGGGCCGCGCCTCGCTCCCGGAGGAACGTGGGGCCCCAACGGATGCCGCCGAGGTCCCCTCGGTGACGGCGCGCACGGACAGTGCGAGGCGCTTGCGGACGAGGTCCACGCTCAACACCTTCACGGTCAACCGGTCGCCCACCTTCGCCGCCTCGCTGGGGTCCTTGATGAAGCGGGTGGAGAGCTGGGACACGTGGACGAGCCCGTCCTGGTGCACGCCCACGTCGACGAAGGCCCCGAAGGCGGTGACGTTGGTGACGACGCCCTGGAGCACCATCCCCTCCTTCACGTCCTCCAGCTTCTGCAAGTCCTCGCGGTAGGAGGGCGCGGTGAAGTCGCCGCGCGGATCCCGGCTGGGCTTCTCCAGCTCGGCGAGGATGTCCTTGAGCGTCAGCTCGCCCAGGTCCGGCCCCAGGTAGCGCTTGGGGTCGATCTTCCGCACCAGCGCGGCGTTGCCCACCAGCTGCTTCACGTCCACGCCCAGGTCCTTCGCCATGCGCTCCACGACGCCGTAGCGCTCGGGGTGCACGGCGCTCGCGTCGAGCGGCTCGGGGCCATGGACGCGCAGGAAGCCGGCGGCCTGCTCGAACGTCTTCGGGCCCAGCCCGCTCACCTTGAGGATCTCGCGGCGCGTGGTGAAGCGGCCCTTGGCGGCGCGGTGCGAGACGATCTTCTTGGCCAGCGTGGGGCCGATGCCGGACACGTGCTCCAGCAACTGCGGCGACGCGGTGTTGACGTCCACGCCCACCGCGTTGACGCACGAGTCCACCACCTCGCCCAGCTTCTTCTTGAGCAGGCCCTGGTCCACGTCGTGCTGGTACTGCCCCACGCCGATGCTCTTGGGGTCGATCTTCACCAGCTCGGCGAGCGGATCCTGCAGCCGGCGGCCGATGGACACCGCGCCGCGCAGCGACACGTCCAGGTCGGGGAACTCGTCGCGGGCCACCTCGGAGGCCGAGTAGATGGAGGCGCCCTGCTCGCTCACGGACACCACGGGCACCTGGGAGCCGAGCGCCTTGAGCACCTCGCGCACGAAGGTCTCCGCCTCGCGGCTGCCGGTGCCGTTGCCCACGGCGATGAGCTCGGGCTTGTGCTTGAGGATGATGGCCCCGCACTGCTTGGCGGCGGCCGCGCGCTCACTGCCGCTCTTCTCGGAGTAGAGCGTGGCGGTGTCCACCAGCTTGCCGGTGCCATCCAGCATGGCGGCCTTGATGCCGGTGCGCAGGCCCGGGTCCAACGCGAGCACGGGGCGGCTGCCCGCGGGCGCGCCGAGCAGCAGGTGGCGCAGGTTCTGCCCGAAGACGGTGATGGCCTCGCGGTCCGCGCGCTCCTTGAGCTCGTTGCGCAGCTCGGACTCCAGCGAGGGGCCCATGAGCCGCTCCCACGAGTCCTCCACCGCGGCGCGCAGCTCGGGGGCGAAGGGCGACTGGGGCCGGGTCACCACGTGCGAGGACAGCGTCCCCTTCACCTCGTCATCCGGGAGGGCCAGCTGGATGCGCAGCACCTCCTCGGCCTCGCCGCGCAGCAGCGCTAGGATCCGGTGCGAGGGGGCCTTGGACAGGTCCTCCTCGTGGTCCGCGTAGTTGTCGAACTTGGTGGCCTCGCCCTTCTTCTTGGCGACGACGGCCGAGCGCAGGCGGCCCTTCTGCACGCACATCTCGCGGGCGGTGCGGCGCAGGCCGGCGTCATCGGCCACGCGCTCGGCGCAGATGTCCCGCGCCCCGGCGAGCGCCGTCTCCAGGTCCGGCACCTCCTTGCCCGCGTCGACGAAGGCGCGCGCGCGGGCGGCCACGTCGTCCTTCTTCCCCGCCTCCTGCTTCCAGAGCAGGTCCGCGAGCGGCTCCAGGCCCCGCTCCCGGGCGATGGCCGCGCGGGTGCGCCGCTTGGGCTTGTAGGGGAGGTACAGGTCCTCCAGCTCCGTGCGCGTCTTGGCCCGCTGGAGCGCCTGGGCCAGCTCCGGGGTGAGCTTCCCCTGCCCCTCGATGGTGCGCAGGATGGTTTCCCGCCGCGAGTCCAGCTCGGCGCGCTCGGCGGCCCAGTCCAGGATGGCCTGGATTTGAACCTCGTCGAGGCCGCCGGTGGCCTCCTTGCGGTAGCGGGCGATGAAGGGGACGGTTGCCCCGTCCTCGCTCAGGGCGAGGGTCCGGTCCACCTGCTCGGGCTTGAGGCCCAGTTCCTTCGACAGCTCGATGGCGTAGGCGTGCATGGCGACACACACCCTACACCATCCCACATGAAAAGGCGAGCCCCCCCCGGCTCCCCTGACAGCCCCTCCGCGCCCCCACCGGCTGGGCGGGGACGCGGAGGCCCTGACGCAAGCCTCAGGGCTTGTCGGACGGCACTTCGCCGGTGAGCACGCAGAAGAGCGCCACCGGATCGCACTTCACCGGGAAGATGGGGTTGATGCCCGAGCCGCGCACCCGGCCCACGGACGGATCCGGGTTCGGGTCGCACTTGGAGTCATCCGGCTTCCCGCCGGTCGCGCAGCTCACCACCGGCCAGATGCCCTTGACCGTGTACTCGGCGGTGCAGCCGTTGTCGATGTAGCGCAGCTCCGCGGTGAACTGCGTCCCGGGAATCTGCGGCGTGTTGTAGATGCGCAGGTTGGACCACTCGTAGGAGAGGTTCCGGTCCGAGCCCCCCGCGGCGATGGAGCGCGTCACCACCTGCGTCGGGTTGAGCGTGGGCACCTCGCAGAAGTTGTCCTCGCCCGGGGCGTCCGTCGTCAGCGCGCCCACGGAGTTGGGCTCGAAGGGCGCGTCCGGATCCAACTGCGTCTTGGGCGCCGTCGCCGTGGTCTCCGCCACCAGGTTGCCGACCGTAATGGCCCGCATTCCCACCGTGGCCGGCCCGTTGGGATCCTGGTTGAAGTATTTCTCCAGGCCCACCCGCTCCGGCTTGAGCTGGGCGCACGCGGCGGCCGGGTCCTGCCCGGCCTTGAGCGTGTAGACGGTGGCGAAGGCCCCCTTGCCCACCATGCACTGCGGGTCCTGCTGTTGGGCCTCACAAGCGCCCAGGCTGGAGGCGAGCAGCACCGCACCCGCCGTCGATCCGATCAGTCGAAGGTTCATGATGTCTCTCCCGGGTGCGCGCACTAGAAGCTCAGCTTCAGGCCGAAGCGGATGGAGCGCGGCGCCTGGTAGGCGATCGGGCGCCTGAAGTTGGGGTTGAGGTTGGGGTTGTAGTTCGCGGTGATCTTCGAATTGCGCGTGGAATCGTTGATCGCGATGGGGTCCGCATCCGAGCTGCTGGCGAGATAGACGCGGCAGGCGGGGTTGTCCGGCGTCAGGCAGCTATCCACGTCCGCCGCCTTGCCGTTGAGCTCGATGGGCTTGACCTCGGCGGAGGCGAAGGTCTGGTCCACGTCCGTCACCTCCTGGAAGTTGAAGACGTTGAAGAGGTCCAGGGTGAGGCTGAGCGTGTAGTTGCCGGACAGCCGCTGGTTGATGCCGATGTGGCCGTCCACGTTGTGCACCCAGGGGAGCCGGCCCGCGCTGCCACGCGGCAGGATGAACGTCTCCGAGCCGCTGTACTGGGGGTGGAAGCCCAGGTAGTTGAGCGGCGCGCCCGAGCGTGTCCGGTAACCACCGCCCACGTTGAGGCTCGTGCCCTTGGTCAGCTGGAACTCCTTGGCGCCGAAGACCTTCAAGGCGTGCGTGCGGTCACCGGGCAGCGGGCCGTCGCGGTTGGTGGTCAGCGACAGCAGATCGAAGTCGCGCGTCAGGTTGGGCGACAACTGACCGGTGTCCGCGCGGAAGAGGCCCGAGTAGTTGCCGCGCAGCGTGGACCAGGTGTAGCTGACCTGGGCCAGCCACCCGTCCGAGAAGGCCTTGGTGTAGTAGGCGTTCACCGCGTCGTAGTCGCGGCGCGCCTCGGGGAAGTCTGTCGAGTAGCCCTTGCCCGGGTTGCCCAGGAAGAAGGTGCGGCCGTTGTCGCGGCTCATGTCCTCGATGACGTCGTTGAGGTAGCGCTTGGTGTAGGTGAGGCCCACGCGCCCGAGCAGCAGCTCGTACTCGCCACCCAGGACGAACTCGTCGCTGGACTGGGCGCGGATGTTCGGGTCCACCGGCACGCGATCGCCACCCTCGGACACCCACTGCTGGTTGGAGCTCTCCGGACCACCGCGCGTGCGCCGGTTGGCGGCCAGGGTGCAGTCGCCGCCGGGCAGGTGGTCGGCCGGATCCCTCGGGTCGCAGGGCGCGTTGTAGGTGGCCGCCAGCAGTTGCTGCTGCGGGAAGGACAGGTCCGCCATGTCCAGCGGGATGTTCTCGTAGAAGCGCGCGTAGTTGACGAAGAGCTTCGAGCGGCCCTGCTGGGTGAAGTCGTAGATGACGCCCAGGCGGGGCGACCACTGCTGGGGCAGGTTCAGGCCCATCTTGCCGTCCAGGCCCCAGATGGTCTGCGTGTCGTAGCGCACGCCCGCGTTGACCGTGACCTTGTCCAGGATGGACCAGCTGTCCTGGACGAAGCCGCCGACCGTCAACGAGGTGGACGTGCCCTCCTTGCTGGCCAGGAAGACGGGCTGGTCCGGCCCATCGAGATAGCCGTACTGGGTGCGGCTCTCGAAGCACCTGCCGTCCGTGCACTCACGCCAGGGCGCCAGGCCGGTGCGCGCGCGGTTGTTGTAGAAGCTGGCGCCCTCGGCATCGACACCGGCCTTGACGACGTGGTGGCCGAGCGCCTCGACCAGGTACGTGCCCAGCACCTTGGCCTGATAGCGGTCCAGCTCCGACACGCTGATGGTGCCGGGCCCACCGGACGTGTACGAGGTGACGGGGCAGTTCGTCGCGCCCGAGGTGGGATCCACCGTGCACACGGACGGGTCGGGGATGCTCTCGAAGTCGGTGATGGGGTGGTAGCCGGGGTTGCTCGAGCGCCGCCAGGTGATGCGGGGGAGCGAGGCCAGGCCCGTCCCACCGAGCTGCGAGCCATCCGAGGGGAGGATGGAGGCGTCCTGGTGGTGCCAGCCGGCCGTCGCGTCGATGAGCAGCGACTTGTTGAAGAAGGAGGAGGACTGCTTGGCGACGATGTCCAGCGCGCCGCCCGTGCGGCGGGTGGCGATGGAATCGTAGGAGCCCTGGACGAACGCGGTGCAGGACAGCCCGCTGCACACCTCGGGGGCGCCATCGCGGCTGAAGGAGTAGCGGCCCGCGCCGCCCGACCAGTTGGGCGTGCCGTACACCGTCAGCGACAGGTTGTGGTCCGGGTTGAAGAGGTAGGTGAGCTTGCCGATGTACTGGATGGTCCGGTCATCCGCGAAGCGGTTCACCTGGGTGCTCTCGATGGGCGTGGCCTTCTGGGCCCCGACGTTCAAGCAGCCCTCCTCGAGGTTGCGCTCGGTGCAGGTGCTCAGGGTGTTGAGCTGGCGCGCCACCTGGATGCGGGTGAACGAGGGCGCCATGCCGGCGTAGAACCAGAGCTTGTCCTTGAGGATGGGGCCACCCAGCTCGAAGCCGAAGTCCCCCTGGTTCCACGGCGTGCCCTTGGCGGAGATGGTGCTTCCCACCTGGACGATCTCCGGCCCGCCCGTCTGCAGGACGCCCGGGGCCACGTTGCCGAACACGGAGCCGTGGAACTCGTTGGAGCCGGACTTGGTGACCACGTTCATCACGCCGCCCGTGGAGCGGCCGTACTCGGGCATGTAGCCACCGGTGATGACGTTGACCTCCTTGACGAACTCCACCGAGAGAGGCGTGCCGATGGTGCCCACGGCCGGGTCGTTCACCGACAGGCCATCCACCACGAACTGGTTCTCCGGCGAGGTGCCACCGTTGATGCTCACGCCGTAGGTGTCCTCCTGCGCGCCGGGCGCCATCTCGGCCAGCGACTCGAAGGAGCGCGACGCCGAGCCCTTGCCACCGGGGCGGCTCACCGCCAGGTTCTTCAGGATGTTGGCGTCGATGTTCAGGCTCGACGCGCTCGAGCCCACGTCCACCGTCGGCGGCGCGGCGGTGACGGAGATCTCCTCGGTCAGACCGCCCTCGGGCAGCAGCTCCACGTTGAAGCGGATGGTGCGGTCGAGGCGCAGCTGGATGTCACCGCGCGAGTAGGGGCGGAAGCCCTGGGCTTCCACGCGGATGGTGTAGTTGCCCGAGGGCAGCTGCGGAATCCGGTACTGGCCGCTGGCGTCGGAGACCACCGTCTGCTCGCCCTGGAGGGCCGGAGACGTGGCCGTCACCACTGCGTCCTGCAGTGGCTTCTTGTCGGCCGAGTTGATGATTTTGCCGGTGATGACCGCGGTGCCCTGGGCCCATGCGCTGGACCCTGCGAGCAACAGCAGGACACACCACGCGCGAGCAAGTCGAACGTGCGAAGACAAGATGCTGACCCCTCCTGGGAAGTGGGTCGCACCTTAGTCACATTTTCGAAACTTGGGAATTCAACGCTCGTAGCGAAGGATTCGTTCCACGCGGTAATGGCCCGCGGGATCCACCGGCCGCAGCAGCATCAGCTCCGCGGGCAGGCCCACCCGCAGCGAGCACTCGCTCCGGGCCGGCAGGGGCAGCGAGTCCCCTACCCTCACGCTCCCCGAGGGCAGCGGCACGGCGGTGAGCCCGGTGCCGTCCACCTCCTCCACAGCCCCGTAGACGCGCAGATCTCCCAGCTCCTCGATGGAGCCCGCGAGCACCACGGAGGCGGTGCCCTCTCGGGTGCGCACCGCCTGGGCCGCGGCCACGCCCACGTCCGCGACGAAGGCATCCCCCGCCTCGCCGAAGACATGCGCGCCCCGGATGACGAGGTGCAGCATGCCCTTGCTGTCATTGAGGGGAATGGACTCGTAGCGCTCGAGGTCCGCGTGCTCCACCGCGCCGGTGGAGAGGGCCTCCAGGGCGGACACCAGGGCCACGAAGTTGAGCCGGAGCAGCGGCTCGTCGGGCTCGGCCGAGGGCCACGGGCCGGTCTCGATGAGCACGGTGGGGGTGCCCCAGCGCACCAGGTTGTCACCGAAGGCGCGGACCTCGAAGGAGTCGTCGTAGCGGCCGATCTGCCCGGGCGCGAGCGGCTCGAGCGCGTCCCGGATGACGGCGCACACCCGCTTGGCGAGCACCCGGCCGGGATTGTCGCTACGCGATGCGTCGAAGGGCGGAGCGAGCAGGGAGATGGAGGCGGACCGGCGCGAGCCATCCCCCACCGCCGTGCGCCAGCTCTGGTTGTGCAGGTTGAAGCCGAGCGACGGCTGGAGCCTGTCGCGGAGCGCCTTGAGGGTGCGGCCCTCGGGCGTCTGGAGCGCCAGGGCGTCCCGGTTGACGTCGATGCCCTGCGCGTTGCGCCGCTGGAAGCGCTCGGCGCCGTCGGGGTTGAGCATGGGCACGGCGTGCAGGGTGAGGGCGGAGAGCAGCCGGGCCACCCGGGGGTGCGCGCGGTGGAGGCGGAGGTACTCGAAGAGGTCCAACAGGGCCGTGGTGGCGGTGGGCTCGTCCCCGTGCATCTGGGACCAGAGGAGGAGGTGGCGGGGGCCGGAGCCCACGCGGACGAGGTGCAGCGCGCGCCCTTCCACGGAGCGTCCTACCTCTTCCACCTGGAAGAGGTAGGACGCCGACTGGTGGAGACGGCGGAGCTGCGACTGCACGTGGGAGTGGCGGACGAGCGCGGGGGGCGGAAGGCCCTGGAGGCGGACGTCGGCCCAGAGGGCGAAGAGCGCCTGGGGTGTGGCGGGGGCGGTCACGATGATCCTCTCTTCAATCCGGTGGGTGCCCAGGAGGCGCGGATGGGATTATGACGGGAACCCATGCTGCCCGAACCCATCCGCAACGCGATCGACGTAGCCAGTAATGCCGTCTGGGGCCCCTGGACGATGGCCCTCTTGTTGGGAACTGGTGTGTTCCTGACGGTGCGGCTGCGGTTCGTCCAGGTGACGCACTTCCGGGAGGGGCTGCGGGCCATGGTGCCGGCGCGGGCGAGCGGCGCGGGAACGCTGAGCCCCTTCCAGGCCTTCATGACGGCGCTCGGAGCGTCGATTGGCACGGGCAACATCGCGGGCGTGGCCACGGCCATCGTGAGCGGTGGGCCGGGCGCGCTGTTCTGGATCTGGGTGTACGGCTTCTTCGCCACGAGCATCAAGTTCTGCGAGGCCGTGCTGGGCATCCAGTACCGCAAGGTGAACGGAGACCGGCTGTCGGCGGGCCCGATGCACTACCTGAAGGACGGGCTCGGCTCGCCGAAGCTCGCCTGGCTCTACGCGGTCATCGCCGGCGTGGCCGCGCTCACGACGACGCCCTTCACCCAGCCCAACTCCATCGCGGTGGTGATGCAGAGCCAGTTCGCCATTCCCCCGCTGTACTCGGGCCTGGGCCTCGCGGTGCTCACGTGGCTGGTGGTGATTGGCGGCGTGAAGAGCATCGGCCGGGCGGCCGAGAAGCTCGCGCCGCTGAAGGTGGGGCTGTACCTGGCCGGAGGGCTCATCGTCATCCTCACGCACGCCGCGCAGCTGCCGGCGGTGTTCGCGCTCATCCTGCGCGAGGCGTTCTCCACGCAGGCCGTCGGAGGGGGTGCGCTCGGAGTGGGGATGATGACGGCCATGCGTTACGGGCTCGCCCGGGGCATCTACGCCAACGAGGCGGGGTACGGCACGGCGGCGGTGGCGTACGGCACGGCCCAGACGGATGCACCGGTGAAGCAGGGGCTCCAGGCGGTGATGGAGGTGTTCATCGTCTCGTGCGTCACCTCGACCATCAGCGCGCTGGTGATTCTCGCGAGCGGCGCGTGGACGTCCGGGCTCACGAGCACTGCGGTGGTGGCCCAGGCCTTCAACACGGCGATTCCCACGGTGGGCGGGTGGGTGGTGGCCTTCTGCGCCTTCCTCTTCGGCTACACCACGCTGATCGGCTGGGCGTACTACGGCGAGCAGTTCCTCGAGTACGCCTTCGGCCTGCGCATCACCAAACCCTACCGGTGGATCTACTGTGGCCTGGTCGTCTTCGGCGCCATCGGCAAGGTGGAGACCATCTGGGCCTGGGGAGACCTGATGAATGGCTTGCAGGTGTTCCCCAACATCGTGGGACTGATTGGCTTGAGCGGCGTGGCGGCCGCAGTGCTGCGCAAGCCCAAGGTGCAAGAGCCGCAGGTGAGCACCACCGCGCCCATGGCCTGAGGCAGTCGCCTCGAAGACATGAGCCTTCCGGCTTCCATGAAGGGGTGGGCGCTCCTCGGTGTGCTGCTGAGCGCCTGCGTCACCTCAGCGCCCACCGCACGCGAGGACGACGAGCCGCTGGACGCAGTGGTCTCGTGGGAGGAAGCCCGCGAGGACCCAAGCTGCGTGGTGCCGTTGTGTGACGAGGCGGGCTGTGCCGTCTGGCGTTGCCAGGAGTTGGTGGAGGTGGAGCCCCACCCCGTCATCCTGGCGAAGGGAACCCTGACACTCCGGCCACCGGGCAATCCCATCCGCTGGTGGGGACGCCCGCTGGCGGCGCCCGTCGGCACGGAACCCGTCTTTGAAATTCCCTGGCACAACTGGAACATCCGAGGCCAGTACGCGCCCAAGGCTCTGCGGCTTCCTTGCATCCCCTCTCGGGAGCCCCTCGAAAAGCATCACATCTTTCCGCAGGAGAAATTCCTGGCCGAATGGTTCAAAGAAAGGGGCATCAACATTCACGCCTTCACCATGCGCCTCCCCAAGAGTTTCCACTCCTGGCTGCATAGTGGTGGACCCAGGGGAGGCCAATGGAATGAGGCCTGGCGGCAGTTCGTGAGCCAGAGCACCGAGAACACCTCCCAGGAAGACATCTGGAGGTTTGCGTTCGAGCTCATGAACCGGTTCTACCTGAATGGCTCGCTCGTTTCATACTACTGCGGCTGAAACAGGCAAGACGCCCACACATGCGTTATTTCAGAGTCGAAGAGGACAGGGCCGCGGGTTACACGGGCTACATCGATGGTTCGCACAGATGGATGCTTCCGGGCATCATCTGCCCTGCGTGTAAGGCCACCTGGAGTGCCACCTCCCAAACGTACCCCTCAGTGGACCTGACTCCAGTGGCCTCCCTGGCCGACTTCGAGACAGCCCGGCCCGAGCCCGTGGACGAGTATGAAAGACTGCGCGCGCTGGTACGTCCCCTGCTGCCTCCAGGAGCCGTACTCAAGCCCGGAACGAGGTTTGGTCCCATCGTGGGCAAGGCCCAGGGCCGATTCGGTCAGTTCGTCTCTCCCGTTCCCTGGGTGCTGATGGTGCAGCGAGCGGCATTGGAGAAGCTCAAAGCCGAGGGTCTGCGAGGCCTCAAGGGGTGTCCCCCCCTCCTACGCTTCCGACAACGCGCATCACCCGAGTTGCTCGAACTGGAAATCCTCCCCATGGGGCGCCTGCACCCGGACTGCCTGCCCGCGAGCCGCAAACCGCCCTGCCCTCGTTGCGGCCGCGACGGCACCCGCCGGCCTGATGACCTCCTGCTGGACGCCTCCACCCTTCCCAGCCACCTGGACCTGTTCCGGCTGGAGGAGTACTCCTCCGTCATCGTCTGCACCGAGCGCTTCGCCGACGCCTGCAAGCGCCTCGGCCTGGACGGCGTTGTCTTCCGCCCTCTGCCCACCCGGAGCCATGGATAGGATGGCGCGCCACGCGGCGGTGCGGCTCATCGAGCAGACACGCTCCACCCATCCTGGCTGAGGCGCCGGTCAGCGCTCGAAGACGGCCTGCCCGCCCACCACCGTCAGCATCACCTTCGCGTCGCGAATCGTCTCCGGCGGCACGCGGGTGAGGTCCCGGTCGATGAGCACGAGGTCCGCCAGCTTGCCCGGCTCCAGCGTGCCCTTCTCCTGCTCCTCGAAGGAGGCATGGGCCCCGCCGAGCGTGTAGGCCCGCAGCGCGTCCTCCACGCCGATGCGCTGCTCGGGCACCCAGCCGCCGGGGTTCTTCTCATCCAGCGTCCGCCGGGTCACCGCGGCGTAGATGCCCTCCAGCGGCGTGGGCGGCGCCACGTACCAGTCGCTGCCGAAGGCTACCCTCGCCCCCGCGTCCAGCAGGGACTTGAAGGCATAGGTCGTCTTCGCCCGCTCGGGGCCGATGACACGCTCCGCCCAGCGGCCATCGTCGATGGCGTGGTAGGGCTGCATGCTCGCGATGACGCCCTGCCCGGCGAAGCGCTTCACGTCCTCGGGCGCGAGGTGCTGCGCGTGCTCGATGCGGAAGCGCCGGTCGCGCGGCCCGTTCTCCGCCGCCACGCGGGCCAAGGTGTCGAGCTGAATCCCGATGGCCCGATCCCCGATGGCGTGCACCATCACGTGCAGGCCCGCCTTGTCCGCGCCGGAGATCCACCGGTACAGGTCCTCGGGCGTGTTGACGAGCAGCCCCTTGTCCCCCGGTGCATCGGTAAAGGGTGCGTGGAAGGCGGCGGTGTGCGAACCGAGCGAGCCGTCCACGTACCCCTTGAGCCCGCCGATCCGCAGCCACGTGTCGCCCCGGCCGCGCTCGGCCACGGTGTCCCGTAGGCGCTCCCAGGTGTCGAGCGGGACGGCGGCGTAGATGCGGGTGCGCAACCGGCCGGCCGCATGCGCGCGCTCGAAGATGGCCAGCTCCTCCCAGGTGCCCATGTTCTGCACCGAGGTGACGCCCTGCTCGGCCACGTAGCGCATGGCCGCCTCCAGCGCGCGGTCGCTCAGCTCCACCGGCGGCGGAGGCCTCACGCGGTCCACGAGTGCCTGCGCGTTGTCCTTGAGGATTCCGGTGGGCTCACCCTGGGGACCGCGGACGATGGTGCCGCCGGGCACCTCCTGCGTCGCGGCCGTCACCCCCGCCGCCCGGAGCGCCGCGCTGTTGGCCTGGCTCATATGCCCGTCCAGGCGGTTGACCCAGACCGGGTGGTCCGGCGTCACGGCATCGATCCACTCGCGGCGCGGCAGCTCGCCGCCCCACAGCTCGTGGTCCCAGTCCCCACCCGTAATCCACGTGCCTTTCGGCACGGAGGCGGCGAAGGCCTTCAGGCGCGCGGTGAACTCGGCGGGCGTCTTCGCGTCGCGCAGCTGCACGGAGGCGAGCCGGTGGCCACCGTCGATGAAGTGCACGTGCGCGTCGTTGAAGCCGGGCACGAGGAACTGCCCCTTCGCGTCGATGACGCGCGTCCCGGCGCCCACGAGCCCCCGCACCTCGGCGGTGGAGCCCACGGCGGCGAGCCGCTCGCCTCGGACGGCCACGGCCTCGGCCCAGGGCTGGCGCGGGTTCCCGGTCCACACCCGGGCATTCAGGATGGCCAGGGTGGCTGGCTCGCCAGAGCCAGGAGCCGTTCGAGGGGACGTGGCACACCCCACCAGGGTGAGCACGAGGAGGATCATCGCCATCGGGCGCATCACCGGCAGCTCCTTTGTCGCGAGTCTCAGTGGATGATTCGGTGCACCTGCTCCAGCAGCAGCGCGCAGACCAGCCCGCCGTAGGTGCCCAGCACGTAGCCGGCCACCGCGAGCATGACGCCCACGGGCGCGAGCGCCGGGTGGAAGGCCGCCGCCACCACGGACGCCGAGGCCGCGCCGCCCACGTTGGCCTGAGAGCCCACCGCCGCGAAGAAGACGGGCGCCCGCAGCAGCCGCCGCGTCCCGAGGATGAAGGCCGCGTGGATGGCCATCCACACCATGCCCACCGCCACCAGCGCCGGTGCGTCCAACAGCCGCCGGAAGTCAGCCTTCGCGCCGATGGTCATCACCAGCACGTAGAGGAACAGCATGCCCACCCGGCTGGCGCCGGCCCCTTCCAGGTTGCGCAGGGGGGTGAACGAGAGCGCGACCCCCACCGTCGTCACCAGGAGCACCACCCAGGTGAAGCCCGTGATGATGGTGCCGATGTCCGGCAGGGTCTTCGCCAACGCCGTGCACGCCACCGTCGTGCCGAACCCGAGGGTGAGGATCCACACCAGGTCCGTCAGGGACGCGGGCCTCAGCACCGAGGCATGGAAGCGCTCCACCTGCTCGCGCACCACGTCGATGGCGCGCCGGTCCGCGCCCATGCGCGTGTCCATCGCCAGCTCACGGCCCGCGAAGTAGAGCAGCACCGCCGTCCACATGTTCGACACGCCGACGTCCACCACCACCATCATGCTCAGCACGTCCTCCTTCGTGCCGATGCTCTGCCCGATGGCCACGAAGTTGGCGCTGCCGCCGATCCACGAGCCGCTGAGCGCCGCCAGGCCCTTCCAGGCCTGCTCTCCGAGCTCCGCTGGCACCAGCCAGCCCAGCAGCAGGTACGCCACGGGCCCACCGACGATGATGCCCGCCGTCCCCGCCAGGAAGAGCAACACCGCGCTGCGCCCCAGCCGGGAGATGGCTCCCAGGTCCATCGACAGCACCTGAAGCACCAGGCTCGTCGGCAGCAGGTACGCCGACACGAAGCCGTAGAGGTCCGACTTCGTGGGGATGAGGCCCGTGTTCGACAGCAACGTGGGCACGAAATAGACGAGCACGAGCATGGGCACGACCTTGAAGACGCGCCCTCCCACCGGGTGCCGCTCCGCGAAGAACAGCAGCGCCAGCACGGCCAGCAGCACCGTGAGCACCGCCATCGGACTCTGGATGAGCGGCTCCGTCATGGAGTGGACCGCGGCTCCACGCCGAGCCCGGGTCCGTCACCCAGCCGGATGCGCCCGTCCACCACCGGGTGCCCCTGGAAGGGGTCCGCCGAGATGAGCAGGTTGCCGTCCAGGTCCAGCCAGTCCACCAGCGGCCCCAGGTGCGCCCCCGCGGCGATGCCCACCGACGTCTCCACCATGCACCCCAGCATGATCTTCAGCCCGCAGGAGCGCGCCGTCTCGATGATGCGCAGCGCCTCGCGGATGCCGCCGCACTTCTGCAGCTTCACGTTGATGCCGTGGTAGCCCTCGGCCAGCTTCGGCACGTCCGAGGCCATCATCAACGCCTCGTCCGCCACCAGCGGCAGCGGCGAGCGCTGGCGCAACCACTTCGCACCCTCGACGTCCGCCGCCGGCAGCGGCTGCTCCACCAGCTCCACGCCCTGCGTCGCCAGCCACTCGATGTGCTTGAGCGCCTCTTCCGGCGTCCAGGCCTCGTTGGCATCCACCCGCACCGTCTTGGGGGTGGCGGACCGCACCGCGCCGAACATCTCGCGCACCGACTGCGCGCCGAGCTTGATCTTCAGCACGGGGTACGGCTCCGCCTCCCGCACCTTCTGGGCCATGGCCGCCGGGTCATCGATGCCGATGGAGAACGACGTGATGGGCATCCGCGACGGATCCACCCCCAGCATCCGGTGGAGCGGCACCCCGAGGCGCTTGCCGGCCAGGTCATGCAGCGCGATGTCCAGCGCCGCCTTCGCCGCGTGGTTGCCCGGCAGGGCCTCCTCGACACGCTCGGACAGGAGGCGGAAATGACGCGGATCGCCCGCGAGCGCCGGAGCGAGCTTCTCGAGCGCGGCGGTCACCGTCTCGGCGGACTCACCGTAGCGGACGTTCGGAGCGGCCTCGCCCCGGCCGACCAGGTTGCCTTCGCGCAGCTCGACGATGACGTTGCGCTTCGAGGTGCTGGTCCCCCGCGCGATCGTCCAGGCGTGGCGGAGGGGTAGCTCGATGACTCGGACATCCATCGGAAGTGACATGCGATGAGCCTCCCAGGGAGAGCCGCCATTACCATAGACTGGCGGCATGCGCCCCCTGTTCTTCGCTCTCGCCCTCCTGGCCGTGCCGGGTTGCGGCCACGCCGCGGCCCCGTCCCGAAGCGCCCCGCCCCGGGCCGCCGAGGAGATGCGCACGCTGCTCACCGAGCTCATCGCCGTGGACACCTCCAACCCGCCGGGCAACGAGGCCGCCGCCGCCCAGGTGGCCGCGCGGTGGCTGCGCGAGGCCGGCATCGAGTCCCAGCTCGCCGAGGCCGTGCCCGGTCGCGCCCACCTCATCGCCCGCCTGAAGGGCACGGGCGGCGCGCGTCCCGTGCTGGTGCTCGCCCACCTGGACACGGTCCCCGCCAGACGCGAGGAGTGGGCCTCGGACCCGTGGACGCTCACCGAGCGCGACGGCTTCCTCTACGGGCGCGGCGTCCAGGACAACAAGGGCATGGCCGCGGCCAGTGTGCTGGCGCTGCGCAGGCTCAAGCGCGACGGGGTGAAGCTGAAGCGGGACGTGGTGCTGGTGCTCAGCGCCGACGAGGAGGTGGGCGGCAAGGCCGGCATCGAGTGGCTGCTGGAGCACCACCCCGAGCTGCGCGAGGCGGAGCTCGCCATCAACGAGGGCGGCCTCACGGAGCTGGCCGAGGACCGGAGCCGGGTGCGTTTCGTCAATCTCCAGGCCGCGGAGCGGGTGTCGCGCAACGTGACGCTGAAGGCCACCGGCCCCGGCGGACACTCCTCCGTGCCACCGGCCGCGCCCAACCCCATGGTGCGCCTGGCGGCGGCGGTGGCCCGCGTCGGGACGCTCACCTTCCCCACCCGGCTCACCCCCGTCACCCGGCTGAACGTGGAGGGCCGCGTCAAGGTGACGGGCGGCGAGCTGGGCGAGGCCCTCAAGCGGCTCTCGGCCTCGCCGGACAACCCTCCGCAGGAGGCGGTGGACGCCATCGCCCGGATGGAGCCGGCCCTGGCCGCCGTGCTGCGCACCACCTGCGTGCCCACCGTCTTCAATGCCGGCACCCGGCCCAACGTCATTCCCGCCACCGCCGAGGCCACCATCAACTGCCGCCTGCTCCCTGACGAGGACATCCAGGCCTTCCGCGCCCGGCTCGTCGAGGCGGTGGCCGACAGCGACATCCAGGTGGAGCTGAACATGACGCCGCCGGACTCGCCCGCCTCGCCGGTGGGCGACAACGCGATGTTCCGGGCCGCCACCGCCGCCGCGAAGAAGGTGTGGCCGGGTGCCCCCGTCTTCCCCCGCATGTCCACCGGCACCACCGAGTCCACCCCGCTGCGCCGGGCGGGCATCCACGCCTATGGCATCGACCTCTTCGCCCTCACGCCGGACGACGCCCGCACGGCCCACGCGCCCAACGAGCGGATTCCCTCGGCCTCGCTCCAGCCCGGCGCCGAGTTCGTCTACCAACTCCTGTCCGAGCTGGCGAAGTAGCCCCCGTCCCCCTTCCCCGACAGCACCCGAGCGAGCTTCATGACAACCCCGACGAAGACCCGAGTTCCGCTGTATCTGGTCCTGCTGGCATCCACGCTGACGGCCTGCGCGTGGCAGGCAAGGCCCACACCCGAGGAGCAAGGACCGGTGGCGAAGATCTGGAGGAAGAGCGCGCAGACGCGTGACTTCGAGCGATTCACCCGCCAGGGAACCGCGCTCACCCCGGAAGGGGCGCTCGAGCTCGACGCGGCCACGGCCCGCTCCGAGGCGGATCCGTTCCCCAGCCACACGCCGCCCAACGCGCAGACGCCGCTGGCCGCGGGCAGCTACGTCTTCGGCAGCGCGGCCTCGGAGGAGCACACCATTGCCGGTGGCTTCGACAACGTGGTGCCCTCCTTCGACGTGCTGACGCCGCCGGGCACGTGGGTGCGGCTGACGCTCGCCGCGCGCGTCGAGGGCCAGTGGACGAAGGACTACGACTTCGGCGTCTGGGCCTTCGACAAGGGCACCGTGGCGCGCCACAGCAAGGACCGGCAGGAGGACGAGAGCGGCAAGGTCTTCACCGACACGCTGGTGCTCAAGAAGAAGGCGGATGGCCTGAGGATGAAGGTGTGGCTCTTCTCCTCCAAGCCCGGAGTGAGCCCGCGCGTGCGTGCGCTCACGGCGGCGATGACGGACTCGGGCCGCAAGGCCGCGGACGAGCCCTCGGACAAGCGCGCCTGGGGCACGGTGCTGGAGGTGCCGGGCCGCTCGCAGATGCTCTACCCGCCGGACGGGGGCGTCTGGTGCTCGCCCACCTCGGTGTCGATGATTCTCGCGTACTGGGGCAAGAAGCTGGGCCGCAACGAGCTGGTGGTGCCGGTGCCCGTGGCGGCCGAGTACACCTATGACACGGTGTACGAGGGCACGGGAAACTGGCCCTTCAACACCGCGTACGGCTCGGCCATCGGGGACGGAGCGCTGCACGGGCTGGTGGCGCGCTTCGACTCGTTCGCGCAGGTGGAGCGGCTCATCGCCGAGGGAATTCCCGTCAGCATCAGCATCGCCTACGAGAAGGGGGAGCTGAGCGGCTCGCCCATCCAGCGCTCGGACGGGCACCTCATCGTGGTGAAGGGCTTCACGCCGGAGGGGGACGTCATCTGCAATGACCCCGCCTTCCCCAACGACGAGCTGGTGAACGTGACGTACAAGCGCGAGGAACTGCAGCGGGCGTGGGACCACTCCCGCCGCTCGGCCTACGTGCTGTGGCCCTCGGGCACTCCCCTGCCCGCGGGCTCGCTCACCTTCGTGCAGTGAGGTGGCAACAGGCGCTCCGGTCCATGCCCGGAGCGCCTGCGTCAGAAAAGGGAGGGCGCGAAGCCTTCACGGCCCGGAAGGAGACGTAAGCAACTCTCCAGAGCCACTCCCGGAGGGGCACCGCCGCCAGAGCACCGCCCCACCCCACCGCCGCAGGACGCAGAACCCGGCCGTCTCCACCTGCCGCGCCCCAAGTGCCGTTCCATTCACGAGCACATGCGAGAACTGAGGCTCCGTGAGCGCGCCATCCAGCTCCCGCACGCGGTTCTCGGGACGCACGAGCAGCGGCACGTCGCGGCGCAGGTAGAAGCGTCCGCTGATGTTCCACTCCTTCTGGCCGGCGACGATGAGCCCGGTGAGCGAGGAGTCCTGCCCGGCGAAGACGAGCGCATCGATCTCCTCCGTGGCCAGCCCGTCCGGCATCTGCACGGTGGCCGCCGCCAGCGAGGAGAGCGCGTACACGCCCACGAGCCCGCCCATCACCCGGCGGGAGCGGACGCGCTGCGAGAGCGTGCGCCAGAGCGGTCCCGCGGCGAGCGCCACGAAGAGCGGCAGCAGCGGCGCGAGGAAGCGGACCTCCTTGTGCGCGAGCAGCGACATCACCCCGAAGTAGAAGACGAAGGCGCCGCCAAGCAGATCCCGCCGCCCGAGCCCGCGCCCGAAGTGCCAGACGAGCAGCAGCGGCACCATGCCCGCCAGGGTGGGCAGGTACCACCACGCGGGCTTCGTGCCGAACTTCGCCGAGCCGCCGCTGACGATGTTGAACTCGAAGTACTTCCAGAGCGTGTGCCAGGGCGCGCCCCAGGTGAGCCAGTCGAGCAGGCCGAGCCCCAGCATCACCGCGCCCACCCCCAGCGCCCCGCCCGCGAGCGAGCGCCAGCGCCGCGCCCCCAGCAGGCTCACGGCGATGGGCACGCCAAACACCGCCGAGGGGTAGCGCACCACGAAGGCCAGGCCGAGCAGGAGGCCACTCCAGAACCCCTCGCGCAGGCCGTCACGGGCGCGGGCGCGCCAGGACCACAGGAGCGCTCCGAGCAACGGGGCCACGCTCAGCGAGTCCGCCAGGGGCCTCGCGGCGTAGAGGAGCCACCCGCCCCAGGTGACGTGGACGGCCGCCGCCAGGAGCGCGGCTTCGCGGCCATCCCGCTCCTCGACGAGCCGGAACAGCGCCAGCGTGCCCCAGGCCTGCACGGCGGCACAGCAGACCCAGACCACCGAGGCCAGCGCCCACGGGTGCTCGAGCCCCATCCGCCCGCACAGCGCGAGGATGCCCCCCAGCACTCCTGGGACGGCCCAGTTGCGCAGGCCCTCCACCCACTCCCAGGCCACGAGCCAGTACCCGAAGGCCAGGCCATGGGCCGGCTCCAGGAACTGGAAGACCTCGTCCGGGTGCTGCCGGCCTCGCTTGAGCGCCACCACCGCGACGGCGAGCAGCGCGCCCGCGACGGCGATTCTCCGCTCCCACGCGGCGGGCTTCAGGGGTGAGGAAGGAGTCATCGGGTGCGGGGAGCCTCCGCTCCCGCCGCGGAGATTGCCACGAACCGCCGCGTCTGGCGCCCGCCTGCTCCCTGGGGGAGAGGCGGTACACGGCCGGCATGCTCAGCCCTGGGGGGAGGCCAGTTCAGGCAGGTGCGCGGCCAACTGGCGGTGGAGACGGGTCTTGCGAACCACCGCCTGGACCTCCGCGGCGCTGAAGCGCTGCACGGCTCGCAGCGTCAGCCCGGTTTCATCCTCACCCTCGAGGCGCCAGGACAAGGCGTTGATGCGCCGCTGCTTGCCGCTCCGGTCCCGCAACTCGTAGTACCACGCCCCGCCCACCCGGCCACCGGCCGCCCTCTTCAGGGTGATGTGTTCGATCTCCTCCCACGCCAGTTCCCAGCCTGGCAACAGACGCGCGAGGAACGCGAGCGGCCCGCGGAAGAGCGAGGCATAGCGAAGGCCCCGCGCATCGATCGACAGGCGCTCGTGCTTCAGACTCTGGAAGACACCGAGCGCCAGGAAGATCAGCAGCACCACCAGCAGACCCACCGGCCAGACGAAGAGCCTCCACGCCCCGTCTCCGGAGGGCCTGGAGGCGATCGTGACGCCCACCAGCATCAACGCCACCAGGCAGATCAACACGTAGGGCACGGACATCAGCAGGCCGGCCCGCCGTGCGTCGCGCGAGTCCAGGACCGTGAACCGCCGCTGGAACAGATATTCGCCCCGCAGTTCCCGCGACCGGGACTCCGGATTGCGGTACGGCGCGTCCTCCCCGGCCTGCGGCTCCACCGGAACGGCCACCCGCTCCTCGGAGGCCGCCGCCTTGCGCTGCATCCACAGCGCGACGACGAGCATGGGCAGCGAGACGGCCAGCAGTCCGACGTAGCTCCCCTTGAACACGAGGCCGAGAACCGAGGCGCGGGCGGTGAGCCCGTTCAAGCTCGCCTTCAGCTCCGGCGAGCCGAAGTCCGTCATGCGCGTGCCATCGAGGGCGAACCGATGGATCCGGTACAAGCCACCGTCGGGCAGCAGCACTGAATCGGCCAGGGCTTCCGGGAACATCGCGTCCGTGCCTTCCGGCAAGGGGATGGGCGTGGGCGTGCTGGCCTCGTGGCCTAGCCGGTAGAGCTCGCCGTTGCTGATCCTCCCGTCCGTCACCACGATCCAGCGCGTGCCGTCCCCGGTGATGGCGATCCCCTTCGGGTACGTATGCTCTGGCTGCTTCGACCAGCCCTCGACACTGAACTGGCCGAGCGCCGTGCCGAAGTCCTCCTCCCGGCCGCTGATGCGCACGATGCGCGCCAGATTGGTATCGGAGACCAGGAACTCGTCCTCCGCGACACGTGCCATCGCGCTGGGGAACCGGCAGGCGCCGAACTTCCTGCTCAGGACGCGCCCTTCCAGATCCGCCAGCAGCAGTTGGTGGTGCGCGGTGTACGCGACCCGGATGCGCTGGTGGGGCTCGTCCACCGCGAGCCTGAACGCCACGCCCGCCAGGAGCGAATCGCCCGCCCCGGTGAGCTGCCGGCACTCCCCCGTCTTCAGCGCGCAGCGTTGCAGCGGCTCCGCGCCTCGCAACCGCCCGCTCTCGAGGATGATGCTGTCATCGGACAGCACGGCGAAGTCGCCCTCGAAGTGCTGCACGCCGAAGCGGCTGAGCGGAATGACCTCGAGCGATTCGCCCGTCTGGCTCTCCACGTAGAGGTTCCCGTCCACCAGGACGAACACCCGGCCGTCCGGCGCCACGTGCGCCAGCGAGAACAGGGGCAGCTGGTCGCGCGCCAGGGTGGCCCAGGTCTGCACGCCGAGCAGCGCGACAATGGAGAGGATGGCAACCCCGGCGAGGATGACGGCCGTGCGGCTTTTGTTGGGCATGAGGGTCAAAAGGTGTGACTCACGAGCGCGCGGCGGAACGCTCCGCCGACGGAGCCAGCGGGGGCAGCGCGTCAGGGCGATCCCATAGGACGAAGTGGCTGCAGCCGTCCAGCTTCACCACGTTCACTCCGGGTCCCGCCCGCTGGGCGCTCTCCAGCATGGAATGGAAATCCAGCACCCGGTCCTTCCCCGGGACCAGCACCGTGCCGCGCGGGATGCGCTGGTAGAGGGACACGTCGCGCTGCTTCATCCAATCGCCGATCCCCAGCAGGTTGGACACCATGGTGGCGACGCGCTTCGGGTTGAACGGGAAGGCCATGATGAGCTCGCGCTTGCGCTCGTTCTCCAGCGGGCCCCAGGCCCCCCGGTTACGCCGCGAGATGGGCTCGCGGCGCCACAAGGGCATCAGGAACGACAGGAACCAGAGCTGGGCGGCGTTCACGCTCACATAGGGGCGCGCCTGGGGAAGCACGGGGGCCTCCAGCACCACCTCCACCCGCTCGAACAGGTCGGGCCGCATCGACGCGGCCTCCAGCACGACGGCGCCTCCCCTCGAGTGGCCATGGACACGGATGCTCCCGGTCCTCGGCAGGTGCTCCAGCGCCTGCACCAGCACGGCGGCGTCGTAGGGGATGCTGCCTTCCGGCGCGGGGGGCACCTTCACCCAGGGAGCGGACCTGTACCGCGGCCCGGTGATGGGCACGTGGTAGTCGCAGCTCGTCAGCAGGATGAGCTGGATGCCGGGGTCGCTGTAGTGGTGCGTGAAGTAGCGCATGTCGGCCACGAAGCCGTGCATGCAGATGACCGTGGTGTGCGGGTGGTCGCAGCGGCGCTCGGCGATGGCCGCCTTGCCGACCTGGTACACGTCACCGTCGAAGGGCTCGCTCCGGGCTGGTTCGCACTCGCGGTGCAGCAACCACTGCCGCAGGGCGAACACGAGAAGGACGATGCCAGCGAGGGCACCAAGGGCCAGAAACATGGGTTCTCTCGGGGATGGGGACGGAAGGATGCACGGGGGGTCAGCGGCGCGACAGGGCCGCTTCGACGTCGCGGACGAGCTCCACCAGGCGAGGGCCGAGGTCGCGCAGCAGCCGCTGGCGAGGCACCAGGAACCCCGGGCCGCCGCAGTTGAAGGCCAGGATGCCGCTCCCGTCGGGGGAGATGAAGGGCACACCCACCGCGTTCACGTCCCGGTCCCAGTCGCCGATAGAGAGCGTGAACCCATGGGTCTTGTACTCCTCCAGGGCCTGCTCGATGCCGGCCTGGAGGCGCGGCCACTTCTCCGGGTCGCGCTTCGCCATGTGCCCCATCAGGTAGCGCCGCTCGGCCTCGGGCAGGGCGGCGAGCAGCGCCCGTCCCATGGCCGTGGTGGCCAGCGGAATCCGCGAGCCGACGTCCAGCCGCAGCGTCACCGCGGCCGGAGAGCGGCAGTGCTCGACGTACACCACGTTCAGCCGATCCCTGCTCCCCAGGGACACCGGGACGTTGGCGTAGTCGGCCAGCTCCTGCATCAGCGGCCGCGCCACGTCGCGCACGCCCATGTTGGAGAGCGCCGCGAAGCCGAGCGCCAGCACCTGGGTGCCGAGCTGGTACTTCCCCAGCCGCTCCGAATAGGTGAGGTAGCCCAGCCGCGTGAGCGTGTGCGTCAGCCGGGAGATGGTCGGCTTGGGCAGGCCCGTGCTCGCCGCCAGCTCCTGGTTGCCGAGCATCGGCCGCTGCGGCGTGAAGGCCCGCAGGATCTCCAGCCCGCGCGCCAACGCCGTCACGAACTGCCGGTCCTTCACCTCCTCCTCGCCCACCTGCTCCAGCGACTCCACCAGGGGTGTACCGGTGTCCGTCGGAGGAGAGGGCGGGTCTGGAATGCGGGACATGGCTGCCGGGGAAAGCGGGATTGTCAGGACGATAGACAACCGGGAGAGAGGGGTCAAGGTTCTGCGAAACTCAATTTCGCACAGCGAAACTGGGAAGGAACCGCCCCTGAGCACCCGCGCCGATGAATGGATGGGTAGTGTTTCGCAGGGCGGAACGCGCTGGCGAATTCACTGCCAGTGTTTCGCGCAGCGGAATGCCTCGCCACGTTCATTGACTGTGTTTCGCAGAGCGGAACGCCGGGGCAATGACACACCGCACGAGCTATTCAGCCCTCTACTGCTAATTCAGTTTTCCCCCATTGACGGGATCCACGCTTTTATCTACTTTCTCAAATAGCAAGACGTTCGCGGAACCACGCTCACGCCCACTCCCTTCGCGCTCGAGGTCCCCCTCGAACGGGAGGCGTCTGTCCGCAACCCGTTTCAAGACAAACCATTTCGAGACAACCCGAGGAGACACCATGAAGAGGTCGGTGGTCGCAAAGATTGTCATGGGGCTGCTGCTGTCCACGGCCTGGAGTACGCCTGTCTGGGCGCAAACCCTGACCAGCTTCACGGCGACGTACAAGGGCGGCAGCGGCACCTGCGGGACGACGTACAACATCCAGGGCAAGGAGCCGTCCTCGACGAGCAAGTACCCCGTCTTCATCTACATGGTGGGCACGTCGGAGACGTACAACAACGCCTCGGCGCTGGCCGCCGTCGACGAGATGGCGGGCCGTGGCTACGTCGCGGCCACCGTCGAGTATCCGAGCTCCTCCTTCGGCGCCTGCTCCACGCTGACGGCCCGCTCCAAGTGCATCTTCGATTCGACCAGCGCGAGCAGCGCGGTCGCGGCCCTCTGCTCCCGCCCCGCCGCGGACTGCTCCAAGGGCATCGTCGTGGCCGGCTTCAGCCAGGGCTCGATCCTCGCGATTCTGGCCAAGAACTATGACGCCCGGGTCCAGGCCGCCTATGGACTGGGAGCGGGCGTCCAGTACTCCCTCTACGATCTCCGTGCCTGTGTCGCCAATGGCAAGCGGACGCTGTCGAGTGACCGGCTCCGGGCGGTGAATGGCGAGGCGGATAGCTTCATGGGCAGCAGCGAGAGCTCGGTGCGCGGCCAGTTGCAGGAGCTGACGGGCCGCAGCTGCACGGCGACCTCCTGCTTCGCCAGCAATGGCAGCGGCTGGTACATCGTGAAGCACGCGGAAGTCTCGGATGGCACCGCCGACCATTGCTACATGCGCGCGACTGGCGGCTGCTCTGGCAGCCAGAACTCCCTGGACCAGAAGTGGCTCAACGGCACCTATTCCTGGTCGGCGGACCCCAACCTGCAGTGGCTGACGGGCTTCACCCAGCCGTAGCACCGCGAACGCAGGCAAGCACAGGCTGGCGGCCCCGGTTCATCCCCGCTCGAGCGAGGACACCGCGGGCCGCTTCGCCGTTCAGCGAGGCACCTGGACGTCCGCCGTGAGGTACTTCAGCAGCTCGTCCTCGTCCTTGGAGATCAGCCGTTCGACGCCGTCGCGCCGGGCATGCCGCTGGATCTGCATCAGGCCCACGGTGGTCCGCACGAGCACGCCGTGCTTCCGGAAGCCGCCCACCCACATGGGGCGGAGACGCTCGAGCGCCGCCTCGAACTGGGGATCATTCCGGCCAGGAGTGGCCCGGAGGTCGGCGAGGAGCCCATACCGCGAGCGCCCCAGCGCATCCAGGGCGGCACCGAGCCGGGCGAAGATGCCGTCGAGCTCCCCGAGCGAGTCGAACGGCTTCTCGCTGCGAACGGTGCGGACGATGCCCAGCCGCTCGTCGACGAGCACGGTGAAGTACTCGTCCTGAAAAATCTGCCTGGTGCTCATGGAGGTTGCTTCATCTCTACAACGGATGGCGCGACGGTGTTTCACGGACAGGGCCGATGATCAAGCACCCGCCAAGGGGGACCGCTCATCCAGCGATGGCGGTCCCCCCGTGCGACCCTGTGCTTGCTACGTCAGAGCGACTGCAGGAACCGCAGGAGCGCGCTGCGCTCGGCGGCGGTCATCCGGACGAAGGCCTGCTGCGCGGCCTGCGCCTCACCGCCGTGCCAGAGGATGGCCTCGGTCAGGTTGCGCGCGCGGCCGTCGTGCAGGTAGGCCTCGCCGCCGCTGACGCCGGCCGTCAGGCCAATGCCCCAGAGCGGAGGCGTCCGCCACTCGGCCCCGGAGGCCTGGCCTTCCGGCAGGTTGTCCGCCAGGCCCGTGCCCATGTCGTGCAGGAGCAGGTCCGTGTACGGGTGGATGGTCTGGCTGCGCAGCTCCGCGTGCGGGTGGTACGCGCTGGTGGTCAGCGTCTCCGTGTGGCACTTCGCGCAGCCCGCGTTGCGGAACAGCGTCTCGCCCTGGAGGGCCTGGGTGTCGCGGTAGTCGCGGCGCGCCGGGACACCGAGCAGGGCGATGTAGCGGGTGATCTTGTCGAGGTCCGTGTTGCTCAGCTCCGTGCTGGTGCCCGAGCAGCCCGTCTGCGACGTGCCGCAGTCCAGCGTGGTGAAGACGGGGTTGGTGACACCCATGTCCGTCCTGAACGCATCGGCGACCTGGTGACGCACCCGCGCCGAGCCCGCCTTCCAGCCGAAGCGGCCCAGGCGCGTCGCGCCCGTCTCCGGATCCGCCACGGTCTGCATGCGGCCGGAGATGCCGTCGGCGTTGCTGTCGGTGGGGTCCGCCAGGCCGGCGATGGCCGTCTCCGGCACGGCCTCCAGCAGGCCCATGCCCACCAGCTGCGGGGTGATGCGCGCCGAGTAGTTCGTGGGCGTGACGTTGAGGAAGCTGTAGTTCGGCTTGCGCAGCTGCCAGGCCGTGCCGTCGGTGAACGTGCCGCTGGTGGTGGTCCAGCTCGCGATGCGCACGTCACCCTCGGGCGTGCCGCTGGTGCTGCGCGGCTGGATACGGGAGCCGAGGAACGGATCCGAGGTCACCGTGGTGCCGCTGATCCGGCCCACCTTGACGGTGTAGTTGCCCAGCGTGGTGTTGACGGCGGGCGGCAGGCCGCGGCCGTTCTGCACGTGGCAGGCGATGCAGGAGCGCGCGATGTAGTTCGGCCCGAGCTTGTTCACCTGGGTGGAGAAGATGGGGTTGCCCGGCTCGGAGTGGCTGCCATCGCCGAAGTCGGTGTGGTGGAGGCGCCGGCCCTCGACGAAGGGCTGCGCGTTGGTGGGCGCCATGTTCAGCGCCATCTGCAGGAAGTGGTTGTCCGGCTCGTTCGACAGGTGCTGGTTGCCGGTGGTGCGGCCGCCGCTCTGGCCAATGGCCGGCATGGGGAAGGAGTCCTGGACGGCGCCGGAGACCTCGAGCGGCACGATGCCGCCGGTGCCCACCATGTACAGCATGATGGTGGAGTAGTAGTTGAAGCGGCCTTCCACCGGCTGCCGGAGGAAGACACCGATCTCGAGCTCCATCCGGTCCCCCACGCGGATGGCCCGGCCCTCCTTGGCGTTGAAGTTGACGCTGGCCGTGTACTGATAGTCATTCACCGTGGTGAAGTCCGCGTTGTGGAAGTACTCGGCCTCGGTGTTGAGGCCGCGGAAGAACGCGCGGAAGTCCGGGCTGTCATACGGATAGACGGTGTAGAGGTTGACGACGATCCGGCTGCCGCCCTTGGCCACCTCGTCCACGATCTCGATCCAGTGCGTGCGCTTGTCGAAGTAGTTCGCCAGGTAGTGGTCGTACGCCTGGTACTGGTCCTCACGCGCATGGCGGTCACGAACGCGGTCACCCACGCGGGTGATGATCGCCGTGGCCGTGTCCTGCACCGTGGCCGGCTCCAGTGACGTGGTGCTGTTGAACAGGGGCACGATGGGGCCCGTGTCGCCGCCGGTGCCCGCGTCCGTGCCGCCGCCGGTGCCAGCGTCCGTACCACCGCCCGTGCCCGCGTCCGTGCCGCCGCCCGTGCCCGCGTGCGTGTAGCGCGTCCACGCGGTGTCCACGGCGCAGTTACACGCGACGTCCCAGTAGGTGAAGGCGTAGTCGACGAAGTGGCCCGCGGCCAGGCCCGTCACCGTGTACTCGTTGCGGCCATTGACGACCGTCATCCGCACGTTGAGCTGGCCACCGTTGTTGACCTTGTAGTGGATGTCCGCCCACGAGGTGGTGTTGATGAAGAAGATCGCCGACGAGCCCGAGGGTTGGACCCCGAACGTGGCCGCGGCGAAGGCGGCGCTCACCAGCAGCGTGGCCACCGCCAATCCAACTGCCATTCCTGCAGCTTTGTTTCGCATGTGGTTTTTCTCTCCAGTCGAGTCCTCCGCACGGAAACAGGAGATACTCCACCGTCCGAAGGAAGTAGCCATGTTAGGCTCGCAGGCCCGGATTCCTATAGAGTTCGGTAAACCCACCTAATAATGTTGACTTTGTAACAGTGGTTCCGCCGCGGGGTGGACGGGATGGCGCGCCGCGGCAGGCGCGAACCAGCGCCCCGCCCCTACCTGCAACCACCAGAAAGCTTGCAATCCCTGGCAGGCGGCTGGTACTTTCTTCATCACTCGAACGAACTCGGGCGCGTTCGGGAGGGGATGGGGAAGGAGCCCGATTCCCAGCGGCATCCTGTTTCTTCGTCGTACGGACGAAGCCACGCCAGCAGCGGAGGGGCTCCATGCAGCGGCACAAGCACTTCGCGTGGACGTGGGCGGTGGCGGGAGTGCTCGCGGCGGCGGGGCTGGGCAATGGGAGGGATGCGGCCTCCATGTCCCAGGCCGGGGGCACCCCGGGTGACGGGAAGGCCACCCTCCTGGTGGGCATGGGGCCAGCCACCGAGGGCTTCGAGCTGAAATTGGAGGAAGTGCCGCTCACGACCGAGCCGAAGCAGTACACAATCGGCGCCAGCCGCGTCGCGGACGGGAAGGAGGAGGGTGCAAACGCCCCCTGCTTCCACGCGGCCGAATGGAGCGTGAGCGCACGATGAAAGTGGGAACGGCGGAATCGACGGTCGACGCGGCGGGCATGCGCGCGCAGAACAGCAGCCTGTTGCTGAACATGATCTGGCGCGAGCAGCAGCTCTCGCGGGCGGAGATCGCCCGGCGCACGGAGCTGAGCCCGTCCACGGTGTCGGCGATCGTCGCGGACCTGGAGCACTCCGGGCTGGTGCGCAACATCGGCGCCGGGGTGTCGCGGGGAGGCCGCCGCCCTACCCTCATCGGCTTCTGTGACGACGCCTTCAGCATCATCGGCGTGGAGATGGGTGCCACGCACGTGACGGCCGTCCTCACGGACCTGCGCGGGCGCGTGCGCACCCACCGGCACGCCCCCCATGCGGTGCGTGAGGATCCGAAGGGCACGCTGCAGAAGGTGAAGGAGCTGGTGCAGGAGTGCCTGGACGCCGAGCGCGTGCCGCGCCGCTCGGTGCTGGGCATGGGCGTGGCCGTCCCGAGCCCCGTGCACCCCTCCAACCCGGGCAAGCTGTCCCCGCTCATCGTGCCGGCGTGGCGTGACTACGACGTGCAGGAGTGGCTCAAGTCCGCCTTCAGCATGCCGGTGCTCGTGGACAACGACGCCAACCTGGGCGCGCTCTCGGAGCGCTACTGGGGCGCGGGCGTCGGGGGCGAGGACCTGACGTACATCAAGCTGGGCACGGGTATTGGCGCCGGCTTCATCATCCACGGAGACGTCTACCGTGGCTCGGGCGGCACCGCCGGTGAGATCAGCCACATCGCCGTGGACCCGGCCGGCCAGCAGTGCGTGTGCGGGCTGCGCGGGTGCCTCGTCACCCTCATTGGCACCGCGCCGCTGTTGGAGCGCGCCCGGGAGTTGATGGGCCCGCGGGGCCGCCGTGGGGTGACGGTGCGCGAGCTGGTGGAAGGCGCGCGCGCGGGAGACGCCGCCGCCCGGCAGGTCATCGACAGCCTGGGGCACTACCTGGGCATCGCCGTGGCGGGTCTGCTCAACCTCATCAACCCGGCCATCGTCGTGCTCGGCGGGGAGATCTCCTCGGTGGGAGACCTGCTGTTGGATCCCTTGCGCGCGTCAGTGCGCAAGCGGGCGCTGTCCACCTCCATGGCGGAGACGCGCATCGTCACCTCCGCCCTGGGAGACCGGGCCATCGCCGTTGGCGCGGCCACCCTCGTGCTCCAGGCGGCGCTGCGCGACCGCTCCCTCTTTCCCCTCCAACACGCCAGGAAGACCGCATGACCCGCCTCCGCCTCCTCCCGTGGCTCGCCGCCCTGGGCACGCTCGCGTGTGACCCGGCGGCCAACCGGGCCACCAAGCCCGACGTACCGTCCTCCCCCTCACAGCCAGGCGCCGAGTGGCAGCTGGTGTGGCAGGACGAGTTCGACGGGCAGGCGGGCACCCCGCCCTCCGCGGACCGCTGGGTGCACGACGTGGGAGGACACGGCTGGGGCAACGAGCAGCTGGAGTTCGACACCGACAGGCCGGAGAACGCCTCGCTGGACGGCACCGGCAACCTGGTCATCACCGCGCGCAAGGAGAGCTACGGCGGCAAGAGCTACACGTCCGCGCGCATCAACTCGAGCGGGCGCTTCGAGCAGACCTACGGCCGCTTCGAGGCGCGCCTCCAGCTTCCGGTGGGGCGCGGCATCTGGCCGGCCTTCTGGCTGCTGGGCGCGAACATCGGCGAGGTGGGTTGGCCGGAGTGCGGGGAGATCGACATCATGGAGTACCGGGGCCAGCTCCCGGCCATCACCCGCGGCTCGCTGCACGGGCCGGGCTACTCCGGCGGGGGCAACATCGGCTCCGATTTCGCCGTCAGCGGCGGGAAGCTCTACGAGGACTTCCACATCTACGCCTTGGAGTGGGAGCCGAACCGCATCCGCTGGCTGCTGGACGGCATCACCTTCTTCGAAGTGACGCCCTCGAAGCTGCCCGCCGGGACGCGGTGGGTGTACGACCATCCGCACTTCATCATCCTCAACGTGGCGGTGGGCGGGAACTACCTGGGGCCGCCGGACAGCTCCACCGTGTTCCCCCAGCAGATGAAGGTGGACTACGTCCGCGTCTACACGAGGGCCCCATGAAGCCCGCGCTCCTGCTGCTGCCCGTGGTGCTGCTGCTCGTACTGCTGGTGGCATGCACCTCGGAGCCCCGCCCGCGGCCCCCGAACACGCTGTTCGTCTCCGTGGAGCAGCAGAGCGCATGGGTACGTAACTTCAACCCGCTCTTCACCGGCGCGGGCGCGCGCTGGCCCACCCGGGCCGGTGTCTACGAGTGCCTGGAGCTGTTCATCCCGTCCACCGGCCAGTGGACGCCCTGGCTGGCCACCGCGCACGCCTGGGCCGAGGACCACCGCACGCTGCGCTTCACCCTGCGCGAGGGCGTGCGCTGGAGCGACGGACGGCCCTTCACGGCCGAGGACGTGGCCTTCACCTTCCAGTTGCTCAAGAAGCACCCGGCCCTGGACGCGGGCGGCGCGTGGCGCTTCCTGGAGGACGTGCGCGCGGAGGGGACGCACACGGTGGCGTTCCAGTTCTCGCGCGTCTACATCCCCGGCTTCTCGGAGCTGGCGCATCAGCCACTCGTCCCGCGCCACGTCTGGGAGCACGTGAAGGATCCGGTGACGTTCACCAACCCGGAGCCGGTGGGCACGGGGCCCTTCACCCAGGTGAACGTCTTCCGCAACCAGGTGTACGAGCTGGGGCGCAACCCGCACTACTGGCAGCCCGGCAAGCCGGCCGTCTCCGCGCTGCGCTTCCTGGCCTTCCCCACCAATGACCAGGCCAACCTGGCCCTGGTGGAGGGCGAGGTGGACTGGGCCGGCAACTTCGTCCCCGCGGTGGACCGCACCTTCGTCTCCAAGGACCCGTCGCACCACGCGCGCTGGTTCCCGCTCTACGGCAGCACCGTCTTCCTCTACCCGAACACCACGCGGCCGCCCTTCGACGACGTGCGCGTGCGTAAGGCGCTGAGCATGGCGCTGGACCGGGAGCGGCTGGTGGACATCGCCATGTACGGCTACACGCGCCCGGCGGATGCCACGGCCCTCAACGACTCCTATACGGGCTGGCGGGACGCGCAGGCCGCCAGCGGCGCCTGGGTGCGCCACGACGAGGCCGCCGCCAACCGGCTGATGGACGAGGCGGGACTGAAGCGCGGCCCGGATGGCATGCGGCTCATGCCGGATGGCCGGCCGCTGGAGCTGGAGCTCGAGGTGGTGGGCGGCTGGTCAGACTGGGTACGCGCCGGGCAGGTGCTGGCGCGGGACTTGAGCAAGCTCGGCATCCGGGCGCACCTCAAGACGTACGAGTTCGGCGCCTGGTACGCGCGCCTGCAGAAGGGGGAGTTCCAGCTCGCCATCGCCTGGTCGCTGGACGGGCCCACGCCGTACACCTTCTACAAGTGGCTGCTGTCACCGCGCACGGTGCGCCCGGTGGGCGAGGTGGCCGCGGCCAACTGGCACCGCTTCGGCGACGTGGAGGCGGACGCCCTGCTGACGCGCTTCGAGACGGAGAGCTCGCCCGAGAAGCAGAAGGAGCTGATGGCCGGAGTGCAGCGGCGCTTCTCCGAGCTGGCGCCCGCCATCCCCCTCTTCCCCAACCCGTCCTGGGGCGAGGCCAGCTCCCGGCGCTTCACCGGCTTTCCGAGCGCGCAGAATCCCTACGCGCGCCTGTCCCCCCATGCCGAGCCCGACAGCCTGCTGGTGCTGACGGCGCTCGCCCCGAGGGAGCCCTGACGATGCACTACGTCTTCCGGCGGCTCGGCTTCTACCTGCTCGCGGCGTGGGCCTCGCTCACGTTGAACTTCGTCATCCCCCGGCTCGCCCCGGGTGACCCGGCCTCCGCCATGTTCGCGCGCTTCGAGGGCCGCGTGCAGCCCGAGGCCATGGAGGCGATGCGCGCCGCCTTCGGCTTCACGGATGCCCCCTGGCACGTGCAGTACTTCACCTACCTGAAGCACCTGTTCACCGGAGACCTCGGGCTGTCGTACGCGTACTACCCCTCCCGCGTGTCGGAGGTCATCGGCACGGGGCTGGTGTGGACGCTGGGGCTCGCCGGGTGCGCCGTCGTCATCAGCTTCGCGGTGGGCTCGATGCTCGGGGTGCTCGCGGCGTGGAACCGCGGTGGGTGGTTGGACTCGGTGGCAGCGCCCGTCTTCGCCTTCCTCGGGGCCTTCCCCTACTTCTGGCTGGCCATGCTGTCGCTGTACCTCTTCGGCTTCGGGCTCGGCTGGTTCCCCCTGCGCCACGCGTACTCGCATGACCTGGAGCCGAGGCTGTCCTTCACCTTCGCGGCGGACGTGGCGCGCCACGCGGTGCTGCCGGCCGCCTCCATCGTGGTGGCCACGCTCGGCGGATGGATGCTGGGCATGCGCAACACCATGGTGGCCACGCTGGGCACGGACACCCTCCGGCTCGCTCACGCCAAGGGGCTGCCGCCCTGGCAGGTGATGATGCGGTACGCCGCGCGCAACGCGCTCCTGCCCAACGTCACCAGCTTCGGCATGGCCCTGGGCTTCGTGCTGGGCGGCTCGCTGCTGACGGAGATCGTCTTCTCCTACCCCGGCACCGGCTACCTGCTCATCCTCGCGGTGCGCAACCAGGACTACCCCCTCATGCAGGGGCTCTTCCTGGTCATCACCCTGGCGGTGCTCGCCGCCAACTTCGCCGTGGACCTGCTCTGCCTCTGGCTGGACCCGAGGACCCGCGCCCATGCGTGACTCCATCCGACGCCTGCTCCGCCACCGGAAGGCCGCGGTGGGCGGGAGCATCCTGCTGTTCTTCCTCGTCCTGGCCCTGGTGGGGCCCTGGCTGGTCATGGACCCGAGCGACCTGGTGGGCCGCCCCCACCAGCCGCCCTCCCGCGCCCACCTCTTCGGGACGACGGGCCAGGGACAGGACGTGCTCGCGCAGACGGTGGTGGGGGCGCGCGAGACGCTCGCGGTGGGCTTCGCGGTGGGCCTGCTCGTCACCCTGGTGGGTGCGCTCATCGGCGTGACGGCCGGCTACCTGGGCCGCCGGGTGGACGACGCGCTGTCGCTCACCACCAACGTGTTCCTCGTCATTCCCGGGCTGCCGCTGGCCATCGTCCTGGGCGCGTACCTGCCCTCGGGGCCGCTGCGGATGGTGGCCGTGCTGACGGTGGCGGGCTGGGCGTGGAATGCGCGCGTCTTCCGCGCCGAGGCGCTGTCCCTGCGCAACCGGGACTTCGTGGCCGCGGCATTGGTGACCGGTGAGAGCCGGGCCCGCATCATCGCCCGGGAGCTGCTGCCCAACATGGCCTCGCTCATCGCCTCCTCGTTCATCGGCAACACGCTCTACGCGGTGGGCGCCCAGGTGGGCCTGGAGTTCCTCGGGCTTGGGGACGTGGGCGCGGTGACGTGGGGCACCAACCTCTACTGGGCCTCCAATGACGCGGCGCTGTTGACGCGCTCCTGGTGGATCTTCGTCCCCACCGGCGTGTGCATCGCGCTGGTCGGCTTCTCGCTGACACTGCTCAGCTCCGCCATCGACGAGCTGACCAACCCAGCGCTCAAGGCCCCTCCGGCGGTGGCCCCCATCACCCCGGTGGTGTCGGCCGCGCAGGCCGAGCCGCAGGCGCCCGGTGTGCTGCTGAGCGTGCGCGAGCTGTGCATCGACTACGCGACGGAGCGCGGCCCCTCCCGGGTGGTGGACAACGTGTCCTTCGACATCGCGCCCGGCGAGGTGCTCGGCCTGGCCGGGGAGTCGGGCAGCGGCAAGTCCACCATCGGCTTCGGACTGCTGCGCCTGCTGCCCCCCGCCGCGCGCATCACCCAGGGACGCATCCTCTTCAACGGCACGGACGTCACCGCCCTGGACGCGTCCGCACTGCGCGCCTTCCGCTGGTCCCAGGTGTCCATGGTGTTCCAGAGCGCCATGAGCGCGCTCAACCCCGTGCTCACGCTGGGCGAGCAGTTCCACGACACGCTGGCGGCGCACGGGCGCACCTCGCGGGCGGCCTCCTACGCCCGGGCGGGGGAGCTGCTGGCCATGGTGGGGCTGTCGCCGGAGCTGGTGAAGGCCTGGCCGCACCAGCTCTCGGGCGGCATGCGCCAGCGGGTGGGCATCGCGCTCGCGCTCGCGCTGGAGCCCAAGCTGGTGGTGATGGACGAGCCCACCACCGCGCTGGACGTGGTGGTGCAGAAGGAGCTGCTCCAGCGGATGCTCGAGCTGAAGGAGCGGCTGGGCTTCGCGGTCCTCTTCATCACCCACGACCTGCCGCTGCTGCTGGCCATCTCCGACCGCGTCGGCGTCCTCCAGGGCGGCAAGCTGGTGGAGGTGGACACCTCGGAGCGGCTGCGCACCGGGGCCCGCCACCCGTACACGCGCCTGCTGCTGTCGTCTTTCCCCCACCTCACCGCCGACGACGCGGCCGGGCCGTCGCCGGACCTCGCGCTCGCGGCCAACGCACCGGCGCCCGCACGGGCCGCGCTCCGTGGAGGTCACTCATGAGCCCTCCCTTGCTGGAGGTCACCGGGCTGTCGCGCAGCGTCCCCGTGGGAGGCTTATTCTCCCGGTCCCGGCGCACGCTGCTCAATGGCGTGTCGTTCACGCTGGAGCGGGGTGAGATCGTCGCGCTCGTGGGCGAGTCCGGGAGCGGCAAGAGCACGCTGGCCCGGGTGCTGGCGCGGCTGGACACGCCTGACGGCGGGAGTCTGCGGCTCGGCGGCGAGGACGTGCTCGCTGGAGAACGCCAGGGTGCCTCGCTCGCCTACCGCGGCCGCGTGCAGATGGTGTTCCAGGATCCGTTCGCCTCCCTCAACCCCGTGCACACCGTGGCCCACCACCTGGAGCGGCCCCTCCTGCGCCACGGGCGGGCCACGCAGGCGGAGCTCCAGTCTCGCGTCCACGCGCTGCTCGAGTCGGTGGGGCTGACGCCAGCGGAGTCCTTCGCGCGGCGCTTCCCGCATGAGCTGTCCGGCGGCCAGCGCCAGCGCGTGGCCGTGGCGCGGGCCCTGGCGGTGGAGCCGGACGTCATCATCGCGGACGAGCCCACCTCCATGCTGGACGTGTCCACCCGCCGGGAGGTGCTCCAGCTGCTGCGAGGCCTGACGCAGGAGCGCGGCATCGGCATCCTCTTCATCACCCACGACCTGGCGAGCGCCCGGCACCTCGCGGACCGCGTCATGGTGCTGTACGCGGGCAGCGTCGTGGAGTCGGGGCGGACGGCGGACGTCCTCGCGGCTCCCCGGCACCCGTACACGCGGCTGCTGCGCTCGGCCGTGCCGGAGGGTGCGGACTTCCTCCGGGCCCCGCTGCCGGTGAAGGCCGCGGCGGGGCCCGTCCCCTCTCAGGGTTGTGCCTTCGCGCCTCGCTGCCCCCATGCGGACGCGCGGTGCCACGCCACCCGTCCTCCTGAAAACCACCCCGCGGCGGACCACCTCGTCCGCTGCCACCTCGAATCCTCGAAAGGAGTCCTCGACAATGCGGCAGTTTCCTCCTGACTTTCTCTGGGGCGTGGCCACCTCCGCCTTCCAGATCGAAGGCGCCACCTCCGCCGATGGGCGCGGCGAGTCCATCTGGGACCGCTTCTGCGCCACCCCCGGCAAGATCGCCGACGGCACGGATGGCAAGGTCGCGTGTGACCACTACCACCGCTGGCGCGAGGACGTGGAGCTGATGCGCTGGATGGGCGTCAAGGCGTACCGCTTCTCCGTCGCCTGGCCGCGCATCCTCCCGGCCGGCCGCGGCAAGGTGAACCAGGCGGGCCTGGACTTCTACTCGCGCCTGGTGGACGGGCTGCTGGAGAAGGGCATCGAGCCCCTCGTCACGCTCTACCACTGGGACCTTCCGCAGGCCCTGCAGGACAAGGGCGGCTGGCCCGCGCGTGACACGGTGAGCGCGTTCGTCGAGTACGCGGACGAGATGAGCCAGGCGCTCGGCGACCGCGTGACGCGCTGGATCACGCACAACGAGCCCTGGTGCATCAGCTTCCTGGGCCACGCCAACGGCGAGCACGCGCCCGGGCACAAGAACCAGTGGGGCGAGATGCTCGCCACGGCCCACCACCTGCTGGTGTCGCACGGGCAGGCCGTCTCCGTCATCCGCGCCAACGTGAAGAACGCCGAGGTGGGCATCACCCTCAACCTCTGCCCCGCGCAGCCCGCCTCGCCCAGCCCCGAGGACCTCGACGCGACCCGCGCCTTCGACGGCAGCTTCAACCGCTGGTTCCTGGATCCCCTCCACGGCCGCGGCTACCCGAAGGACGTGGTGGCGGACCACCTGGCGGCCGGCCGCATCTCCTCCGAGACGCTGGACTTCGTCCGCGACGGAGACATGGAGGCCATCGCCACCCCCACCGACTTCCTGGGCGTGAACTACTACTCGCGCGGCATCATCCGCAGCGACCGCATCCCCGAGGAGAAGAACGCCCCCCGCACCGTCCACGCCGAACCCGAGCGCACGGACATGGACTGGGAGGTGTTCGCCGGCGGGCTCACGAATCTGCTGACGCGCCTGCACAAGGACTACCAGCCGCCGCGCATCTACATCACCGAGAACGGGGCCGCCTACGCCACCGGTCCGGACGCGGACGGGCGCGTGCGTGACACCAAGCGCGCCCAGTACCTGAGCTCGCACCTGGAGGCGTCGCTGGACGCCATCCGGCAGGGCGTGCCGCTCGGGGGCTACTTCGCCTGGTCCCTGCTCGACAACTTCGAGTGGGCCTTCGGCTACCAGAAGCGCTTCGGGCTCGTCTTCGTGGACTACGCCACCCAGAAGCGGATTCCCAAGGACAGCGCCCACCTCTACCGCGCCGTGGTGACGCAGAACAGCCTGGACGTGGAGAAGGCGGCATGAGCGCCCTCACCCTCGTGACGTGTCTGGCGGTGACGCTGTCCCAGACGCCCGCCCCCGCCGAGCCGGCCGCCGACGCACCGGTGGCCCCGGCCGCCCCGTCCCTCCAGCCCACGGCGGCAGCGGCTGCGGCCCCCACGGCGGTGCAGGCCGTGCGCGTCCACCACGACGAGCGCGGCTTCAAGCTCCAGGTCGACGGACGGGACTTCCCCATCCGCGGCATGAACTGGGGCTACACGCCCATTGGCGAGAACTACCGCTACTCGCTCTGGAACCAGACCGACGACTTCATCGAGTCGGTGCTCAAGCGGGAGATGACGCTGCTGCGCGACATGGGCGTCAACGCCATCCGCCAGTTCGACGACATCCCCCCGCGCTGGGTGGAGTACATCTACCGGCGCTACGGCATCTACACCGTGGTGAACCCGTTGATGGGCCGCTACGGCACCAACGTGGACGGCGTCATGGTGCCGAACACGGACTACTCCAACCCGGTGCACCGCAAGGCCCTGCTCACGGACCTGGCGCAGCGGGTGGAGCGCTACCGCGACACGCCCGGCGTGCTGATGTGGATGCTCGGCAACGAGAACAACTACGGCCTGCACTGGACGGGGTATGAGATTCAAGCGCTCCCCGGCCAGGAGGACGCCGCGCGCGCCGAGCACCTCTACTCGCTGATGGGCGAGGCGGTGCGCACCATCAAGGCCCGGGACACCCACCACCCGGTGTCCATCGCCAACGGTGACGCGCAGTACGTGGACCTCATCGCGCGCCACGCCCCCGAGCTGGACATCTTCGGCGCCAACGTCTACCGCGGCGCCTCCGCGCGGGACCTGTTCGACGTGGTGCTCCAGAAGCTGAACAAGCCGGTGATGTTCACCGAGTTCGGCGCGGACGCCTATGACGCCAAGGCCGGCCGCGAGGACCACCTGGCGCAGGCGGACTACCTGCGCAAGCAGTGGGAGGAGATCTACACGCAGAGCTACGGACACGGCCGCGCGCAGAACGCGCTTGGCGGCTTCGTGTTCCAGTGGGTGGATGGCTGGTGGAAGATGGGGCAGGAGTCCAACCTCTCCGTCCACGACGCCACCGCCTCCTGGCCCAACGCTGGCTACCCGAGCGACTACGTCGAGGGCCAGAACAACATGAACGAGGAGTGGTTCGGCATCAGCACCCTCGGTCCCGAGGACGAGGCGGGCATCGCCCGGGTGCAGCCGCGCACGGCCTACTACGTCCTGCAGGCGGCCTTTCGCTTGGATCCGTACGCCGCCACCACCACCTCCGACACCATCCGCCAGCACTTCGAGGCCATCCGCCCGACGGAGCTGTCCCGCGGCTACGAGTCCTCCATGGCGCTGGCGCGCACGGAGGAGCTGAGCGCGGTGCGTGTCTCCAACCTGCGGCTGGTGATGGACAGCTCCATGTCGCGCGGGAGCATCGCCACGACGCGGCCCAACCTGGACACGGTGGACCACACCGAGTCCATCTTCTTCGATCTGGCGATGCAGCCCACCTCTGGTGTGTACGGGCGCGCGTCGTTCAACATCGTGGGCAACGTGGCGCAGAACCGGCTCAACAACCTGTTCTACGAGAACCGGGGCACGCAGCCCACTCCCACGACGGGCGTGGGCGCCACGCCGGTGCCGGGCACGGGCGCCGTGGGACAGCCGCTCGGGCTGGAGCGCTTCGCGCTGTACCAGGCGGAGTTCAAGCTGGACCGGGAGGAGTTCAACCTCGAGGGCTTCTACCGCGTCGGCCACACGCACTGGGGCGAGGAAGGCGACTTCTTCAACCTCTACCGCGAGGCGCACTACGGGCCGAACATCGACATCTACCATGGCAACGCGCCCTTCGGCGTCGTGTTCAGCGGCAAGAAGGGACTGGACGGGCTGAAGGTGGCGGTGGGCCCGGAGCTGTACTGGGGCGCCAACCCCTCCATCGTCGCGAAGTACCGCAAGGGCGTGGGCCCGGTGACGCTGACGCTGGTGCACCAGGAGGACCTGGCCCGGGGCGCGGTGCAGCAGACGGCCTCCGTCATCCGCGAGCGCGTGGCGCGCAGGACGGCGCTGGGCCTCGAGTGGCAACGCGGCCCCATGGGCCTGGAGGTGGGTGGCATCTTCGCGGCGCCGCAGCGCATCGGCGAGGAGTTCATCTGGACGCGGCCCACGGGCGGAGCCAGCTACCTGGGCAGCGGCTACGAGGTGCTCCGGGACAAGGTGCAGTTGCTGGACACGCTCGGCGCCAAGGCGCGGCTCACCTATGACCTGGGCATGGTGCGCATGTTCGCCCAGGCCTCGTTCCGCGGGCTGGTGGCGGACGCGGGCCCCGAGCAGCGCACGGTGCTGACGGGCTGGAGCCTGCGCGAGAGCGGCCGCGGCAACCACTACGCCGGCCAGGCGGGTGTCTCCGTGCAGCTGGGCACCCTCCAGGTGTCGCCCAACGTGCTCTACCAGAAGCCCCTCATCGGGCCCAACCCCACCATCGCCGACACGTTCGACGCGGAGTCGGGGCGGTACTACCCGGGCGTCCGGCCGCGCAGCGTGCTGACGGACTCGTTCACCGTGCTCGACAACCGCGAGACGCTGGGCGCCGAGCTGCTGCTCACCTTCGACCCGACTCCCGGCACGTGGTTCTGGTCCTGGGACCGGGACATGCGCGAGGACGCGCCCTTCGCCGCGGGCCTCGACCTGGTCTACCGCCACCAGCCGACGTCGCGTGACGCGGGCATCGCCATCCTCGCCAACGGCAGCACCATCGCCTTCGGCAAGGCACCGCCCGCCGCGGACGAGTGGGAGGCCACGCTGCGCATGGTGGGCAACCCCACCAAACGCCTGAAGCTGTACGGCACCGCCATGGTGGGCAGCAACCAGTCCTCCGGCGAGGACGCCCGGCAGGTGCTGCGCTACGGCGTGGACGGCACCGTGCTGCTGGACACGCTGATGCTGACGGCGCAGCTGCGCCTGAACGACTGGGGTCCGTACGACTACCACCGCGTCTTCAACCTCACCTACCCGCTCCAGGCCGGAGGAGACCTGTCGTACGGCCTCAAGCGGCCGGTGCTCGGCGCGGTGACCACCCGCTTCGGTCTGCGCGGGATGGTGCGCATGTTGGATCAGTACTCGGAGGGCCTCAGCACGGCGGCCCTCGCGGAGGGCTTGAAGGGCCGTGAATACGAGGTGGGTGCGTATGCAATCCTGTCGCTCTGAGGGAGGCCGTATGAAGACGTGGCTTGTGCTGGCCGCGGCCGTGGGCATCTCCGGGTGCTACGAGCCCGCCAGCTTCGTGTATGGCGAGTCGCTGGAAGGCCTCACGCTCCAGCTCCACAGCCCCGACGTGGGCATCTACCCGGATGACTCGGTGCTGGCGGATCCGAACAACCCCTTCGCGCACGCCACGCCCGGCGTGGAGACGAAGTGGAAGATCCAATCCAGCGGGGCGCACGTGGCCGCGTTCTACTCGTGGGCCACGCTGCTCGCGCGGGAGCCCGGCGGCGAGGCCCAGTTCTACGTGGGCAACACCCTGCTGGCCGTCTACCAGAACGGCGAGGCGAGCCAGGCGGAGCTGCCCAGGGTGAAGGCGCAGGCCCTCCGCGCCTACCAGTCCGTGCTCGACAACTTCCCCGACTCGGTGACGTACGACGCCACGGGAACGATTGCCTATGACCTGGTGACGCCCGCGTACAAGGGCATCGTCGAGATGGGCGGCACGGTGCAGGGCGGCTGGACGCTGGTGAAGCTGACGAACGGTCAGGACAGGGCGGTGAAGCCATGAAGCGGATCGCTGGATACGCCGTGCTGGCCCTGCTGGCCGCGTGCAGGCCGGACCCGGGCGAGTCGGACTACGAGAACCAGGTACCGTCCACCCCGTCCACCGGTGGCGAGGACCCGGACATGCTCCCGGGCCCGTTCCCCTACCAGACCGGGCAGCGCCGCCTGGGCGTGGGCTTCTACGAGGGGGGCCGCTCCGACGACATCCCCGTGGATAACAGCACCACGTTCGTCTACCTGTACGAGAGCACCGTCACGCTGGAGCCCTCCTCCACGCACGTGGAGGGCAAGTCAGCGGACCTCGTCGTCCACGCGGGCAAGGCCTGGCTGGGGTTCGGCGTGCACTGGAACTCGCCACGCAACCTGAGCACGTGGAAGACGCTGCACGTGAGCCTGCGCTCGTCCGACCCCGGCTTCGCCCTGGTGGAGGTGGGAATGAGCGACGACACCAAGGACGTGAAGCTCAACGTGGAGAAGTACGGGTACGACAATGATGGCCAGTGGCACCACCTGGCCATTCCGCTGACGGAGTTCACGGCGGGTGGCCTGAAGCTGGGTGTCGTCGACGCCCCGTTCATCTTCGTCGCCGGGTCGGGCGCTCCGGCGGACAAGCTGCTGCTCGACAACCTGTACTTCACGGCGGAGTAGCACCGGAGTGCATGCCGGCGGCGGCAGGTCCATGCCGGGCCTCCGCCGCTGCGTCCCGTGCCAGCCGCGCCGAGGGAAAGCGATTGAATCCCCGGTACGGGCGGCCAGGCTCGCCGCGGTGTCCGTCACACAAACGTCTTGTACGGCAACCACTCGCCGCCAGTAGCATCCGCGGCAATCGGAGCCAGCTCGTCAGGCGCTCCGTACCCATTGCCTACAAGATGAGGACACAGATGAGATTCAGTCATTCGCGGCGGCCACGCCGGATGGGGGCCCTGGTGTGGGCGTCCCTGACCACACTCGCGCTCTCCGCGTGCACGGGTGAGACCGGAGCACCAGGCGCCGAGGGTCCGCAGGGCCCGCAGGGTTCGCAGGGTCCGCAGGGTCCGGCCGGCACGGGCAAGTCGCTCAGCTTCACCCCGGTCAATGCCGCGCGCACCGACGCGGAGAAGAGGGCCGTCTACGCCAGCCCCGGGGCGAACGTGAACGGGCAGCAGGTCTCCCTCCAGTACGAGACCGTGCTGCGCTCCGGTCAGCCCCTGGGCGAGCACATCTTCGGGCGCATGGTCCAGAAGAACGGAAGCCCGGTGAAGAACACGGACGGCTCGGACTTCATCTCTCCGACCAACGACTTCTCCGCGATCCTCCAGAAGGGCAACAAGATCTACGAGCTCACCCAGTTCGAGATCACCCCCGCGGCGATGTACCTCTCCGAGCTGCGCCAGGACCCCAACGGCAAGCTCACGGCCATCAGCACCCGGCCCATCGACTTCTCGGGCGTGGAGGGCTACTGGATTCCCTGCGCGGGCAGCGTGTCCCCCTGGAACACGAACCTGAGCAGCGAGGAGTACCCGAGGGATGCTCGCATCTATGAGAACGTGACCTCGGTGGGCGCGCTCGCCGCGGATGAGCGCTCCATGCTCCGCTACTGGGGGCTGGATCCGGCCACCGCCACCATCGAGCAGGCCAAGGCCGTCTACTCCCCGTACCGCTATGGCTACGTGGTCGAGGTCGCGGTGGACGGCTCGGGCACCACCACCGTCACCAAGCACTACGCGGCGGGCCGGCGTGCGCTCGAGCTCGCCTATGTGATGCCGGACAAGCGGACCGTCTACCTGAGCGACGATGGCTCCAACGACGGCTTCTACATGTTCGTGGCGGCGCGGCCGGGCGACCTGTCCGAGGGCCAGCTCTACGCGGCGCGGTGGTTCCAGACCACCCCGTCGGGCGCCCCCTCGGGCCGGGCGGACATCTACTGGCTGCCCCTGGGCCCCAGCGCGACGGACGCACAGGTGAAGGCGCTGATCGACAGCGGCATCCAGTTCTCCCACATCTTCGATGCCGAGGCCCAGAACAGCGATGGCACCTGCCCGGGCGTCGCCGAGGGGTTCCGCGCCATCAACACGGAGACCGGCCGCGAGTGCCTGCGGCTCAAGCCCGGCCAGGAGCTGGCGGCCTCCCGCCTGGAGAGCCGCCGTTACGCGGCCTACGTCGGAGGCACCACCGAGTTCCGCAAGACCGAGGGCATCACGTACAACGCCGCCGCCCACCGGCTCTACGTGTCCTTCAGCGAGCTGAACCAGGGCATGATCAACGATCCGGCGGGCAAGGATCTGGGCGGAGGCAATCACGTCCAGGTCGCCCGCAACGACTGTGGCGCGGTCTACGAGATGGTCGTCTCGCCCAACGCGACCCTCGGCAGTGACTATGTCGTCGAGTCCGCCGCGCCGCTGGTCGAGGGCGTGTGGCTGAAGGCACCCGGCGCCAGCCTCTACCCGAGCAACAGCCCCTTCTACGATCCCACCTTCACGACCTTCGACAGCGCCACCGGCGTCTCCAAGCCGGGGACCGCGAACGTCTGCAGCGTGAATGGCATCGCCAATCCCGACAACCTGTCCTTCATCAACGGCTACGACACGCTGCTCATCGGCGAGGACACCGTCGACGGCCACCAGAACGACATGGTGTGGGCCTACAACATCGTCACGCGCGAGCTGACCCGCATCTTCTCCGCCCCCTACGGCTCGGAGACGACGGGCGTCTACTTCTACCCGGACATCAACGGCTTCGCGTACATCAAGGCCCAGGTGCAGCACCCCTACGGTGAGTCCGACGTGGAGAAGCTGGAGGGCGATGTGAGCCGGGCGCAGTCGTACACCGGCTACATCGGCCCGTTCCCGGCGATGAACTGAGCAACACCCGTCTCATCCAGCCAGCCGTGGGGCTTTCCCGGGAGGACTCCCGGGGAGGCTCCACGGCGTTCCTCGTGGGAGCAGAAGACATGGACCGCCGCAAGGCGACAGGGGTTGTACTGGGGCTCGGCTTGCTCGTGGCCGGAGCGGCCGTCGTATGGCGTGCGAGGGATTCGCGTCCTCCTCCACCGGCGCCCGCCGTCCAGCTGCGGGAGGCGCTCGCGGCCGCCCTGCCGGCGAACACGCGAGAGCCCCCCCGGCTCTCCAATCCGGCAGCCTACCTGCCCGCGCAGTGCTACGCCGTCACCCAGGAAGCGCCCGGGGGCCGCACCCGCAACGGCTGCTTCGCGTGTCACCAGACGCCGCGCGCGCCCAACTTCGTCGAGGACGCCGAGGTCCAGACGGTCCTCTCGGTGGCGCGCTCCGCCGAGGAGAACCGCTGGACGAACCTCCTCCAGCCTCCGCCGCCCGTCGAGCTGCCGGACGCCGAGCTGCTGGCCTGGGTGAGGTCGAGCAACTACGTGGATGAACGCGGTGGGCTCCGGCTCGCCGCGGCCCTGGCGCATCCGCCCGCCGCCTGGGATGGGAACGGCGATGGCCGGTGGGAGGGCTACACCCCGGACTGCTGGTTCCAACCCGACTCCGAGGGCTTCGATCGTTCTCCGCAAGGGGCCATGACGGGCTGGAGGGCGTTCGCCTATGCCCCCTTCCCCGGCATGTTCTGGCCGACCAACGGGAGCGCGGGAGACGTGTTCATCCGCCTTCCCGCCGCCTTCCGGCGCGACGCGGCGGGGCGCGAGAGCACGGCCGTGTACCGCCTCAACCTCGCCATCCTGGAGGCGTACATCCGCCGGGTGGATGTGCCGCTCCCGGCCACGGACGAGCGCGAGCTCGGCTCGGATCTCGACGGGGATGGCGTGCTCGGCACGGCGACGCGCGTGGCCTTCGTATGGCCGCCGAAGCCCGGACGTCCCTTCGGCTACGTGGGACAGGCGGCCGGGCTGGACCGGGTGAAGGACGGCTGGCCCGCCGCCGGCCTCTACCCGCGAGGCACCGAGTTCCTCCACAGCTTGCGCTACCTCGATGTGGAGGGCGGGCAGGTCCGCATGGCCGCCCGGATGAAGGAATTGCGCTACATGAGGAAGACCCGCTGGTTGACGTACAGCGATCTCCAGCTGGCGGCCGAGGCGGAAGCCCGGGAGAAGATGAAGCAACCCGACAAGCTCAAGCGCGTGCTCGCGGACGTGGAGCGCGGGGTGGGCACGGGCACCGGTTGGCTGATGCAGGGTTTCATCGAGGACGCGGGCGGGGAGCTGCGCCCGCAGAACGTCGAGGAGACCACCGCCTGCATCGGATGCCACGGCGGCGTGGGCGCCACCACGGACAGCACCTTCAGCTTCGCGCGCAAGCTCGACGCGGGCTCGGCCTGGCAGGAAGGCTGGTACCACTGGGGGCAGCGGGGGCTGAAGGGCATTCCAGAGCCCAGGCGCGCCGATGGACAGGGCGAGTACGCACACTGGCTCGCGCAAGTGGGAGCCGGAGACGACTACGGGACCAACGACGAGGTCCAGGCCCGCTTCTTCCGGCGGGATGGGACGCTCCAGCCCGGCGCGGTGAAGGCGCTGGCGAAGGACATCTCGGTGCTGCTCGTCCCCTCACCGCGCCGGGCGCTCCTGTTGAACCGGGCCACCCTGGCGCTGGTGAAGGCCCAGCGCTTCGAGCGTGGACGGGACGTGACGGCCGGGGCGCCTCCGAAGGTGAGGGCCCGGCTGGAGCAGGACGGAGCGACGGGAATCAGCCAGGCCGTGCTTCCCGGTTGGGTGGACCCGGCGAAGAGCGCTTCGCGCTGATGTGCGAAGGCGCCCGAGCGTCTAATCCGCGGGCGCACCTCGCGCGTCACACGTCCCCTGCCCCACCTCATCTGGCGCCGGAAGCCCGGCTCCGAGCGCGAAGGGCCGTGAACAGCGCGGGGGTTTGCCCGGCGGGTAGGCGACGAAGGCGAACGTCCCTTGCCTCTCGGGTTGGAACAGCGGGCGAAGCCAGAGGGTCGCCCAGCGGCCCTGCCGCGCCATCAACACCGTGAGGAAGCCCGCCCCGAGATCGTCCTCCCTCCCCTCGCCCGGAATCACGAGCTCGCGCCAGCCCTCCGGCGTCCGCTCCCAGATGGCGACACGGCGCGCGTCCGCCGGGCACAGGGCCTTGGCGCACATCCCCAGGGGCCCGCTCCACGCGAACCAGGGGAGGCCCCGGACGGGAACTCCCCGCGCATCCCGCAGCACCTGGTGCAGGCCATCGTCCGGCCGCGAGATATCGTCACCGGTGAACGCCGGACCAAAAGCGGGGTCCTGCTCGTATCCGGGCCAGAACTTGCGGCGCTCGATCTTCCGCGCCACCGGGCGCACCTCCGACGTGGCGAGCCCGCGCAAGCTGCAGGCGAGGAAGGGCCCTTGCTCCGGCCCCCAGATGGTCGAGGCCCCCACGTAGTCCTGGGCGTTGTACTCGTCGCGCGACGCGCAATACGAGGTGTACTCATTGGCCAGCCCGATGAGCTCCAGCTTCCCGTGAGGCGCCCCGCCGAGCGCCTCGCGAAGGGCCAGTCCCTGCGCGGTGGACACCTCCCCGGGGAGCGTGGCGAGCGTGAGTCCTCCCAGGGAGACGAGCGTGAGGGGAATGGAGTCCGGGAAGCTCTCCGGCGGCGCGAAGGCCTCGGTGAACCGCAACGGGCGCACCAGCCGCGAGTCGAGCGCGGGCAGCTTCATGCCCTGGCCATTCATCGCGCGATCCACCGCGCCCGCGCTCCAGCCCACCTGGTCCAGGACGGTGTGGTCACCCTCGGCACCACCAAACGCGGCGGCGCCGAACATCGGGTACCCGGAGAGAGACCACCGGCCCCGCTCATCGGTGCACATCCGCTCGTCTTCCTCGCCGGGGCGCGTCCGCAACGCACGCAGGGTGAGGGTGGGCTCCCTCTCGAGGAGCACGGGTGTGGTGGAGAGGGCATCCCGGACATTCCTGGCGAAGCGGGTGCCAAACTCCCGGGTGGCGAGCAGGTCCCGGCTCGTCCGGCGCGTCGTGATGTCCCCTTCCGCGCCGTTGAAGAACCCCACCACGGGTTGCCCTTCCGCGGTGGCCCAGTCCCGCTCGAGGGATTGCATCGCGTACCCGACGAAATCGGGGTTGTAGAGCGGCGTGCGGGCCGCGAGGACGGTGGGGTGGACGGCGAAGAAGACGAGTGCGCCCACGCGGTCGCGGCGCTCCCCGTTGACGCGGCGGATGTCCACGACGGTCAGGGCCCGGTCGGTGGCCCTCAGCCGCGGGCACTCCGGCGCATACCACCCATCGGAGGGCTCGCCCGGACGCGGCGCGCAGTCCGGCGCCTCCGCCCCGCTGCTCAACGTGGCGAGCAGCGTGTCGCGCTCACGGTTGAGCATGAAGACATCCGGCGACCGGTTGCGCACGAGCGCGTAATCCACCTGCTGCACGTGCACGGCGAGCTCCACCTGCCCGGGTTGCCGCCGGGCATCGTGGAGGGCCCCCAGGACGGCGTCCGCGATCCTCTCCGCCAGGAACTCGAAGAGCGGCTTGGAGAAGCCCGAATACGCGGAGCCGAACTGGTTGTAGACCCGGGCGGTCATGTAGTTCCCCGGGCTGTGATGGGTGTGCGTCGCCGCGAGGATGAGCGATTCGGGTGGCAGCGACACGGCGAGCTTCTGCTCGGCGGCCTTCGCCGCGATGCGCTCGGCGACCTTCGCATGGAGCCCGCCGGGGAGCGCGAAGAGGTCGCACGACACGAGGGCCAGCGTGCGGCCCGCGCGGTCCTCGAAGAAGAAGGCACGCGCGCGCAGCCGCATCCAGTGGCCTCGCGGGAGCCCTCCTTCGGGGCCATGTCCGCCGGTGGGAAAACCCGGGGGCGGGGTGATGTCCTCCGTCGCCACGCCCGCGGAGAAGCGGTCTAACGGCCTCGGCGCCGCGACCTCGTACCCGTCAACGGACAGCGCCGGCCCTCGCGATGCGATCCGGCCCAACTCCTGAGCCATACGGATATAGGTGCACCCCGGCAGGAACATCAGGCAGGTGGCCAGCGACAAGGCGGCGAGGCCTCGTGAGCACCGCCCCCCTCCGCGCACGAAACTCCCTCGCTGAACGGCGTCTCCGTTGGTCATGCCTGACGCTCCTGGAATGAGTGGCCCCCCACCCCGGCCCGCCGACCACCTGGCTCGGGAAGATACATACCCACTCCGCTGAAGCGGGAACAAAGGCCCACCACTGTCTGGGTGTCAATGAAGGCCGTGTGCCGCCTTGTCCCTGGAAATCGCTCAGGCATTGGAGGCGCAGGCGTAGAGCACCTTGATTTCATGGTCGTGGCGCTCGCGGGTGCTAGCATTCCCGGCCCATGCGCAAGCTCCTCTCCGCCGCTGCGTTCGCAGTCCTGCTTTCCACTGCCGCCTTCGCCGCCGAGCCGAGCGCTCCCGAGAAGGGCGGGACCGAGGCGCCCACCGTCAGGCCCGCCGACGCGAAGGGCATCGACACCGTTGGTGCCACGGACGAGCTCGTGATTCCCGACGGCTGGTCGCTGGTGACCTCGCCCGTGGGCGGGTTCCGCGCCGCCTTTCCCTCCTCGCCGAAGGTGAAGGAGCAGCCCCTGAAGACCGAGGCAGGCTGGGTGCGGATGATCAGCTACGGCGTCGCCCCGAAGAACGACGACAGCTACCTCATGGTGATGGTGGGGCAGTACCCGGACGGCACGATGAGCGCCATGCCTGCCGACCAGGTGCTCAAGAGCGCTTGCGACGGAATGCTGGCCCAGCAAAAGCTCACGCTGTTGACAGACAAGCCGGTGAGCGTGAACGCCCCCAAGGGCAGCAGCGAGCGCTCCTTCCCCGGCCGCGATATCGAGGCCACCCAGGGGCCCGAAGGCATGCGCATCTCCATCCGCATGATCCTCGTGAAGGACCGGATGTACCAGATCATGTTCATGCACAAGAACGAGGACACCGGGCTCTTCAAGCAGCTCCTCTCCACGTTCTCGCTGCAGTAGCGCGGCCCTCGCGGCTGGAGCATCCTCGGGCTCAGGAGGGTGCTCTGCGAGGAAAGGGTTTCCCGTGTTGCGTGTCAGGGATTTCCCGTGGCGTAGGCGAACAGCTCGATGGGGGTGGCGTAGTAGATCCACCCGAAGAAGCCGCCCACGGCCGAGTGGGAGGGCGGCTCGAAGTACGCCTTGTTCCGCACGCCGGTCAGCGCCAGCAGCCCGCCGAGGGTGAGGGTCCACACCACCTGGAGGGTGAAGGTGACGGCGTAGGAGGCAATCACCAGGGGGATGTAGCCAGGGCCGAGCACCCGGGCCTGCAGCAAGTGCATCCGCTCGTGCTGACCGGCGCCCCCGAGGTTCACCGTCCCGATGGTCTGCAGGACGCTGTGGCCGAAGCCCGTCGAGCTCCGGGGTTGGAAGCTGATCCATGCCTTGCCCTCGGAATCCGTGCGCGAGGGCGAACCGAACAGGATGTAGATGATGTTGCCGAGCACGAACCCGGCCACCGTGTTCGGCAGGCTCCAGGTCAGGTCGACGAACAGCTCGACCCAGCCGACGGCCGTCTCCAGGTCGTAGATGCATAGGATGCCCGCCTCCAGCCCATAGAGCAGGCCGAAGCCGCCTCCCACGATGAGCGCGACCTTGGGTAATTCCGAGACGGTCTGGGGCGAGAAGACGCCCTGCCATACCGGCAGCACGCTGATGATCAGCAGCATCGCCGTGGGCACGACGAGCGAGATGAGGAACGTGAGCAGACCCTGCACGGTCTTGGACATGAAAGCCCTCCTGAGGCTGTTGGTGGCGTCAGCGGGCGGAGAGAGAACGGCACGGGATGTGACGGAGGCGGCGCCTGCCAGGCGTGTGGAGGACCAGGCAGGCAAGGCCTCGGAGCGCTATGCGTGCAACAGCTCGACCTCCCCGCGCGGCCCGACGGTCGTGTTCCGCACCGCCACCCGCACCGGCTTGTCGCTCGCTGCGCGCAGGTCGTGCTTCCTCAGGATGGCCGCCAGCACGAGCTTCATCTCGTAGAGCGCGAACGCGGCACCGATGCAACGGCGCGCGCCGCCGCCGAAGGGGAGGTACTCGAACGGGGTGTAGCTGCGCTCGAGGAAGCGCTCGGGGCGGAACCGCTCGGGCTCCGGGTAGAGGTCGGCGCGCCGGTGCACCTGGAGGATGGAGATTCCCACGGAGATGCCCGGCGGCAGCTCGAACCCCTGGAGCGTGAGGCCCTTGCGCAGCGTCCGGCCGATGAGGGGTGCAACGGGCTCCAGGCGCAGCGCCTCGGAACAGACCGCCTCTAGATAGGGCAGGCGCGCGACGGCTTCAGGGTCGAGTGGCTCCGGCAGGCCACGCAGCTCCTCCACGAGCCGCGCCTTCACCGCCGGCTCACGGTGGATGTGGTGGAAGGACCAGGCCAGTGCGCTCGCGGTGGTCTCGTGGCCGGCGACGATCAGGTTCATCATCTGCGTTAGCAGCTCGTCGTCGGTGAGCGCGCTTCCGTCCTCATACCGGGCGGAGAGGAGCAGGCTCAGGATGTCTTCTCGCGGCTCCGGCGAGGCCCGGCGCACGCGCAGCTCCTCTTCGAACAGCGCAAAAGTGTGTGCCCGCCTCCGCTGGAAGCGCGCCCAGGCACTCAGGCCCAGCAACGGGCGGCGCAGGGACTCGATGAACATGAACGACGGTTTGAGCGCCGCGATGACCGCCAGCACGGCCGCCTTGAAGGCCTCCCGCCTCCCCGGCTCCCGGAGGCCGAGGACCGCCTCCAGAATCACCTGGAGGGAGATCTCCTGCATCGTCCGGTGGACCGGGATGGGCCGGCCGCGCTGCCACCGGGCGGCGTGCGCCTCCGCGGCGTCGAGGATGATCTGCCCATAGGCGCGCATGCGTGCGCCATGAAAGGGCGGCAGCTGCAGCTTGCGCATGGCCCGGTGGCGCTCGCCGCTGAGCAGGATGAGGTTGCTCTCGCCGAGGATGGGCCCGAGCAGCTCCGCTCCGAGCGCAGAGTAGGTGTCGGGATCGGCCGTGAACAACGTCCGGATTCCCTCGGGCGAGCCGGTGACCACCATCGGGCCGAGGAAGCTCGGCCACGAATACGGATCTCCGTACCGCCGCGCCGTCTCGAGCGGGAATCCGTAGGGATCGCGCAGAGACCTCAGCGTGGTGACGAGGGCATTCCCTGGACCGGGCGGCAGGCGAGTCATGCCCGCACCGTACACCTGGCCTGGGACACCGTGACTCACCCAAAAGTACGGGGCCGCCCCCCTTTCGGGAGACGGCCCCTGGGTACTTCAGGCACGGAAGGCTTGGACTACTTCGCGGCCTTCACGCGCTGGCGCTTCTCGGTGTGGCCCTCGGCGGGAGCCTCCTCGGTGGGAGCCGGGACGGCGGCCAGGGCTGGCTTGCCGATGCCGTACTTCTCCATCACCTGCCGCTCCACCTCCAGGCGCACCTCGGGGTGGTCGCGCAGGTAGTCCTTCGCGTTCTCCCGGCCCTGGCCGATGCGCTCTCCCTTGAAGGAGAACCAGCTGCCGCTCTTCTCGATGATGCCGTCGTTGGACGCCATATCGATGAGGTCGCCCTCCCTCGAGATACCCGTGCCGTACATGATGTCGAACTCGACCTCCTTGAAGGGAGGCGCCACCTTGTTCTTCACCACCTTCACGCGGGTGCGGCTGCCCACCACGTTGTCGCCATTCTTGATGGCGCCCACGCGGCGGATGTCCAGGCGCTGCGACGCGTAGAACTTCAGCGCGTTACCGCCCGTCGTCGTCTCGGGGTTGCCGAACATCACGCCAATCTTCATGCGGATCTGGTTGATGAAGATGACGCACGTCTGGCTCTTGCTGATGGTACCCGTCAGCTTGCGCAGCGCCTGGCTCATGAGGCGGGCCTGCACACCCATGTGCGCATCGCCCATCTCGCCCTCGAGCTCGGCCTTCGGCACCAGGGCCGCCACCGAGTCCACCACCAGCACGTCGATGGCGCCCGAGCGCACCAGCATCTCGGCGATTTCCAGGGCCTGCTCGCCCGTGTCCGGCTGGCTCAGCAGCAGGTCATCGGTGCGCACGCCCAGCTTGCGCGCGTAGCCGATGTCCAGCGCGTGCTCGGCGTCGATGTAGCCGGCCACGCCGCCGCGCTTCTGCGCCTCGGCCACGATGTGGAGGCAGAGGGTCGTCTTACCGGAAGACTCCGGCCCGTAGATCTCGACGATGCGGCCCTTGGGCACGCCGCCAACGCCCAGCGCGATGTCGAGCGAGACGCTTCCCGTCGAAATGGCCTGAACATCCCGGACCAGCGGCTCCTCGTTGCCGAGCCGCATGATCGACCCCTTACCGAACTGGCGCTCCACCGCGGACATCGCCAATTCGATCGCCTTCTCCTTCTCTGGATTCACGGCCATTTCGTCTTGCTCCTTGCGTATGCGGCGAGCCACCCCGGCCCACCTGAACTCGCGTTTAGTATCGCGTAAGGATGACCCTAGTCCATCCCTCTGACATGACCCACGGCGTTCACCGCCGAGGCAGCATGAGGAGCAACCAGGCCAACAGTCCAGCTCCTCCGCTGAGGGCTCCGTAGTAACCGCCGAAAAAGCCCAGATACAGCTGAACGAGCGACAAGACGAGCAGCCCGAGCAGGCCCGCCCGCTGTGACGCCGAGCGTTCAGGGCCCAACACCCCCGGCACCAGGGACAACAGCGCCAGTCCCATGAGGAGGACGAGGGGCAGCGGCTCATCCAACAAGTCCCCCCCATGCCGGGAGGAGAACTGCCACCACTGCGCGGCACTGCCCGCCACCAGGAGCGTCCCGGCCGCCGTGGGCACCCAGGGGAAAACCGGGGAGTCCTCGGCCTGGCCGCGCAGAAAGGCCAGGTCCTCCGGGCGGACCTCCAGCGCGTAGGGAAAGCCGAGCCGCGTGAGCGCCTCGGTGGCCGCGGCCCGGCACGAGCGGCCCTCCGCGTCCGCCAGCCCCGCCAGCCGGCCGCTTTCCAGCAGCTGCTCGAGCAGGTCCGCCACCTCCCGCGAGCCCCCTCCGGCCGCCAGCGCGTCCAGCTGCTGATTCAGCGCCCCGGCCACCCGCGTGCGCTCGGCCTCGCTGGCCGCCACCCGGGCCTCCCCAACGAGGGTACGCACCTGCTCCGGCGTCGCCTCGGGCACGGCGGGGCCAGGCGGTGCCTCCCAGGGGGCCAGCGACGGCAGCTCCGCGCTCCCCTCTTCCCCCCGTTCGCCCTGACGGGCACCAGAGGGGGGCGGACGGGTATGGGTGGTGTCGGACACGGCTGGGACTCTAATGACCGGCGCCCACGGCCTTCAAAGCTTCCCGCGTCTCCCCTCCCCCGGAGCTTCCGCCAGCCGACGCCGGGGCCGCCCGGCGCCACCCGGAGGACAGCACCCCGCCCTCCAGGGAGGGATGTGGGCCTCTTTCCTACCTGATGCCGGAGAGGTGGGCGGGGACTCCGGTACGCTCGGAGGCGAAATCCGCCCCGCAACTCTTTCCGGGGTCCCGGGTTGGAGGGAAGCGTGGAAGCGGACTCGGACGCACAGATGATGCTGCAGGTGGCGGCGGGCGACCGGCGGGCGTTCGCGCTGCTGTTCGACCGGTACCACGTGAGCGTGGCGCGCTTCGCGTTGCGCTTCGTGGGGGACCGGGAGCGGGCCGAGGAGCTGACCCAGGACATCTTCGTGAAGCTCTACCGCAACGCGAAGAGCTACAAGCCGTCGGCGAAGTTCAAGACGTTCCTCTTCCGGGTGGCCACGAACCACTGCCTCAACGAGGTGCGGCGCGGAGAGTACCGGGTGGAGCACACCTCGACGGAGGCGCACGAGGACGAGGCGGGCCTGGAGGTGGCGGGAGGGGAAGGAGACAGGCCGGACCAGGCGCTGGCGGGGCGGGAGCTGGAGCGGGCGGTGGGCGAGGCGCTGAAGGCGATGAGCGAGCGGGAGCGGGCGGCCTTCACCATGTGCCGTTTCGAGGGGATGGCGTACCGGGACATCGCGGAGGCGCTGGAGGCGAGCGAGGCGGCGGTGAAGAGCCTCATCCACCGGGCGACGCTGGCGGTGGCGCGCAAGGTGGAGGAACTGCAGACGGGCTCCGTGCCCGCGAGGAGCAGGGCATGAGTTGTCCATTCGAGGAAGACCTGACGGCGTACGTCGACGGGGAGCTGGCGCCCGCGCGGCGCGCCGAGTTGGAGGCGCACCTGGGCGGCTGCGCGGGCTGCCAGGGCACCGAGGCGCTGCTGCGGCGCACGGTGGCGCGGATGGCCGAGCTGCCCGACTTCACCCCCTCGCCGGCCATGCGGCGCGAGGTGCTGGCGAAGCTGGACGCGCTGCCACCGACCCTGGGCGAGCGGTTGCGGGCGCTGCTGAGACCCTCGGTGCTGGTGCCGGCGGCGGGGCTCGCGGCGGTGGCGGGGCTGGCGCTCTACACCGCCACCCCGAGCGAGCCCGCCCTGGAGGTGCCGGACGCGGGCACGCTGGAGCTGGCGATGAATCTGGAAGTGGTCGAGGACTACGACGTCGTCGGCCTGGAGAATGGCGAAGACCTGGAGGTGATCGCCAACCTCCATGAGCTGGAGGTGCGGTGATGATGGGCCGGAACAACGTGGCGCGGGCGGGGCTGATGGTTGCGCTGCTGTTGGGCGGAGCGGGCCGCGCGGAGGAGACGCAGCCGCAAGAGCCCCCGAAGCAGGAGCAACCCCAGCGGCCCCAGACGGCGGCCGAGCGCTTCCAGCAGCTCTCCCCCGAGCAGAAGGAGGCCCTGCGGGCGAAGCTGCGCGAGCTCAAGGCGATGCCGCCGGAGGAGCGCGAGCGCATCAAGGCCAACCTGGAGCGCTGGAAGCAGATGCCCCAGGAGGAGCGCGAGCGCGTCCGGGCCAACCTGCGCGAGTTCCAGCGGCTGACGCCCGAGGAGCGCAACCAGCTGCGCGAGCGCTTCCGCGAGTTCCGCGGGATGAGCCCCGAGCGCAAGGCGGAGGTGCGCCAGCGGATGCGGGCGTACCTGCGCGCGCATCCGGAGCGGCGCGAGCAGATCATGGAGAACATGCGGCGCTGGCGGCAGATGACGCCCGAGCAGCGCCAGCAGATGCGCGAGCGGATGCGTGAGAGGCGGCGGCAATGAGCGGGCGCCACGCGCTGTGGCTGGCCGCCCTGCTGGCCTCGGGGACGGCCGCGGCCGCCGAGCCCCCACCTGCGCCCAAGGAAGCTCCACCCCTGAAAGAGGCTCCACCCCCCACGCCCCAGCGGGCCCCGGCGCCCCGAGGCACGGCACCAGAGCTGACGGCGGAGGACAAGGAGGTGGTGGAGAACCTCGAGCTGCTGGAGAGCATGGAGACGGTGGAGGACCTGGACCTGCTGCTGGAGCTGGGCAAGGAAGAGTAGAGTGGCGGGCGTGCAGCCTCCCCCGTCCAAGACCGTGGAAATCCCCTCGCGCCGCTTCGGGCGCTACGTGCTCCGTTCGCGCCTGGGCTCGGGGGGGATGGCGGAGGTGTTCCTCGCGGAGGCGAAGGACGAGAAGGGAGCGCCCTTCCAGGTAGCGCTGAAGCTGATGCGCAAGGACGTCACCGCCGAGTCCTTCGCCGACGAGGCGGACCTGATGGGCCTGCTGGAGCACCCCAACCTGATGCGCCGGCTGGAGATCGGCGAGGCCTTCGGGCGCTACTTCATCGCCATGGAGTTCCTGATGGGCGGCGACCTGGACGGGCTGCTCCGGGCACACCAGCGGCAGGGGCAGCGCATCCCGGTGGCGGCGGGCGTCCACGTGTGCATCGAGGTGCTGCGGGCCCTGGCCTACTTCCACCAGGCGCGCACGCGCAGTGGCCGGCCGCTGGAGCTCGTCCACGGGGACGTGAACCCCTCCAACATCTTCTTCTCCGGGCAGTGCGAGGTGAAGCTCGGCGACTTCGGCGTAGCCAAGGCGCGCGGGTTGGACCTGGGCCCGGAGGACGGGGTGACGGCGGGCAAGCTGCACTACCTGTCGCCGGAGCAGACGCGCGGGGACACGGTAACGCTGGCCTCGGACCTGTTCTCGATGGGCATCGTCCTGCACGAGCTGGTGCTGGGCTTCCACCCCTTCGAGCGCGGCAGCGACAACCCGGACGTGGTGATGGCGGCCATCCGGGCGGCGAAGCTGAACCTGCCGGACTCCCTGGACAAGCGGCTGGCGGCGGTGCTGCGCAAGGCCCTGGCCCCGGACGTGAATCAGCGCTACCGCACAGCGGGAGAGTTCGCGGGAGCACTGCTGGCCTGGGCGTTGGACACAGGACAGCCCTTCGGCCCGCGCGAGGTGCAGGCGGGGCTGCAGCAGGCGCTCTCTCTCGCCCTCTGGGAGCGCGAGAAGGGCAACGCCCGGTAGGATTGATCCTTTGACAGCCTGGGGCACCGCCCTTACGGTGGCGCCGTCGCTGGTGCCCGGGTCTCGGCTCGGGCTTGATAGGGAATCCGGTGTGACTCCGGAGCTGCCCCCGCAGCGGTAAGCGAGAACGAACCCGTCCACACCACTGGCCGAGAGGCTGGGAAGGGGACGGTAGTAGGAGCCGGCGATGAGCCGGGGGCTCGCGAGCCCGAAGACCTGCCAGCACCTGCCCCCGGGAGAAATCCAGGGGTGGATCGACCTGGACGCCTCGTGGGGAGGTGGGAGGTTCCGCGTGCCGCGGGCTCCCCGTGGCGATCGGTCCTGTCCCCTCTTCCACCGTCGCGATTGGAGGAGGAGGAGCATGCTGAACGGAAGCCAAGTCACGCCCACGCCGCCCACCACCATGCGGGTGCGCAAGCGCAACGGGGAGCTCGAGGGCGCGGACCTGAACAAGATCGTCCGGGCCATCAGCCGCTGTTGCGATGGGTTACGCCAGGTCGATGCCATCCGCGTGGCGACGAAGACGGTCGCCGGCCTCTATGACGGCGCCTCGACGCAGGAGTTGGATCAGCTCTCCATCCAGACCGCGGCCTCGCTGACGCTGGAGGAGCCCGAGTACGCGAAGCTCGCGGCGCGGCTGCTCGCGGCGTACATCGACCAGGAGGTCGCCGGGCAGGAGATCCACTCCTTCTCGCAATCCATCGCCGCGGGCCACCGGCTCGGCCTCGTGAACGAGCGCATCGCCCGGGCCGTCTCGGCGAACGCCCGCGAGCTGAACGAGGCAATCGAGCCCTCGCGCAACCGGCTCTTCGAGTACTTCGGGATGCGGACGGTCTACGACCGCTACCTGCTCAAGCACCCGACGACGCGCGAGGTGCTCGAGACACCGCAGCACTTCTTCATGCGCATCGCGGTGGCGCTCGGGGAGACGGTGCCCGAGGCGCTCGAGCTCTACCGGCTCTTCTCGATGCTCGAGTACGTGCCGAGCTCCCCCACCCTCTTCAACTCCGGCACGTGCCACGAGCAGCTGTCCTCGTGCTTCCTGCTCGACTCGCCCGGGGACGAGCTGGAGAGCATCTACCAGCGCTATACGGACGTCGCGATGCTCTCGAAGTTCTCGGGAGGCATCGGACTGGCGTACCACCGGGTGCGCTCGCGCGGCTCGCTCATCGGGAGCACGAACGGGCACAGCAACGGCATCGTCCCGTGGCTGAAGACGCTCGATGCGTCGGTGGCGGCGGTGAACCAGGGCGGCAAGCGCAAGGGCGCCGCCTGCGTGTACCTGGAGACGTGGCACGCGGACCTGGAGGAGTTCCTCGAGCTGCGCGACAACACCGGGGACGAGGCGCGGCGCACGCACAACCTGAACCTCGCCAACTGGCTCCCGGACCTCTTCATGAAGCGCGTCGAGGCCGATGGGAGCTGGTCCCTCTTCGACCCGAAGGGGGTGCCGCACCTGACGGACCTCTACGGCGAGGAGTTCGAGCGCGCCTATGAGCAGGCGGAGCAGCAGGGGCTGGCGGCCCGGACGCTGAAGGCGCGCGAGCTCTACGGGCGCATGATGCGGACGCTGGCGCAGACCGGGAACGGCTGGATGACGTTCAAGGACAAGTCGAACCGGGCCTGCAACCAGACGGCGCTGCCGGGCCGCGTCGTCCACCTGTCGAATCTCTGCACGGAGATTCTGGAGGTGACGTCGCGGGACGAGACGGCCGTCTGCAACCTCGGCTCCATCAACCTCGCGCGGCACACGGCGGTGGACGAGAGCGGCCGGGTGGCCTTCGAGTGGGAGAAGCTCGCGCGGACGGTGCGGACGGCGGTGCGGCAGTTGGATCGGGTGATCGACCTGAACTACTACCCCATCCCCTCGGCGAAGGGCTCGAACCTGCGCTGGCGTCCGGTGGGCCTGGGCATCATGGGCCTGCAGGACGTGTTCTTCCAGATGCGCCTGCCCTTCGACAGCGCCGAGGCACGGGCCGTCTCGCGGAAGATCTCCGAGGAGATCTACTTCCACGCCCTGTCGGCCTCGGCGGACCTGGCGGCCGAGCGCGGCGCACACCCGGCCTTCTCCGAGACGCGGGCGGCGCGCGGCGAGCTCCAGTTCGACGCGTGGAACGTCGTCCCCGAGGACACGGCGCGCTGGGAGACGCTGCGCGCCCGGGTGAAGCAGGTGGGCCTGCGCAACTCGCTGCTCATCGCGATCGCCCCGACGGCGACCATCGCGTCCATCGCGGGCTGCTACGAGTGCATCGAGCCGCAGGTGTCCAACCTCTTCAAGCGCGAGACGCTCTCGGGAGACTTCCTCCAGGTCAACCGCTACCTCGTCGAGGAGCTGAAGACGCTCGGGCTGTGGAACGAGGACATGCGGGCCCGCATCAAGCTCGCGGAGGGCTCCATCCAGTCGCTCGAGGAGATTCCCGCCCCCGTGCGGGCCATCTACCGCACGGCGTGGGAGTTGCCGATGCGCTCGCTCATCGACATGGCGGCGGACCGGGGTGCCTTCATCGACCAGAGCCAGTCACTCAACCTGTTCATGGAGGCACCGAACATCGGCCAGCTCAGCTCCATGTACATGTACGCGTGGAAGAAGGGGCTGAAGACGACCTACTACCTGCGCTCGCGGCCGGCCACGCGCATCGCGAAGACCACCGCCGCTCCCGCCCCCGAGTCGAAGCCCACCGACACGCAGGCCGTGGCCTGCTCTCTCGAGAACCCCGAAGCCTGCGAGGCCTGCCAGTGATTGCCCCCATTCCGTCCAACAAGACCTCGCACGCGGCGCCGAAGACGGGGGCACGCCTGCTCGACCCGGGCATGAACCTCACGCTCCGGCCGATGCAGTACCCGGTCTTCTTCGAGATGTACCGCAACGCCATCAAGAACACCTGGACGGTGGAGGAGGTGGACTTCTCGACCGACGTGGGAGACCTGCGCTCGAAGATGACGGCGGCGGATCGCCACCTCATCCAGCGGCTCGTGGCCTTCTTCGCGACGGGTGACTCCATCGTGTCGAACAACCTCGTGCTGAACCTCTACAAGCACGTGAACGCGCCCGAGGCGCGCATGTACCTGTCACGGCAGCTCTACGAGGAGGCGCTGCACGTGCAGTTCTACCTCACGCTGCTCGACACGTACGTGCCGGACCCGGCCGAGCGAGCCCGGGCCTTCGCGGCGATCGACACCATCCCGAGCATCCGCAAGAAGGCGGAGTTCTGCTTCAAGTGGATGGACTCCATCGGCGAGCTCGAGCGGCTGGAGACGCGGGAGCAACGGCGCAAGTTCCTCCTCAACCTCATCTGCTTCGCGGCCTGCATCGAGGGGCTCTTCTTCTTCGCGGCCTTCGCCTACGTGTACTTCCTGCGCTCGCGAGGGCTGCTGCACGGGCTGGCCGCGGGGACGAACTGGGTCTTCCGCGACGAGAGCGCGCACATGGCCTTCGCCTTCGAGGTGGTGAAGACGGTGCGCCGCGAGGAGCCCGGCCTCTTCGACGCGGAGATGGAGCGCGAGGTCACCGCCATGCTGGAGGAGGCGGTGCAGTGCGAGCTCCAGTTCGCCGAGGACCTCTTGGGGCTCGGGGTCGCCGGCCTCTCGGCGAACGAGCTGCGGCAGTACCTGGAGTTCGTCGCGGATCAGCGGCTGGTGATGCTGGACCTGCCCAAGCGCTATGGCGCGAAGAACCCGTTCGGCTTCATGGACCTGCAGGACGTGCAGGAGCTGGCGAACTTCTTCGAGCGCCGCGTCTCGGCCTACCAGGTGGGCGTCGTGGGAGAGGTCACCTTCGACGCGGCCTTCTGATCCCCTTTGCGCTGACAACCGCGACCATTTCCCCTCGCCCTCCGGGAGAGGGACGGGGTGAGGGTATCGGGTGAACCCGGGTTGAACCCCCTGTCCCCACTTCGGGCCACGGGTTGAAGAACGGTGACAGCCACCCTCACCCTGACCCTCTCCCGAAGGGAGAGGGGACATTCAATGAAAACGCCCGGGGGCCTCGCGAAGAGGCATCCCCGGGCGGGCTGGACCGGATGACCGATCCGAGCGGGACTACTCCACCGTCACGCTCTTGGCGAGGTTGCGCGGCTGATCCACGTCATTCCCGCGCAGGTCCGCCACGTGGTAGGCGAGCAGCTGCAGGGGGATGGTGGCCACCACCGGCGCGAGCAGCGCGCTGGCGGCGGGGATGCGGATGACATGATCCGCCAGCGAGGCCACGTGCGCGTCATCCTCGTCGATGATCGCGATGACCTTGCCGCCGCGCGCCCGCACCTCTTCGATGTTGCCGATGATCTTCTCGTAGGCGACGTGCGGCTGCTTCGGAGCGATCACCACCACCGGCATCTTCTCGTCGATGAGCGCGATGGGACCGTGCTTCATCTCGCCGCCGGCGTAGCCCTCGGCGTGGATGTAGGAGATCTCCTTGAGCTTGAGCGCGCCCTCGAGCGCCACCGGGTGCATGGGGCCGCGGCCGAGGAAGAGGAAGTCCTGGGCGCCCATGAACTCACGCGCCACGCGCTTGACCGCAGTCTCGCACTTGAGCACGTCCTCGATCATCTTGGGGATCTCGGTCAGCGCGGTCAGGTGCTCCTGCGCCGCCTTGACGGTGAGCGTGCCGCGCATGCGGCCGAGCTTCACCGCCAGCAGGTAGAGCCCCACCAGCTGCGTGGTGAAGGCCTTGGTGGAGGCCACGCCGATCTCGGGGCCCGCGTTGGTGAGGATGGTGATGTCCGCCTCACGCGTCATGGCGCTGCCGATGACGTTGCACAGGGCGAGCGACATGGCGCCGCGCGCCTTGGCCTCCTTGAAGGCCGCCAGCGTGTCCGCCGTCTCGCCCGACTGGCTGATGGCGATGGCCAGGTGCGAGGGCTCCACGATGGGATCTCGGTAGCGGAACTCGCTGGCCAGCTCCACCTCCACGGGGATGCGCGCCAGGGACTCGATCATCGCCTTGCCCGCGATGCCCGAGTGCCACGAGGTGCCGCACGCCAGGATGGTCACCTTGGTGATGGCCCGCACCTTCTCGGGGCTGAGGTTCCAGCCCTCGAAGTGCACGTCGCCCTCGGAGAGGAGCATGCGGCCGCGCAGCGTGTCCGCCACGGCGCGAGGCTGCTCCAGGATCTCCTTGTGCATGAAGTGCTTGTGGCCGCCCTTCTCCGCCATCATCGGCGTCCAGTCGATGCGGCGGGTGGGCCGGTTCACCTTGGTGCCGGAGCGGTTGTAGATGTCCACGTTGGCGGCGGTGATGACGGCCAGATCACCCTCCTCCATGTAGACGAAGTCGCGCGTGTGCTCGAGCAGCGCCGGCACGTCGCTGGCCACGAAGTTCTGCCCCTGGCCCAGGCCGAGCACCATGGGAGAGGCGTCCTTGGTGCAGACGATCCGGTGGGGGTCGCTGGCCGTCACCACCGCCAGGGCGTAGGTGCCCTTCACGTGGGTGATGGCCGCGCGCACCGCCGCGGGCAGGTCCAGGCCGCTCTTGAGCTCATCGGAGATGAGGTGGGCGAAGACCTCGGAATCCGTCTCGGAGGAGAAGTGGTGCCCCTTGGCACGCAGCTCCTCCTTGAGGGCCAGGTGGTTCTCGATGATGCCGTTGTGCACCACCGCCACATCACCGTAGGTGTGCGGGTGGGCATTCTCGTCCGAGGGACGCCCATGCGTGGCCCAGCGCGTATGGCCGATGCCGATGGTGCCTTGCGGCACGTCCGTCTGGACGCGGTTCTCCAGGTTCTTCAGCTTGCCCGTGGCCCGCACCACGTTCAGGACGTTGCGGTTCACCACCGCCACACCCGCGGAGTCATACCCCCGGTACTCGAGCTTCTTCAGCCCAGACACCAGGATGGGAGCCGACTCCTTGTCCCCGACATACCCAACAATGCCGCACATGTTGTCCGTCCTCTCTCACGCCCGACCCCCCGATTGCAAATTCGGGGGGCATTTCCACCCACATCGGGCGACACCTGTCACCCTGACGACAAGCAAAACGCGGGCCCACTAGCCCGCGGAGGCCTTGTCCGGCTTGGAAGGGCCTGCTTCCGCGGACTTGGCCATGCGAGCCTTCTTCCTCTCCACCCAGCCTTCCATGTTGACCTGTGGCGTACGGGACACAGCGAGGCTCCCGGGAGGCACATCTTTCGTCACCGTGGTGCCCGCACCGACATACGCACCGTCCCCGACTTTCACAGGGGCCACCAGCTGGGTGTCCGAGCCGATGAAGACGCCATCGCCCAGCTCGGTGAGGTGCTTGTTCACCCCGTCGTAATTACAGGTGATGGTGCCGGCGCCCACGTTGACCCCGGAGCCGATCTTCGCGTCGCCCAGGTAGGCCAGGTGGTTGGCCTTGGAGCCGCGGCCGAGGCGGGCCTTCTTCGTCTCCACGAAGTTGCCCAGGTGCACCTCCTCGGCGAGGTCCGTGCCGGGGCGCAACCGGGAGAACGGGCCGAGGATGCAGCGCTCGCCCACCCGGGCCTCCTCCAGCACGGTGTACGGCTTGATGGTCGTCCCGTCGGCGACCGAGGAGGCGTGCAGGACGCTGCCCTGTCCGACGGTGACGTTGCGGCCAACCACCGTGGCGCCCGAGAGCGTCACCATGGGGGCAATCTCCGTGTCCGACCCGATGGCCACGCCCTCCTCGATGTACGTGGTGGAGGGGTCCGTCAGGGTGACGCCGTTGCGCATGTGCCAGGTGTTGATGCGCGCCTGGAGCTCCTTGGCGCGCGCCGCCAGCTCCACCCGGTCGTTCACCCCGGCCGTCTCGCCGAACTCGGCGTCGATGGAGCCCACCGGGCCCTGCGCCGCGGCCATCTCCACCAGGTCCGTCAGGTAGAACTCGCCCTGCGCATTGGTGCTGCGGATGTTGGCCAGTGCCTTCCAGAGGAAGGAGGACTCCACCAGGTAGATGCCGGCGTTGCACTCACGCACCTGGCGCTGCTCGGGGGGGGCGTCCTTGTGCTCGACGATGCGCACCACCTTGCCCATCTCGCGGATGACGCGGCCGTAGCCGGTGGGGTCCGCCGGCGAGGTGGACACCAGGGAGAGCACGCCGCCGCTCTTGTCGTGCGCGGCGGAGAGCGCCTCGAGCGTCTCGCGGCGCACCAGCGGCACGTCCCCGTAGAGGATGAGCACGCGCCCCTTGAAGTCCTTCAGCGCGCTTTCCGCCGAGCGCACCGCGTCCGCCGTGCCGCGCTGGTCCTTCTGGAGCGCGAAGCGCAGGGGCGCGGTGGGGAAATGGGCGCGGATGGAGCGCTCCACCTCCTCGGCCTGGTGGCCCACCACCGGCACCACGGGAGAGGAGCCCAGTTCCAGCGCTCGCATGAGGGGATAGGCACAGATGGGCTTGCCGAGGATGGGGTGAAGGACCTTGGCCTTCTCCGACTTCATCCGCGTGCCCTTGCCCGCGCACAACACCACCGCCGCCAGAGGAGCTGTCATAGGCGGCGATTACTAGGGATGCGAAAGCGGCCCGTCAACCGCGAGCGGGGGGACGCGTGGAGCGGATGCCCTCCGGGCGAGCCTTCACGGAAACGGACAGCGTGTTGCTCTGCACGGTGATACCGAACGTCGGTTTGAGGAACACCGTCGTCACCGTGACCTCTGGCGAGGCCGACGTTTGCTTCATTGTCGTCAGGTTGGCGTTCATGTTTCCCCCGGCGCGACGAACCGTCATGCACAGGATGCCCTCGCCTGCGCCCCGGTCAAACTCCAGGCCGGGCATGCTGGTGTCAGCCGGACACTTCTCGATGTTGAAACGTTTCTTAGCGAGTCCGAGCGGCGGCCGGGGATACTCCAGAACGCGCACTCGCGGAAGCGTCAGTTGAGGGCCCGGACGGAGGCTTTGCACGTGGAGACGGTAAAGATGCGGACTCACCAAAACGGGTGGGCAGTGGCACTGATGGCACTGGTAATCGCGTGGCCCGCCTGGGCGGCGCGGCCGTACCGGGGCGGGGCGGTGGCCACGGCGCACCCGATGGCGAGCGAGGCCGCGCTGCGGATGCTGGAAAAGGGCGGCAACTCGGTGGACGCGGCGGTGGCGGCGGCCTTCACCCTGGGAGTGGTGGGCCCGTACCACTCGGGCATTGGCGGCGGTGGCTTCGCGCTGGTGCATGACGCGAAGACGGGTGGGACGCAGGTGCTGGACTTCCGCGAGGTGGCACCCAAGGGGGCCACGCGCGACATGTACCTGAAGGACGGACAGGTGGTGCCAGGGCTGTCCACGGACGGTGCGACGAGCGTGGCGGTGCCCGGCGCGGTGGCCGGCTACCTGGAGCTGCTGGACAAGCACGGCAAGCTGCCCCGCGCGGTGGTGCTGCAGCCGGCCATCGACGCCGCGCGCAAGGGCTTCTGGGTGTCCCCCAAGTACCAGGGCCTGGCCACCCTGCGGCGCGACTGCCTGCGGCAGGACCCGGAGGCCGCGCGCATCTTCCTCGCCAAGAACGACAAGGGCGAGCTGGACGTGCCGCCCATCGGCCACCTCGTGAAGCAGCCGGAGCTGGCCCGGACGCTCCAGACGCTCGCGAAGAGCGGCCCCAAGGCCTTCTACTCGGGCCCGCTGGCCCAGGCGATGGTGGACACGGTGAAGGCGGGCGGCGGCACGCTCTCGCTCGAGGACCTGAAGGACTACAAGACGCGCGCCCATGCACCCCTGGAGGGCAGCTACCGCGGCCACCGCATCCTCACCATGCCGCCCCCGAGCGCGGGGGGACTCGCGGTGGTGCAGGTGCTCGGCGCCATGGAGCGGCTGCGCCCCCAGGGCCTGGACTTCCGCGAGCCGGAGTCGCTCCACCTCTACGTCGAGGCGGTGCGCCGCGTGTACGTGGACCGGGTGAAGTACCTGGGTGACCCGGCCTTCGTGAAGATTCCCATGGAGAGCCTCACCTCCTCCGGCTACATCGCGGACCTGGCGGGCAGCATCGACCCCAAGAAGGCCACGCCGAGCGCCTCGCTGCTGCCGCCGCGGGAGGGCGCCAGCGGCTCCACCCTGAAGAAGCCGGACGGCACCTGGTACGACCCCTCCAGCGCGCCGGAGAAGAAGAACACCACGCACATCTCCGTCATCGACAAGGATGGCAACGCGGTGGCCCTCACCACCACGGTGAACTACGCCTTCGGCTCGTGCGTGGTGGCCAAGGGCACCGGCATCCTCCTCAACGACGAGATGGACGACTTCGCCGCGCTCCCCGGCGTGCCCAACGCCTACGGGCTGGTGACGGGCGAGGCCAACGCCATCGCCCCGGGCAAGGTGCCCCTGTCCTCCATGTCCCCCACCCTCGTCTTCTCCAAGGAGGACCCCAAGAAGGTGATGCTGGCGGTGGGCAGCCCGGGCGGCTCCACCATCCCCACCACCGTCATCCAGGTCATCTCCAACATCGTGGACCACAAGATGGACGTGGTGCGCGCGGTGGGACAGGGCCGGCTGCACCACCAGTACCTGCCGGATGAGCTGTGGGTGGACCGCTGGGGCCTGGAGGCCGCCACCCAGGCGGCGCTGGAGGCCAAGGGTCACAAGATCCGCAAGCAGGAGGCCTGGGGCGACGCGGAGGCCGTCTACAGCGACCCGAAGACGAACCTGCGCTACGCGGCGAGCGATCCCCGCAACGAGGGCGCCGCCCTCGGCCAGGACTGACGGACAGGACAGAACACACCGTGGCCACCCCGCTCCTCCATCTCTTCGACGCGCACCTCCACCCGGAGGCCCTCAGCGACCAGGACCTCGAGTCCATGCGCTTCTTCGGGGTGGAGCGGGCGCTCGTGGTCGCCCACCACCTGCCCGAGCCCACCCCCAAGGCCCTGCGCAAGCACTTCGACGACCTGATGCTCCGGCAGTTGCCGCGCCTGGAGCGGCTGGGCATCCGCGCCTGGGCGGCGCTGGGGGTGCACCCGCGCTGCATCCCCCGCCGCGGCCTGTCCGAGGTGCTCGCGAGCCTCCCCGACTACTTCCGGGGCGGACGCGTGGTGGCCCTGGGCGAGACGGGACTGCACTCGGGCGGCATCGAGGAGGAGGAGGCCTTCCTCGAGCAGCTCGCGCTCGCGCGCCAGCTCAAGCTCAAGGTGCTGGTGCACACCCCGGTGCGCGACAAGGAGCGCCACACCCGGCGCATCCTCACCCTGCTCCGCGAGTCCGGCGTGCGGCCCTCCCGCGTGCTGGTGGACCACGCCAACGGCCGCACCGTGCGCAACATCCTCGGGTGTGGGCATTGGGCGGGGCTGACGTTGCACCCCGAAGCACTGAAGGCCGAGCGTGCCGTGGCGCTGGTGCGCCGGCTTGGCAGCGAACGGCTGGTGCTCAACTCGGATGCCGGCGATGGCGCCGGGGACATTCTGGGGCTCGCGCGCGTGGCCAACCTGCTGGCCAAGGCGAAGCTGTCGGAACGAGTGGTGAAGCGCGTGGCTTTCGACAACGCCGCGCGCTTCTACCGGCCCCGTTAGTGAAGCGCGCTGGACTCCGACTCCGGGTGCAGCGTCAGCCGCTGCGCCTCGTCCAGCCTGGCCTGCACCGCAATGCCCCGGTGCCGGTACTGCGCCAGCGAGTCCGCCACTTCGTCCAGCAACAACTGGTAGCGCTCGTCCAGCTCCACTGCAATCAACATCATCGTCTCGCCCGCGTCCTCGACGCCGGGGCGGTACACCTGGCAACGCTGGAACCGCGCCCAGCGGCCATTCGCCATCTTCACAAGCTCGCCATCGTAAGCCATGCGCAGTTCCCCCTTTCGACCGTCTCGACAGGAAGTCGGGAAGTGAATGGGTGCACTGTAAGCACAAATTTTCCGCGCGTCACCCCCCCTGCTGAAAATTCGTGAAAGGCCCCTGATTATGGTCGTTTACCCGACGCTTTCCCTCGGAACGGCCCCTCCCCCCAGCCGGGCGCAGTCCAATGTGTAAATTTGCTGGGTTGTTAAGTTGTTGATGTCCAATGCTCCGCGTTGGCCGGATGCGTCAACGGGCCAACACTCGCGCGGAGTGGATCACCCCAGCCCGCCCTGGAGGGAGCCGCGAGCGGCGGAGAGCGCGGGCCCGGTGCCCATCAGTCCGGTGGCAAGAGGGGACGCCTTCCCTTAGATTGGTTGGGATGAAGTTGACCCAGTTGTTCCGCCGCGACCGGACCGTCATCAAGCGCGCGGACGCGCAGGACCAGGCCGAGAAGATTCTGGCCGAGTCGCTCCGTCTGCTCAGCCAGGTGTGCACCAAGGTCGCCGATCTGATCGAGACCCAGCGGCTGGAGCGCGCCGGCTACTCGAACAACGCCTACCTGCGCCGCCTGGACAAGCAGCAGCAGGGGGAGGCGGAGCGCAAGAAGGAGTAGGCCTCCTCCGCGCATGGACCACCCCGACGATTCCCCGGCCTGCCTGGGCGCGGCCTCCGGCTGGCTGGCGTCTGCAAGCTCGATACTGCCCCTGCCAGCCTTGAATGACGAGGAGGGCCCCCGGCTGCCCGAGGGGCTGCCGCCCGTGGTGGATGCCCACGTGCACCTCTTCCCGGACGGCGTCTTCGAGGCGGTGT